>JALYNQ010000099.1 GCA_030773115.1 Pseudomonadota bacterium
GTGCGCATCACCGCTGGCGAGGATCGCTTCCAGACGCTGCTGCTGCGCGGCGAGCTTGTCGAAGTCGGCGCCTTCCTCGGCATAGGCTGCGTAGACGGCGTCGAGCGCGGCCTGCGCCTGCAGAATCTCGCCGACGCCTTCCTCCACCGACTCGCGCACGGTCTTGCTGGGATCGAGTTCAGGTTCCTGCGCGAGATAACCGACCTTGATGCCCGGCTGCGGCCGCGCCTCGCCTGCGAAATCCTGGTCGACGCCAGCCATGATCTTCAGCACCGTCGACTTGCCGGAGCCGTTGAGGCCCAGCAGGCCGATCTTGGCACCGGGGAAGAACGACAGCGAGATGTCCTTGATGATCTGGCGCTTCGGCGGCACGGTCTTGCTGACGCCGTTCATGGTGTAGATGTATTGCATGGGGGCTCCGGTATGACGTGCCGTCGCCTGCGCGCGGCGCGCGGGCGGATCGGACATCGGGGATGCGGCAATTATAGCGGTTCGTTGTTACCGGCCCGGCCGGCTTGCTGCGATCTGAACATCGCGCGGCACACGCGTCCGGGGACGGAGCCGATTCAGTCGGACGGGTCGATAGTTCGCATACCGCGCAGGGAGACACGAACATGAAACGCCACGCCTTGCTGGCCCTGGGGATCTTGCTGGTGGCACTCGCTGGCGCCGTCGCCGCACCGGCGATGGCCGACGACGATCGCCGCGGCCGCCATGGGCACGGCTACTACCATCATGACGACGATGACCGCTACGACCGCGGGCATCGCGGACGCTGGCACGACCGCGACCGATATCGGCACGGGCACGGCTACAGCCACTGGGATCGCAGCGATCCGCGCCGCGTCGTCTACATCGGACCCCCGGCACCGACTTACGTCGTGCGTCATCGCCCGTATCGCGAGATCTACTACGGCCCGCCGGGCCCGCCGCCGTGGGCGCGCGGTCGCCATTACCGCTACCGCGGCTATGGCCCGACCTACGTCGTGCACGATTACCGTCCGTACCGCCTGTACGCGCCGCCGCGCGGCTATTACTGGCGGCGCAGCGACGCCGGAGAGTTCCTGCTGGTTGCGATCGCCACCGGCATCATTGCCGACATCGTGTTGAATCACTGAGCGCGCGACAGCGGCACACCAAGGGCGCGGTCGCCGACCGCGCCCTTTTTTCATGCGTCGCGGCCGGGATGGCGGCAGCGGGCGCTACAATCCGGGGCCCGCAAACCCCCGGAGTACCGATGTTCCCGCGCGATGCCCGCATCGAAGGCTACGACCCCGAACTGGCCGCGGCGATCGCGTCCGAATACCGCCGCCAGCAGGAGCACGTCGAGCTGATCGCGTCGGAAAACTACGCAAGCCCCCGCGTGCTGGAGGCGCAGGGCAGTGTGCTCACCAACAAATACGCCGAAGGCTATCCGGGCAAGCGCTACTACGGCGGCTGCGAATACGCCGACGTGGTCGAGAACCTGGCGATCGAGCGCGCCAAGCAGCTGTTCGGCTGCGGCTTCGCCAACGTGCAGCCCCATTCGGGCGCTCAGGCCAATGGCGCGGTGATGATGGCGCTGCTCAAACCCGGCGACACCATCCTGGGGATGAGCCTCGCCGCGGGCGGGCACCTGACCCATGGCGCGCCTCCGGCCCAGTCGGGCAAATGGTTCAACGCCATCCAATATGGGGTCCGGCCCGATGACCACCTGGTCGATTTCGACGAGGTCGAGAGCCTCGCCAAGGAGGATCAGCCGAAACTGATTATCGCCGGCGGATCGGCCTATCCGCGACAGCTGGACTTCGCCCGCTTTCGCGCCATTGCCGATGAAGTTGGCGCTTTGCTGCTGGTCGACATGGCCCATTTCGCCGGCCTCGTCGCCGCCGGCGAGCATCCGACGCCGTTCGGCCATGCCCATGTCGTCACGACTACCACCCATAAGACGCTGCGCGGGCCGCGTGGCGGCATGGTGCTGACCGACGACGAGGCGATCGCCAAGAAGATCAACTCGGCGGTCTTCCCCGGCCTCCAGGGCGGCCCGCTGATGCATGTCATCGCCGCCAAGGCGGTGGCGTTCGGCGAGGCGCTGGAGCCGGGCTTCAAGACCTATGCCAAGGCGGTCATCCGGAACGCCCAAACGCTGGCCAACCGCTTGAAGGAGCGCGGCGCGGACCTGGTCGCCGGCGGCACCGACACGCACCTCGCGCTGGTCGACCTTCGGCCGCTCGGCCTGACCGGCAAGGACGCCGACCAGAGCCTCGAACATGCCGGCATCACCTGCAACAAGAATGGCGTGCCGTTCGACCCGCTGCCGCCGGTCCAGACCAGCGGCATCCGCGTCGGCTCCCCGGCGGGAACAACCCGCGGCTTCGGCGAGGCCGAGTTCCGCGACATCGCCGACATGGTCGCCGATGTGCTCGATGGGCTTCAGGAAAACGGCCCCGACGGCAACGGCGCGGTTGAGCAGGCGGTCAACGAGCGGGTCCGCGCTCTGTGCGCCCGCTTCCCGATCTATCAGGATTAGGCATTGCGCTGTCCATTTTGCGCCCATGAAGACAGCCAGGTGAAGGACAGCCGGCCGACCGAGGACGGGGCAGCGATCCGGCGGCGGCGGCAGTGCGAGGGCTGCGGCGCGCGCTTCACTACCTTCGAGCGGGTCCACATCCGCGACCTCACCGTGGTCAAGAAGGACGGCAAGCGCGAGCCGTTCGACCGGGCCAAGCTGGAGCGGGCGATTAGCCACAGCTGCCGCAAGCGCGACATCGACCCGGCCAAGGTCGACCAGCTGATTAGCGGCGTCCAGCGGCAGATGGAGACGCTCGGCGATGAGGTCACCTCGGCCAGGATCGGCGAGGCGGTGATGGCTGGTTTGAAGGCGCTCGACCATGTCGCCTACATAAGATTCGCCAGCATCTACAAGGACTTCAGCGAGCCCGGCGACTTCGCCGAGATCGCCGAGCGGGTCGAGAAGGAAGCGATCCCGCCCGGGCACAGCAAGCTGCTATGAGCAGCGCGCCACCAATCGTCGTCCTCGTCCGCCCGCAGCTCGGCCAGAATATCGGCAAGGCGGCGCGGGCGATGCTCAATTTTGGGCTGACCGAGATGCGGCTGGTCACGCCTCGGGACGGCTGGCCGAATCCGGAAGCGGGCCCAGCCGCCAGCGGCGCCGATGTCGTCCTCGACAACGCCCTAGTCTTCGAGACGACCGCGAAAGCGATTGCCGATTGCAGCCTGGTTTACGCCTCGACCGTCCGCCGCCGCGATCTGGTGATCCCGGTGGTCGGCCCGGAAGAGATGGCTCGGGAAATTCACTCGACCGCTGGCCGCGCCGCAATCTTGTTCGGGCCGGAGCGGTCGGGCCTCGCTACCGAGGATGTGGCCGTCGCCAGCCGGATCGTCACCGTGCCGATCAATCCCGACTTCGCCAGCCTCAACCTAGCCCAGGCGGTCATCCTGCTGGCCTATGAATGGTCGCGGGGCGCCGAGCTCGCGACGCCGACCGAACGCGAGCTGGAGCCGCCTGCGGCGATGGGCGAGCTTGAAGGACTGATCGGGCAGCTGGACAGAGCGCTCGATGAAGCCGGCTATTTTTTCCCTCCCGACCGGACCCAGGCAACTAGGACCACGCTCCGCACCATCCTCATCAAGCCCTTATGGTCGAGCCGCGAAATCCAGGCGTTGCGTGGCGTAATCCGCGCGCTCACCGACAGCCGTTCGTCGAAAAATTAAGGCAAGCCGCTTCCCATTCCGTCGTGATTGGGTAGGAAACCGGTTTCACAATCTGGGTTAAGGAAGATTCTCGATGCTCGCCGTACTGTTCAGCGTCATGTTGGTTGCGTCCGAAACTACAACGGCCCCACAGACAAATAACCAATCGCCGGTGACCAACGAAGCGGCGGAACGCGAGAAGAAGATCTGCAAGCGGCAGCCGGTTACCGGCCAGATCCAGGGCACCAAGCGGGTGTGCATGACCGCTGAGCAATGGAAGCGCGTCCAGGAAGCCGACCAGCGCCGGCGCTAGCTTCGGGTCCGGTCGAACACCTCCAGCTCGTAAGCGATCGAGCTTTCGATCAGGTCTTCGTAGAGGCGTGACAGCAGCGCGCGGTCGACCCCGAGCTCGATCGCCGCGGCATCGACCTTGGCCAGCACGTCGGCCTTGCGCCATTCGTCGCGCACCGCCGACCGGTCGGGCTTGATGCGGGCGGCGGCGTCCATGTAGCCGAAGCGCCGCTTCAACAGCGCCACGACCTGCCGGTCGACGTCGTCGACACCGGCTCGGACTTCGGTCATGGTGTTGCAGTCGGCAGGGTCGCGGATCTCGGTCATGGCCTGCCCCATGCCAAAGCCGCTTCGCCTTGCAAAGCTTGACCTATCGCCCCTCCCCGGCTAGGCGCGCCGCTCGCAATTGACCCTGCACGTCCGGTGAAGCGGTGGTCGCGGCTGGCAATCGGCAGTCGGTGCGGTCCGGTCACGAACTGAAGAAGCAAATTGGAGTGAAATCATGTCGAAGCGCAGCAGCGCCAAGTATAAGCTCGACCGCCGCATGGGCGAGAATGTCTTCGGACGTCCCAAGAGCCCGGTCAACCGCCGCGAATATGGTCCCGGCCAGCACGGCCAGCGCCGCAAGGGCAAGATGTCCGACTTCGGCCTGCAGCTGCGCGCCAAGCAGAAGCTGAAGGGCTATTACGGCGACGTCACCGAAAAGCAGTTCAAGCAGACCTATCAGCAGGCCAGCCGGATGAAGGGCGACGCCTCGCAGAATCTGATCGGCCTGCTCGAGCGCCGGCTCGACATGGTCGTCTATCGCGCCAAGTTCGCGCCGACCATCTGGGCCGCGCGTCAGCTGGTCAGCCACGGCCACATCCGCGTCAACGGCGTGAAGTGCAACATCGCCTCGCGCCGGATCGATGTCGGCGACGTGATCGAGCTCGGTCCCAAGGCGCAGGAAATGGCGCTGGTGATGGAGGCGCAGAGCCTCGCCGAGCGCGACATTCCCGACTATGTCGTGCCCGACGGCACGTCCAAGGCCCAGTTCACCCGCGTGCCCACGCTGGATGAGGTGCCCTATCCGGTGCGGATGGAACCGAACCTGGTCATCGAGTTCTACTCGCGCTGAGCCTGAAGCTCAGTTGCAAAGAGAAAGGGCGGTTCCGCGAGGAGCCGCCCTTTCTCTTTGGCTATTTGCCGATGGTCCGATCGAGCAGCTGGCCGATCCTGGTCAGCATGTCGATCCGGGCGCTGCTGTCGTCGAGATAGTGATCGAGCTTCTTGTGGCGGACCAGCTCGACCGGCGTCCCGCCCTTCTGCAGCGCCTGGGTCATTTCCACGCTGTGCCGGCTCCGGACATTGATATCCATGTCGCCGTGGACCAACAGCACCGGCGCCTTGATCCGCGACGCGTTCTGCAACGGCGATCCGGGCCTGAGATGCTCGCCCGAGCCAATTGTTTCCTTGGCGAGCCGGGAGCTGGTGAATTCGTAATAGTCCCGCTTCAGCATGGCCAAATCGGTCACCGGCGCGATGGCGACGACCGCCTTGTAGCGGTCCGGCTCCAGGCTGGCCGATTGAAGCGCGGCATAGCCACCATACGACCAGCCGAGAATCGCCAGCTTGTTCGGATCGGCGATGCCTTGGGCGACGAGATATTTCGCTGAATCGCTGATGTCGGCCATCGCGGTTTTCCAGTCGCGGAAGGCATTTTCGCCGAGGAACTCATCGCCATAACCGGCGGAACCGCGATAGTTGGGCTGGATCACGGCATAGCCGCGCGCGGCGAGGAATTGGGCCAGCCAGTCGAAACCCCAGCTGTCGCGGGCGCTAGGCCCACCGTGGGGCAAGACCACCGCCGGACGGCCCTTGGCCGGTCCATCCTTCGACATGGTGAGATAGGCCGGGATCATGGTCCCGTCGGCAGCGGGATAGCTGATCGACTGAACCGGAGCGAGCTGTTCCGGAAGCACTTCCTTGCGCGACAGGAGCACGGGCTCCATCTGCTTGGTCGTGCGGTTGAGCACATAATAAGCACCTGGATCGGTGTCCGCGCTGGCATGGATCAGCAGGGTCTTGGCATCGCGCGAGGCCGCGGCGAACTCGACCAGGGAAGTTTTGGGCAAGGCGCGGCCGAGCGCCGATGCCAGCTTCTTGAATTCGGGGTCGAAATAGACCGTCCGGTTGCGGTCGTCGGTGTAGGAATAGCCGATCACCGGCAGGCCGCGGTCGATCCGGACGACGTTGTCGATATCGACCTTGTCATTCTTGGCGATCAGCATCTTAGTGCCCGATCCATCGAGCGGCATGCGGAACAGCGCGTCGCGCCCATTGACGTCCTCGAGGACGTAGGCGGAGTTGGTCGAATGCTCGATCGCGACCGGCCACATGCCGACGTCGTCGAGCGAGTTGAACGCGCCGAGTCTTTCCCATTCGCGGCTGCCGGCCTTGCGGAAACGAAAGGTGGTGATGCCCTTGAGCTGGCCGACGTTGTCACTTTCGGAGAACGCCATGATTCGGACATTGCCGCGGCCGTCGGTCAGGTAATGCGAGACCTGCGGACGCGGATCCTCGACAGGCTTGGAACGGGTGGTGGCAAGCTCAACCCGATCGACGCCGAGCCCCAGCCGGTCGTCCTTGATGTTGGTGGCTCGTTCTTCGACCTTAGGCACATAGGTCCGGGCCATCAGGACCGAGCCTTCCTCGTCGGGAAGCCAGTCGAGGACGGAGCCGTCGTTCTGGCGGATATACATGTCGTAGCCGGCACGCTTGGTGCCCAGCGACCTGACGTCCTTCCCGACCAGGCTGAGCGTCGCCAGGCGGGAGAAGCCGGCGAGCACGCCCTCCACCTCGGCGTTGCCGGTATAGCGGCAAATCAATTGGGTTTCCGTTGCGAACTCGCACCAGCGAAGGGACTCCGGATCGCCGCTGGAGGCAATCAGCCCGACTGTCTTCTTGGTGTCGAGGTCAAACACCTTGGCGATGGTCTGGGCTCCCTGTCCCGCTGTCAGATAGACGATCTTGCGGCCCGACGGAGACAGGTCGGCGGCCCATGCGGTCTCACGCACGCCAAACATCTTTGCCGCCTGGTCCAGCGGGACAACCGCGGCGGACGCGGTGCATGCCGCGCCAGCAAGCAGGCCGGCGGCAGCGAACAACTTCAAACCCATGCGGAAACTCCCCCGTTTTCAGGGAGCCATTCAAAGCGTGGGCAACAGCCGGAAGCAAGGGCTACTTGGCGCAATTTGTCCCGGCTGTTATCGGCGCGCCACATGACACAGCCTCCCCTCCCTGAATGGGCGCCGCACCAGGCGGTGTGGATCGGCTTTCCGAGCGCCGCCGACCTGTGGCTGGAAGACCTGGCTCCCGCCCAGGCCGAGGTCGCGGCGTTTGCGGCTGCGCTCCATTCCGATGGCAAGGGCGAGGCGGTGTGGTTGGTCGCCGCGGACGAAACTACGGCCGCTGAAGCGCGCCGGCTGGCGCCTTTCGCCAAGGTCATCGTCGAGCCGTTCGGCGACATCTGGCTGCGCGACACCGGGGCAATCATCCTGGGATCGGGCGACAGCCGCCGCGGCGTTGACTTTGGCTTCAACGGCTGGGGCGGCAAATATGATTTGCCCGGGGACGACACGATCGGGCAGCGCCTGGCCGCCGAAGCGTCTATTCCCTGCTCCGTGTCGGACTGGGTCCTGGAGGGCGGCGCGATCGACGGGGACGGCAGCGGCACATTCATCACGACCGCCGAATGCCTGCTCAACCCCAATCGCAACCCGGGGCTCGGCAAGGAAGGCATCGAGCAGCGGCTGGGCCGCGACCTCGGCGCGGCGCGCATTGTGTGGCTCGGCAAGGGCCTGATCAACGACCATACCGACGGCCATGTCGACAATCTCGCCCGCTTCGTCGCCCCGAACCGGGTCGCCATCCCCGAAGCGGCCAGCGACGATCCCAATGCCCAGGCCTATGCCGACGCCGCCGAAGCATTGCTCGACGCCGAGCTGGAGGTGGTCGCCATCCCCTCCCCCGGCCCGGTGAAGCGCGACGGCGAAATCATCCCGGCGAGCTACATGAACTTCTACATCGGCAATGCCGCGGTGGTGGTGCCGCTCTATGGCGCGGCCAACGACGCGGCGGCGGTCGAGGCGATCCAGGACATTTTCCCCGACCGCAAGGTTGTAGGCCTGCGCGCCGACCACATTCTGACCGGCGGCGGCAGCTTTCACTGCATCAGCCAGCAGGTGCCCCCATGACCCACAAGATCACCGTCGCCGCGCTGCAGCTCGCCTTCGGCGAGGACACGGCCGAGAACATCCGCAACGTGTCCGAGCTGGTGCGCGAGGCGGCGGACAAGGACGCGCAGGTGGTGCTTCCGCCGGAGCTGTTCGAGGGTCCCTATTTCTGCCGCGTCGAGGATGAGGGGCTGTTCGCCACCGCCAGGCCGGTCGCCGAGCATCCGTCGGTCAAAGCGATGCAGAAGTTGGCCGAGGAACTGCGCATCTGGATCCCGACCAGCTTCTTCGAGGCAGACGGGCCGCATTATTACAACTCGCTGGCGATGATCGGGCCAGACGGCAAGATCGAGGGCGTCTATCGCAAGAGCCACATTCCCGACGGCCCAGGCTATGAGGAGAAATTCTACTTCCGCCCCGGCAACACCGGCTTCAAGGTGTGGCAAGGCGCCGGCACGACGCTGGGCGTCGGCGTCTGCTGGGACCAATGGTATCCCGAGACGGCCCGGGCGATGATGCTGATGGGCGCCGAGATCCTCTTCTACCCGACCGCGATCGGCAGCGAGCCGCACGACCCGGACCTCGATACGTCGCGGCTGTGGCGGCGGGCGATGATCGGCCACGCAGTCAGCAACGTCGTGCCGGTGGTCGCAGCCAACCGCATCGGAAACGAGGGCGGCCAGATCTTCTACGGCCACAGCTTCATCTGCGACGAGCGCGGCGACATGCTGGCGGAATTCGGCAAGGAAGAGACGGGCGTGCTGGTGGCGACGCTCGACATCGACCAGGCCCGGCGTCACCGCGCCGCCTTCGGCTTCTTCCGCGACCGCCGGCCCGAGCTTTACGGCCGGCTGGCGGAGGATGTGTGAGCTCGCTTGACCCCGTCGTCCGGCAGTCGATCGAACAGGCTCTGATCGAGCGCGACATCGCCCGCGCGGCCGCGATCGCCGAAGGGGCGATCGGCGAGGGCCAGCGCGATCCGATGCTGCTCAACCTCGTCGCCTGGAATCGCGAGGAAGCGGGCGATTTCGATGCCTCGCTCGTCCTGCTCGAAGAGGCACTGAAGCTGGCGCCGGGCGACCCGACGATCATCGGAGCGATTGGCGCGGTTCTGCGCAAGCAGGGCAAGCTGAGCGAGGGGCTCAAGCGGCTCGACGAAGCGATCGAGCTGGACCCGACCGCCGCCGCCCCCTGGCTGGAACGCGGCATGGCGCTGGAAACCGGGGGATCGCTGGAGGCGGCGCTGGTCAGCTATAATCGGGCGGCCGAGCTCGATCCCCAGTCGGCATCGGCGTTCGGCGGCGTGGCGTCGATTGCGTCGCGGCGCGGCGATCTCGATATCGCGCTCCACTATGGCGAACGGGCGCTGGCGCTCGATCCGCTCGATCCGCCTGGCGCGGCGGGAATGGCGCGGGCCAAGATCGAACTCGGCCAACCGGACCAGGCGCTGGCCATCCTCGACAAGGTTCTCGCGACCGACCTGCGCGACGAGAATTTGGCGAATCTGGCTTCGCTCAAGGGCGATGCGCTCGACCGCCTCGGCCGCTACGCCGAAGCCTTCGCTGCCTACTCGGTCGCCAACCAGGCCACTGCCCGCCGCCTGGAGGGACTTTGGGCAGAGAGCGAAACCCACCGCGACTTCGCCGATCGGCTGGGTCAGGAATTCTCACTCATCGAAGGCTGGCCGGTCGACGAACCCGACGGCTCGCCGACTCCGGCCTTCCTGATCGGCTATCCGCGGTCGGGCACGACGCTGGTCGAGAATGTCCTCGCCTCGATCCCCGGCGTCGAAGCGCTGGAAGAACGACCAACGATGGCGGCGGGCGAACCATTTTTGCGCGAGGGCGGCCTGGCGCAGCTTGCCAAGGCTGACCGTGCGAGCCTCGACGCGCTGCGCAAGGCTTACTGGGACTATGTGGCCGGCGCCGGCATCGACGCGACGGGCAAGCTGTTCGTCGACAAGGATCCGCTGAAGGGCCTGGCGCTGCCGCTGATCGCGCGGGTCTTCCCGGGTGCGCGGATCATCGTCATGCGGCGCGATCCTCGTGATGTGGTGTGGAGCTGCTTCCGCGCCAATTTTGCACCGACTTCGGCGGCGGCCGAGTTCACCGACCTCGAGCGAGCGGCGCGCCACTATGATGCGGTGATGCGCAGCCAGGAGGCGTTCCTGGCGGCGCTGCCCCTCGCCCGCCACGAGCTGCGCTACGAAGCGCTGGTGGCGGATTTCGATGCCGAGACGCATGCGCTCACCGATTTCCTCGGCGCCGAGTGGACCGAGGAGATGCGCGATTTCGCACGTACGGCGCGCCGCCGCGGCGTCTCAACCATGAGCGCGGCCCAGGTCAGCAAGCCGCTCTACGACGGTTCGCGCCAGTGGCAGCGCTATGAGGAGCAACTTCGGCCGATCCTGCCCATCCTGGAACCATGGGTGGAGCGGTTCGGCTACGCCGCCTGAAGCGCGAGCACCTTCTCGAACACCGCCTCGAACATCGCCGCGTTTAGCCGGCCGATATTCTGGTTGTAGCGACTGCAGTGATAGCTATCGACCAATATGCCCCCGCCGGGCAGTTCATGCACCGCGCCATGGGCGAATTTGGCCCTTGCCAGCGGAACCCCGAGGACGCGGCATAGGCTGTCATGCGCGACTCTGCCTAGCGCGACAAAGATCCGCAGCCTGGGCAGTGCGTCGATCGCGGCCGTCAGGAACGGACGGCAATTCGCTTCCTCGATCGGCAGCGGCTTGTTGGCTGGAGGCAGGCATTTGACGGCGTTGAGGATTACCGCCCCGTCGAGCCGTAGGCAGTCGTCGCGGGCGGCGCGATATTCGCCCGTTGCCAGCCCATATTTCAGCAGCGTCGCGTAAAGCAGCTCTCCGGCATAGTCGCCGGTGAAGGGCCGGCCGGTGCGGTTGGCGCCATGCTTGCCCGGCGCCAGCCCGACGATCGCCAGCCACGCGTCCGGATCCCCGAAGGCCGGGACCGGCGCATTCCACCAATCGGGATGTTCCGCCCGGCATTGCTGACGCAAGGCGACGAGGCGCGGGCAAAGTGGGCAATCGCGCGGCGCCTCGGCGTTTGGAAATGGCGAGAAGTCGGCAGGACTGGCGAACTCCATTTGGCTAGCCTAGGCGCTCCCGTGTGAGCGAAGCAATTCATCTCTACGCCATCGCTATCGGCTCCAACCGGCGTCATGTCCGCCATGGCCGACCGGCAGGCGTCGTCGCGGCGGCGGTCGCCCGGCTGGACGCCGCGTTCGACCTGTTCGACGCATCGCCGATCATCCTAAACAAGGCCGTGGGCGGGGCCGGCCGCGATTTCGCCAATGCGGTGGCGCTGGTCGAAAGCGGGCTGGAGCCGAAGGAGATGCTGACCGAGCTCAAGACGATCGAGCGCGACTTCGGCCGCCGGTCGGGCCGGCGGTGGGGAGAGCGGGTGCTGGATCTTGATCTGGTCGCTTGGAGCGGGAAGCGAGTGCGCTCACGGGGCCTGACCATTCCCCATTCGCGGCTTGCCGACCGGGAATTCGTGCTGGGGCCGCTGGCCGCGATCGCGCCGGAATGGCGCATCGACGGCGGCCTGACGGCGCCCCATTTGCTTTCGCGCCTTGGCAAGCGGCGGCGGGGAAGCTAGGGCGCTCCGCGGCTATGAGGGCCCTTAGCTCAGTCGGTAGAGCAACTGACTTTTAATCAGTAGGTCGCTGGTTCGAATCCAGCAGGGCTCACCAGCCTCAAATTTCGACTGTGCGGGGCACAGTTGAAATTTGAGGCTCATAAACGCTCAAAAGTTCGATCTAAGACCCCGCCCCCGCCGCCTGGATCGCCGCGGCGGTCGTCACCGGCGAGCGCGCATCCCAACCGTAAACATCGCGGGCCAGCGCGACCTCGCCGATGTGCGGCTGGGCGGTCAGGTAAGTGACATAGACAGGCACGCCTTGCGGCAGGGAGACATGCTGTTCGGCCGCTCCGGCCGAAGCGACCGGCTCGCGGCCGAGCAGCCAGCGGCCGAGCCGCTTGGCATCTTCAAGTCGGATGCAGCCGTTGCTGAGCGCGCGGTTGCTCTGCGCGAACAAGGCCTTGTTGGGTGTGTCGTGCAGGTAAATACCCTCGGGATTGGCGAAGTTGAACTTCATCTTGCCCATGCCGTTGGTCGGCCCCGGCAGCTGGCGCATCTTGATGCTGACGGTGCCCGCGGCGACGCCCTTCCAATCGATGCTGGACGGCGGGATCACCTGGGTGCCATTCCAATCGGACACCACCTCGTAGCCGCCCTTCTTGAGATAGGCCTCGCCTTGCGTCACCACCTTGGGCGCGATGATCTTTTTCAGCATGTGATCGGGCACGTGCCAGTAAGGGTTGAGCGTGGCGTACCAGATGACGCTGGCGATCATCGGCGTGGGCAGGCCGAGCTTCTTCTGGTCGCCGACGATGACCTTCATCGAATCGACCGGCCGGCCATTCTCGTACATCCACAGCCGCGCGGTGGCGGCGTCGACTAGCACGAACCTTCCGGTCGACGGAATGGACCGGGAGCGCTCGAGATTGGCGGCATAGCGGGCCGAATTGCCACCGCCAGGCAGCGCCGCTTCCTTGAGTGCCGCCTCTTTGAGTGCCCCGTAAATGGGATTGAGGTCGGATTCGGCCTTCAGATGATCGGTCAGCGAAGGCGCCTTCAGCGCCTTTGCCAGTACCGCGAAGGTGGTGGGGCGCACCGGAGTGACCCATTTCTCGCCATAGAGCATGCCGGGCGTCGGGGCATGGATCGCCTGAACATATTCGACCCATGCGGCCGAGAGAACGCGGTCGGCTGCCAGCAGCGCCGCCGCGTCACCGCTCTGGGCTTGCGCAAGCGCCGATTCGACCTCGGCAGCAAGCTGCGGACCCCGTGCAAAGCCTTCGATCGGCGACCGCTTCAGGATGGTCGCAAGCGCCGGACCGGTCGCAGCCTGGCCCGCGCGGAACCAGATCGGACTATTTTTGCTTGCAGCGTAGAATCGCGAAATATCGTCATTTGCCTGCGAAATGCCCGGCTTGATGGCCCCTCCGGCATAGCTCGATTGGCCCATGGCAATGGCTGGCAGCGCCATCGCTGCGAGGACTGCAAAAACAGTATTTCTCAGATAGTTCCGTTGCACGGCTCGCTCCTACACCTGCATATATTAACGTAAGCTGCCCGTGCCAGTTCAACCCCCGAATGACCTGAAATGAAGCATGGTGCGCTTCCGCAGCTTCCTGTGGCCGCAAAGCAACAACTCTTGGTTGCTGGTGAATTAGGCGACTTTTCAGTGAAACCTTCCCGAAGTACATGTGTTGGCGCTGTGCAATTGTGCCTGAAAAAGGGGAATATGCATGAAGAGGTACTTGTTAGCTGCAGTTGCGGCTGCCGCCATCGCGGCGCCGGCACAGGCCCGAGATGGGCAGGTGTACGCCGGCATCGAGGGGGGCATCCTGCTTCCTCGCGAACAAGACGTGAATGCTGATTTGGACTTTACGACCATTCAGCAACCGACCACGCCCGCCGGCCCGGCAGGCCCGGCCGACGTTCTGGTCGGCGACGCCTTTGAAGCGGACTGGAACCGCGGATATGACGTCGATGCCATCATCGGTTACGACTTCGGGATGTTCCGCCTGGAAGGCGAGTTTGGCTACAAGCGCGCCAAGCGGGACGGCTTTGAAGTTGATGATGACTTCCTGGCCGGCCTGAATGCCGCCCTGAATCGGCCGTCAGCGGCGCCCGACCCAGGCGCGCCCGGCCAGGCCCCGCTGACCGAGGAAGACTTCGACGACTTCGATGGCAAGATCGGCATCAAGTCGGCGATGATCAATGCACTGCTCGACTTTGGCAACGAAGATGGCCTGTCCTTCTACGCCGGCGCCGGCTTCGGCCGGGCGTGGGCGAGGGCATTGGACGACAAGGACCGGGCATGGGCAGCGCAGCTTATCGCCGGCGTCCGTTATGCGATCAGCGACAACATCGATTTCGGTCTGAAGTATCGTTACTTCAGGACGGGCAACCTGAACTTCGAAGGTGGCCCGATCGGGTTCGGCGGCAACGCGAACTCCGTGACGTTTACGCCGACCGGCGCGACCGCTCCGGTGACCGTTGTCCAAACCACCAACGCTGCGCTCTTCCCGGAGATCGAAGGCAAGTTCCGCTCGCACTCGTTGCTGGCGAGCTTGATCTTCAACTTTGGTGCGGCCGCGGAACCGCCGCCGCCGCCGCCGCCGCCGCCCCCGCCGCCTCCGCCGCCGCCACCGGCGACGCAGACGTGCCCGGACGGTTCGGTGATCCTGGCGACGGACACTTGCCCGCCGCCGCCGCCGCCGCCGCCGCCGCCGCCGCCTCCGCCGGAGCCGGAACGCGGTTAAGCGAAACTGCGGTAAAGAACTGCCCGGGCAAGCGATGCTTGCCCGGGCTTTTCTTTGCCCGAACTAAAGGAGCCTAGCGGGATTCGGCGAGCCGGACGCCGCTGCGCATGCTGGTTTCCGGCAGGACAAAACGAACCTTCTTGGCGGCGAAATCGATCGAGATTCGGTCGAACGCCTTCATCGCATTCATGCCCAGCAACAACGCCGGCTTGTCGTCGAGCTTTAGCTGGCGGAAAATATGAGCGTCGGCAAACGCCACCGACAAATCCCTCAACTTCACTCCGCCCAGCTCAATCTCGCGGACGCGGGCGACGCGGGCGCTCATTTGTTCGCCTGTCACGGATTCGATCATCACGCCGTCGGCAAGGAGGTTGTGACCTCGCTTCGTCAGCATCTTCTGCATCGCCATATTGGCGATGGTCACCTCCGAGCCGGTATCGACGATCACCGAAATCTTACGGCCGTCAATCTTTGCTTGGGTAAAGATCAGCCGTCCGTTGCGGACGCGAGCACGGACGACGATCGTATCGCCGTCCATTCGGTCGAGCGGCTGGTTCGACGGCGTGATCGACATGGTCTTCGCCTTGAAGTCGAACAGCACGCGCTGCGACCGCAGGCTGTCGACACCCAGCATCCCGTCGGCGCCGATATTCGAGGCGCTGAGCGCCGGCGCGTCAATCACGGATATGACGTTGCTGCTGACTTTGAGGTGCGGGATGTGAACCGTTTTGACATCGTTGGCGCCCATCACGCTATGCAATATCGCCGCCCGTCCACTGGTCAGCCGAAGCCGGCTGGCCAGCTCCCGCGAAATGACGGTCCGTTCCGACCCGGTGTCGACCAGGAAGTCATAAGGCCCCTGCCCCCCCACCGACACCGGCACCGTCATGCGGTCGGCGTTATCGGTGGTGATTGCCACATCTTCCGTAATGGTGGTCCGGTCGATCGAACCGGTTGGTTTGATTTCGACATCAAGTTGCTGCGGCTGGCCAGCAATCGGGGTGCTGGCCAAGGCCAGTCCAGCAGCAATCCAATAAGGTAATAACATGAGCTTCGCTCCAGGGACCACGGTCCCCCATAAGGCAGGTCCTGATGAAGCAGGCTACGCCTCGCATCGCCGAGCGGCAAGAAACATACCCGTGAACGTCGAAATAGCTTCGACGAACGGCACGGGACCGCAACGGACCATACATCAACCGATTGGTAAGGGCTGCTTCGCTATCCTCCCTCGCTAGCTTGGGCAAGGCACGTTCGGCTCCCCCCGGATTCGGACAGCGTATGGGCGGAGCATTCGAGTGGAAATCCAGCCGGTTGAGACGACGCTTTATTCGCTTTCCGAGGCGCCCCCGGCGCCAGCGGGCGACAGCGACCGCCGGGATGGCCAACGGGTCATGACCCTCTATCGCGTCGGTTCGATCCTGGTCGAAGACCGCCGCGAGCTCTGCCTGATCAAGAACATCTCCGGCGGTGGCATGATGATCCGCCTCTATTGTTCGATCTGCGACGGCACGCCGGTGACGGTCGAGCTGAAGAGCGGTCAACCGATCAGCGGCCGGATCAGCTGGACCCGCGACCAGAATGCCGGGATCGCCTTCGACCGGCCGATCGACGTGATCGACATTCTGTCAACTGCGATGGACGGACCCCGACCGCGAATGCCCCGGATCGAGACCAGCTGCCACGCGACGCTCCGCGAGGGAGCAAATGTGGTGCGTGTCCAGGCGTGCGACATTTCGCAGGGCGGCCTCAAGGTTCGCACCGCCACTATGTTTCAGCAGGGAGCGGAGGTGATCGTGACCCTGCCCGGCCTCGAGCCGCAGCGGGGCATCGCCTGCTGGTCCGACAATGGTTATGCCGGCATCACCTTCAACCGGCTTCTGCCGCTTGGCGAACTGGTCGCATGGCTGCACGAGGAGCGCGAAACACAGCGCAGCGCCAGCTAACAATCGGAATTGAAAATCAGTCGGTGGCGGTGGGAAAGCGCCAGTGCCAGGCATCACCGAAACCGGCACCGCTGTCCGACGAAGTCTTCAGTCCCGGGCGGCGGAAGCTTGGCGCTACGCGGGGCCGGGGGACCGGCACGTGGCGCAGCAGCTGCTCCGGATTGAGCTTCTGTGCGAAACTGACCCCTGCCTGGCGCCCCTTCACCCAAGCGACGATTCCCGCCATGCTGAGGTCGCCCTTGCGGAACAGGATGGAGGCGCCTTCGACCGGCAGCTTGTCGCCCTCGACCAGCGCCCCGTCGGCGCTCAGATTGCGCAGCTTGACCGGCAGTGACGTACCCGACAGCTCGAGGCTGGCGGACATCAGCACGTTGGACCGTCGCGACTTGCGATTCTGACTTGGGCTGCTCTCGTCCATGGCCCCAAGCCTAGCGCAAAGCGGTAAAGCTTCGTTTAACGTCTCACGGCGTCTTTTCGAAACGAAGCATCAGATTGTTCGACGGCATCGGCCGGCGCTCCAACAGCCGTAATCCGCGCTGCTCCGCTTCGGCAGCAAAATCCTCGACCAGTCTCAGGCCCCAGCGCGGATCGCGGTCGCGAAGGCTGACGTCGAACGCCTGGTTCGAGGGAGCAGTCGGAACGTCGGCCTGACGCCATGGGCCATAGAGGATCAGCGGTGCGCCCGGACCAAGCAGCGCGGCGGCGCCGTCAAGAAGCCCGATCGACGCCTCCCATGGTGCGATATGCACCATGTTGATGCACAGCATGGCATCGGCGCGGTCTACCGGCCATTGGTCGGCACAGACGTCGATCTGGACCGGCGCCTTCAGGTTTGGTGGCCCCTCCTCCGCCCAGGCGGCGATCGACGCAAGTGCATCCGGGTCGGGATCGGTCGGCCGCCAGTCGAGTTGCGGAAAGCGGCGGGCAAAGGCGAGCGCGTGCTCGCCCGTCCCGCTGGCGATTTCCAGCACGACGCCGCTGTCCGGCAGCCACTCTGCCAGGACATCGCCGATCGGTTCGACATTGCGCGCTGCCGCCGGAGCCTGGCGCTTCACCTCCTTGCCGAGGTCGCCGACATTGTAGGGCGGGAAGCTGGGGTTTGCCATTCGATCAAATCCTCGTCTTTCCTTTGTTGCTCAACTTAACCAAGCAATCTGTTTGACACGAATGATTTGGCTGATTTACGCAAACCACTGACAACAAGGGGGGAATTGTGAGGGTGAAATCACTTTGCCTCGGCGCGGGAGCGCTGGGCCTTATCGTTGCGCCAGTGGGAACCGCGAGCGCCCAGAGCGCGGAAAAGCCTGGATCGGCCTATGTCCAATGCGACGGGCAGCCCAACAATGTGACTGGCGGCGAAACCGCCGCACGACTGATTGGGGCGGTTACCCTGCTGGGCGTTTTTGCGCCGCCGCCGGAATCGGCCGACGCCTCCAAGCGCAAGTTCGGCGCCGCCGGGGTGGCCGCTTGCAGCAGTTTGCTCACCGGCGACAAGCAGGAGGGCAATGCTGCCCGCCGGATCGGGTTGATCCTTGGGCGCGCCATCCACCAGATCGAAGCCAAGAATTATCAGGCAGCGCTGGATGACGTGGCGTTGGCGCGGCGCGAGGCCGAAGCGGCGAACCTCATGCAGGATTTTCATTTCGTCCGCTCGCGCGGCCGCGCCTTCGACCAGGTCGAAAGCGCCGCGCTACTTCGCATGGGCAAGATGGCGGAGGCACAAGCCGCGAGCCTGCGCAACACCGCATCCATCGAATATTCCCTGCTCTCGCTGGCAACGACGCCGACTTATGAGGATCTGATCAGTGCGCCGTCCGAAACGGAGGATCGGTTCAACCAGTGGCGCGCCCGGCTTGCGCCGACATTCGCTGCCAATCGCGCCGTTCGCCTCGAGCTCGCCAATCGTTTTTCGGAATCGGCCCGGATATGGGATGCCATTGCCGAGGCGGATGCCGAGAATACGCCGGACGTGATGAGCTCGAGCGTGCTTGCCCGAGCCGCAGTCGCCCATGCGCTGGCCGGCGAGGTTGACCTGGCGGCGGCTCAAGCCAAGGCCGCCCAAGCCAATGCAGCCAAGCGCAAGGCCGACGGCAAGCCCGAGACCGACGCCAGCAATTTCGTCGAGCTGATGGATCTCTACAATATATTGGAGACTGCCCGTGTCGGCGACCTCAAGACCGCGCGCCGGCTTTTTTCGGCCCGTTCGCAGTGGGTCGGAGCGTCGCTTGGCAGCGTCTTGGAGGTAAATCGGCGGCTTCGCCAGGGCGCAGCTCCGGACGAGTTGATCGGCGGCCTGTCGAAGGAAAGCAGCCAGCTGTGGGACGAACAGGCCGAGGTGGCCAAGGCGGCGATCCTAGCCAAGGACAGCGACAACAAGGCGCTTTTCGCGCTCATCCCCTACCCGCGGACGGCTGGCGCCTACACCGCGCAGTCGAAGGCGATCTGGCGGACCGATAAGTCGAGACTGATCATCAAGCTCAAGCCAGACGAGACCAAGAGCAAGATGGAGCTGATGTTCCTGCCGATGGTCGACCCTGCGGTGGCGATGGACGCCTATGTCATGCACGCGGCACTGATCGCGCGTTCGCGCGGCCATGAGGGCTTCATCTTTCAGCCGATCGTATCGGACAAGTTGCTGGCCGCCTCGTTCCGTACGGGCAAGAAGGGCGACAAGGGGCTGCCGGCAGAGTTGTTCGTGAATGCGAGCGATGCAATCACCAAGCTGGAACCGATCTTCCCAAGCCCGGAAGCGCTGAAGGCCCCGCAGGCCCGACGCTAATCCATGTCAGGCCCGGGCTTCGGCCCGGGCCAAGCCCTCATCCGCCGCCGAAATGCGCTCCGAGTCCAGTCGAAGATCCGTCAGGCGCAGGATTGTTGTAGCTGAGCACCGGCTTCCTGGCGGCCTGCGTCTCGTCGAGGCGGCGGCGCGGCGCGAACACCGGCGCGGCCTTCAGGCTTTCATCGCCCGCCCTCGCCCGCTCGGCGATCGAGCGCAGCGCGGCGATGAACTGGTCGACGTTGGCCTTGGACTCGGTCTCGGTCGGCTCGACCAGCATGGCGCCGTGGACGACCAGCGGGAAATACATGGTCATCGGATGGAAGCCCTCGTCGATCAGCGCCTTGGCGACGTCGATGGTCGAGAATCCTTCCGCAAACCCCTTATCGCTGAAGATCGCCTCATGCATGCACGGCCCGCTGTGCGCAAAGGGCGCGTCGAGCACATCCTCCAGGCTGCGAAGAATATAGTTGGCGTTGAGCACACTGTCCTCGGCGACCCGGGCCAGGCCATCGGCGCCATGGCTCAGGATATAGGTCAGCGCCCGGGTGAACATGCCCATCTGGCCGTGGAAGGCGACCATTCGGCCAAAGGCGTGGGGATGCTCATCGGCGGCATGTTCTTCCTCGATCAGCTTGTAGCTGCCGTCCGGATATTTCGCCGCGTAGGGCAGCGGACCATAGGGCGCGAGCGCCTCCGATAGCACCACCGGGCCCGAGCCCGGCCCGCCGCCGCCATGGGGAGTCGAGAAAGTCTTGTGCAAGTTGATGTGCATCGCGTCGATGCCGAGGTCGCCCGGCTTTACCTTGCCGACGATCGCGTTGAAGTTGGCGCCGTCGCAGTAGACGAAGCCGCCCACGGCATGGACCGCGTCGCTGATCTCCTTCATTTGCGGCTCGAACAGTCCGCAGGTGTTGGGGTTGGTGATCATCACCGCGGCGACGTCGGGGCCCAGCCGGGCCTTCAACGCCTCCAAGTCGACCCTGCCGGCCTTGTTGGCCGGGATATTCTCAACGCGGTAGCCGCAGAAAGCGGCGGTCGCCGGATTGGTGCCGTGCGCACTCTCCGGCACCAGCACCACTTCGCGCGCATCGCCGCGAGCCTCCAGTGCCGCGCGGATGCAGAGCAGGCCGCACAGCTCGCCATGGGCGCCCGCCTTGGGGCTCATCGCCACGCCGTGCATGCCGGTCAGGTCGAGCAGCCAGAAAGCGAGCCGGTTGATCAGCTCCAGCGCGCCTTGCACCGTCTCCTGCGGCTGCAGCGGGTGGATGTCGGCGAACCCCGGCAGCCGCGCCATCTTCTCGTTGAGGCGCGGGTTATGCTTCATCGTGCACGAGCCGAGCGGGAACAGGCCGAGGTCGATGGCATAGTTCTGGCGGCTGAGGCGGGTGTAGTGGCGCACGGCTTCGGGTTCGCTGAGGCCCGGCAGGTCCACGCCAGCGCGTTCCAGTCCGCCCAAATATTCTCCCCGGGACGGGGAGGTGGCAGCCGAAGGCTGACGGAGGGGCGGCGCGGCCCCTCCACCATGCTGTGCATGGTCCCCCTCCCCGTTCCGGGGAGGATCGAAATCCACTCCGGTCTGGTCCCGCTTGCCAATCTCGAACAGCAGCGGCTCTTCCAGCATGAGCGCGCGGTTGCCGGTGACCGTTGACGGAGCGGCGCTCTCAGTCGTTGAGGGAGTGGATGGGCGCCAACCCGATGGATTTGGGTTCGCCGGCTTGGCCGCCGTTTCGGTTTCGGCGCTCACTTGCACACCTCCTTCAGCGCGGCTTCGAGCGCGTCGATATCCGCGTCGCTAACCACTTCGGTCACCGCGATCACCACCCCATTCTTAAGCGCCTCAACTCCCGGATAGAGCCGCCCCAGCGACACGCCGCCGAGCACTCCCTTCTCGACCATCGCATGCACCGCCGGCCGCGCTTCGACCGGCAGCTCCAGCGTGAACTCGTTGAAGAAGCTGTCGTTGACCAGCCGAACGCCGGGAATAGCCGACAGCCGCTCAGCAACCGCGCACGCGCGCGCGTGATTCAATTTGGCCAGGCCGGTCAGCCCCTTCTCGCCCAGCAGAGTCAGGTGGATTGAGAAAGCCAGCGCACACAGCCCCGAATTGGTGCAGATGTTCGACGTGGCCTTCTCGCGGCGGATATGCTGCTCTCGCGTGGACAGGGTCAGCACGAAACCCCGCTTTCCCTCGGCATCGACCGTTTCGCCCGCAAGCCGGCCCGGCATTTGCCGGACATATTTTTCTCTCGTAGCGAAGAGGCCGACATAGGGCCCGCCGAACTGCAGCCCGACGCCGATCGACTGGCCTTCGCCGACGACGATGTCGGCGCCCATCTCGCCCGGCGCCCTGATCAGGCCCAGCGCGACCGGCTCGGCCACCACCGCGATCAATAGCGCACCCCTGGCCTGCGCCGCTTCGGCGATCGGAGTGAGGTCGGTGATCCGGCCGAGGATGTCGGGATACTGGACCACGACGCAGCTGGTCTCATCGTCGATGCTGGCGATCAGCCGGTCAGCATCGGTCGTGGCGCCCAGGCTCGGCAACTTGGTCTCCAGCGTGTCGCCGGTGAACTTGGCCATCGTCTTGCAGACCGAGACATAATGCGGATGCAGTCCGGAGGAGATGATTGCCTTCTTCTTGCGGGTAATCCGCCGCGCCATGCCGATCGCTTCCCAGCAAGCGGTCGAGCCGTCGTACATCGAGGCATTGGCCACCTCGCAGCCGAGCAGCCGCGCGACCTGGGTCTGGAACTCGAACAGCACCTGCAGCGTGCCCTGCGCAATTTCGGGCTGATATGGCGTGTAGGCCGTCAGAAACTCGCCGCGCTGGATCAGATGGTCGACGCTGGCCGGCACATGATGCTTGTAGGCGCCGCAGCCGAGGAAGAAGGGCACCTCCCCCGCGACCATGTTCTTGCGGGCCATGGCGGTCAGCTCACGCTCGACCGCCATCTCGCTGGCGTGCAGCGGCAGGCCTTCGATCGGGCCCTTGATCCGCGCCTCCTCGGGCACATCGCGGAACAGCTCTTCGACCGAGCCGGCCGCGATCTTCTCAAGCATTGCGGAGCGATCGGCTTCGCTCAGCGGTAGGTATCTCATCACATGATCCTTAGATTCCGCTCATCCTGAGTAGGGACTGAGTGAGCGAAGCGCATCGAAGGCCCGTATCGAAGGATCCTTCGATACGCCGCTTCGCTTTGCTCAGCGGCTACTCAGGATGAGCGGGTTAGTGGTCAATTCGGCTTCCTCATGATGAAGCGGAGGCGGACATAGTCCGCGGTGTCGGTGCCGACTCGGTCGGCGACCGCGTCGGCAATGGCCTGGCGTTCGTCGTGCGGCACACCGGCGCGGTCGAGCCAGCCGGCGCGGAAAGTGGTGACCCAGGCGGCGACGCCATGCTCCAGCGGGGTCGGCCGTTCGATCAGCCGGGCGTCGATGTCCTTGAACCCGGCCTGCTCATAGACCGTGATGAACTCCTCGGGCGTCGGGTACCAGTTGGCGGCAAAAGTTGGCGGGCCATAGCCGCGCGCGACCAGCTCATCGTCCAATGCCTGACGCAGCCGGGCAAGGTTCCCCTGCCCGCCCATCTCGCCCGCGAAGCGCCCGCCATGCTTCAGCGCGAACCAGATCGCCCGCGCCGCCCGCTCCTTGTCGAGCACCCAGTGCAGTGTGGCGTTGGAGAAGGCGGCATCGAACGCCTCGCCGAACTTTAACTCGGCCGCGTCCATCAACCGCGCGTCGAGGCCCTTGGCCTTGGCCGCCGCGACCATCGACAAGCTGCTGTCGATACCGACGACGTCGGCGCCCATTTCCTTGATCTTGAGCGTCAGCGTCCCGTCGCCGCAGCCGACATCGAGGATATGCTCGCCTGGCTGCGGGTCGAGCAGCTCCAGCGCCGCCTGCCCCAACGCCGGCACGAAGCCGCCATGCGCGGCATAGTCTGCCGCATCCCATTGGCTGGTCGAGGCCGGTGCGCCTTCCAAGTTCGATTCTGGGGTCAGAGTGACTTCACCCATTCGCGATAGTCGGCTTCGCTCATCAGCCCCTCAAGCTCGGACGGATCGCCCAGCTCGATCTTGAAGAACCAGCCGGCATCCTCCGGGTCGCGATTGACCAGCGCCGGATCGTCGGCGATCGCCTGGTTGCCCTCGATGACCGCACCGCTGATCGGCGAATAGACGTCGGAAGCGGCCTTGACGGACTCGACGACTGCAGCCTCCTCCCCTTTTCTCAGCGATCGGCCGGCCTGGGGCACCTCGACGAACACAATGTCGCCCAGGGCCTCCTGGGCGTGATCGGAGATGCCGACCGTGCCGGCGTTGCCTTCGACGCGGATCCATTCATGCTCGCGGGTGAAATAGAGGCTCATGCGGCTGCTCCTGGTTTGCGATGATAGCGGTGGGGGACGAACGGCATCGGCGTGACGGTCGCCTGGAACAGCTTGCCCCGTTGCTCGAGGGTAAGCGCGGTGCCCGGTTCCGCAAGCGCGGTCGCGACATAGCCCATGGCGATCGGCCGGCCCAGCGATGGCGAATGGCCGCCCGAGGTGATCCGGCCAATCTCATTGCCCTCGGCATCCAGGACCAGCGCACCCTCGCGCACCGGCTGCCGGCCCTCGACCAATAGGCCGACACGCTTTTGCGCCGCACCATTCTCCAGCTCGGCCATGATGCGCAGCGCACCAGCGAAACCGCCCTCGGCGCGGCGTCGCTTTCCGATGGCGAAGGTCAGGTCGGCCATCACGGGCGTCGTTTCGCAATCGAGGTCATGGCCGTAGAGCGGCAGCCCCGCCTCGAGCCGCAGGGAATCGCGGGCGCCGAGCCCGATCGGCTTGACCCGTTCGTCGGCGGTCAGCGCCTCGGCCAGCGCCTCGACGTCGCGGCCCGAGACCGAAATCTCGAATCCATCCTCGCCGGTGTAGCCGGAACGGCTGATCCACAGAGGCCTGCTCTCCCAATGGAACAGGCCGGCCTGCATAAAGCTCAGATCGCCGACGCCGGGCGCGAGAGCTTCCAGCGCCGCCACTGCTTCCGGCCCCTGCAATGCGAGAAGCGCCTGCTCCTTCATATGATCCATCGCGATGGTCCGCGGCAGGCGTCGTTCGAACTGCTCGATGTCGCCATGCTTGGTGGCGCCGTTTACGACCAGGTAGAAATGCTCGCCCCTGCGGGTCGCCATCAGATCGTCGATAATCCCGCCGTCCTCGGCCAGCAGCATCGAATAGCGCAGCCGCCCGTCCTTGAGCGCGATAAGGTCGCCGGGGAGCAGCGTCTCGAGCGCGCGGTCGATGTCCTGCCCATGGAACAGTAGCTGGCCCATGTGGCTGACGTCGAACAGGCCGGCATGCTCGCGGGCCCACAGATGCTCGGCCATGATGCCTTCATACTGGACCGGCATCTCATAGCCGGCGAACGGCACCATCCGCCCGCCATGCGCGCGGTGCCAGCCGTCGAGCGGCAGTTTGGCCAGATTTTCGCTTGTCTCTGTCACGCCGCGGGTCCTCGAAGACTGTCGCGTGGAACAACCCACACGCTCCTGATTCGAGCCCCCGTCTGTCGCGCGACCTGAGAGCTTTGCCCCTTCGGTGGTTCCTCTCGGAACTCTTTCCAGACTGTCCGGCGCGCGCGGTCCCTGGTGCCTGAGAGATTCCGGGGGCGGTTGCTCCTTCGGCGGTGGCTTGCGCCACACTCTCCCGTGCGCGCCTCCCATGACCGTTGCCGGGCGTGGGTGACGCCGCCGCTGTGGAGGGGCGCAACGCCTGAGTCAATTCGCTCTCAAGCCTCGGCGCCTTTTTCTGCTATGGTGAACCGCTTCAGGAAGGGGGCTTCCATGATCAAGGCGTTGCAATGGCTTGCGGCGGGTTCGGCGATGATCGCCAGTCCCGCGGCCGCGGACACCGTGTGCGAGTGGATGGAGTTCGCACAGAAAATTCAGAATGCCGCTTCGCCCATGCCGAACGCACCGCGCAACCCGGCGCTAGAACGGGTCCAGACGCAGGCGGCGCTGGCGATGTTCGAGGCGCTCAATGCGATCGACCGGCGCTACGAATCCTATCTCGGCATGGCTCCGGCCGATAGGGCGGCCTCTCAGGACGCGGCTGCGGCCGCGGCTGCCTATGAGGTGCTGGCCGCCCATTTCCCCGGGCAGAAGGCGGCGCTCGACGAAAGCTATGCCATCACCCTCGCGAGCGTGGCGGATGAGCGCGCGCGCGATTCGGGCGTCGCGGTCGGCAAGGCCGCCGCCGCGCTGGCGCTGAAGGCAGGTGGGATCGACCCGGCGATCGCCCAGACGCCTTATCTGCCCCGCGCCCAGGCCGGCGTATGGGTACCGACGCAGCTTCCGGTTCTCGAGCCGCACCTCATTGCGTTCAAGCCATGGATTCTCGATCGTGCCGACAGCGTCCGGCCGGGGTCGCCCCCTTCCCTCGATAGCAAGCAATGGGTTCGCGATTATAATGAAGTAAAGCGGGTTGGCGGGAAGACCAGCAAAGACCGCACGCCGCACGAGACGTTGATGGCGCGTTACCGAATCACGCCGGACATGATGCCCTCGTACCGACTGGCAGCGGACGCGCCTGGCCGATCCCCGGTCCAGAATGCCCGCATGTTCGCCCTCAACGGAATGATCGGCGACGATGCGCTGATGGCGATTACCGATGCCAAGTTGCACTATAATTTCTGGCGACCGATCACCGCCATCCGCAACGGCGAGCTCGATCAGAATCCCTCAACCGCACCGGACCCGGCTTGGGAGCCGCTGATCACCACCCCCAACCATCCCGAATATCCCTGCGGCCACTGCATCTTCGCCGCCGCCACGGCCGAATATATGAAAGCGGAGGTCGGCAATTCGCCGGCTTGGGGAGTCCGCGTGGCATCGCGTTCGATCCCCAACGCCGCGGTGCAGGCCTTGCCCAGCTGGGACGAATGGGCGCGGCAGGTCAGCTATTCGCGCACCCTCGGCGGCGTCCACTACCGCTTTTCGAACGAGGCCGCCGAGGGGATGGGCCGCGAGATCGCCCGGCAAGCCATGGCCAAGGTCATGCGCCCCCTGCCGAGGGCGAAGCGGACCGCCGCCCGCTAGCGCGTGGCGTTGTAGCGCAACTGGGCATCGGTCAGCTGGAAACCGACGAGATGCTCGAAGGTGGCGCGCGCAACCGCGTCGCGGACTCCCGGACGGGACAGCGGGTCGACTGCGGCGTCCGGATCGTCGGCCTTGCGCGTGCGGGTCAGGTCGCGCCGGATTTCTTCCGGCAGCGTGGCCGCGGCGCGCGACACCTGGATGGTCGCCTGGCCGCTGGTCTGGGCGCGTGCGCTGCCAGCGGCGAAGTTGAGCCCGACATGGCCGACGCGCTTGGCAACCACCTGGGTCCCTGCCTGCATCGCCACCGAGAAATAGGGGAGGACGACCGACCGGGCCTGGGCCACGTCGCGGCGGGTGCCGACCACGTCGAAGGTCACCGTCGAAACCACATTGGCCCCCGCCTCGTCGCAGGTCGACCGGACATTGGTGATCGCTGCCGACACGTCGAGCGCGGCGGCATCGGTGCGATTCGCCGGATTGAACAGGGTGATGTCACCCGTCGCGGCAGGAACGCCGACCTGCGGGCAGGCGGAGCGGGTAATGTAAATGCCGCCCTGAGCGATCTCGCCTTCGCGCGAGCAGCCCGTGGCAATCAGGACCAGGGCAAGGGCAGTAAGGCGACGCTTCACGATATGGCTTCCTTCATCGAACGCTCCGGTGCGGCCCGTCATAGGAACCGCCTAGCATTGCTGCAAGCGAGGCCTTACATCGCCGCCGATGAGCTTGCCCAAGCCTGAACTGCACGTCCTGATCGCGGCCCCGCGCGGCTTCTGCGCGGGCGTCGACCGCGCGATCAAGATCGTCGAGCTGGCGATCGGGCGTTTCGGGCCGCCGGTCTATGTGCGGCACGAGATCGTCCACAATCGCTTCGTGGTCGACCGGCTGCGCGGGCTGGGCGCAGTGTTCGTCAAGGAGTTGGACGAGGTGCCGGACGGGCGACCGGTGGTCTTTTCCGCGCATGGCGTACCCAAGGTGGTACCCGCAGCTGCCGAGGCCCGGGGTCTCGACTATCTCGACGCCACCTGCCCGCTGGTCAGCAAGGTCCACCGCCAGGCCGAGCGGCTGATCGAGGCCGGCCGTCATATCATCTTCATCGGCCATGCAGGCCATCCCGAGGTGATCGGCACCTTCGGCCAGGTCCCGCCGGGCAGCATGACCCTGGTCGAAACCGTCGAGGATGTTGCCGTGCTGGAGCCGGCGGACCCCGGCAATCTCTCCTTCCTTACGCAAACCACGCTGTCGGTCGACGACACGGCGCAGATCGTCGAGGCGCTGCAGGCCCGCTTCCCGTCGATCCTCACGCCGCGCAGCGAAGATATTTGCTATGCGACCTCCAATCGGCAGGCCGCGGTCAAGAAAATCGCGCCCCAGTGCGACCGGCTGCTGGTGATCGGCGCTCCGAACAGCAGCAATTCGCTTCGTCTCGCCGAAGTGGCCGAGCGCAGCGGCGCGCCGGCCCGCCTTATCCAGCGCGCGACGGACATCGATTGGAACTGGCTCGGCACACCTGAGCGCGTGGGGATCACCGCCGGAGCCTCGGCGCCGGAAGTGCTGGTCCGGGAAGTGGTCGAGGCGCTCGCAGAGCGGTTCGAGGTGATCGAGGACATCGCCGAGCATGAGCCGGAGCGGATGACCTTCAAGCTGCCGCGCGAACTCGTCGCCTGATGGCTGAACTTCCCGAGGTCGAAATCTTCACCGACGGCGCATGCAAGGGCAACCCCGGCCCCGGCGGCTGGGGCGCGATCCTGCGGTCCAACGGCAAGGAGCGCGAGCTGTCGGGCGGCGAGGCGCCGACCACCAACAACCGCATGGAGCTGATGGCGGCGATCGAGGCGCTCAAGGCGCTCAAGAAGCCCTGCCACGTCCAGCTCTACACCGACAGCAATTATGTCCGCGACGGCATCACCAAATGGATTCACGGCTGGCGCCGCAACGGCTGGAAGACCGCCGACAGGAAGCCGGTCAAGAATGCAGAGCTATGGCAGATGCTGGTCGATGCCTGCGCGCCTCACCGGATCGACTGGCATTGGGTCAAAGGCCATTCGGGCCACCCGGAGAATGACCGGGCGGACGCCCTCGCCTGCGCAGAGGCGGAGGCCCGGCGATAGCGGCCATAATAATTTCCGCTCATCCTGAGTAGGCGGGGCCGTATCGAAGGATCCTTCGATACGCCATTTCGACTTCGCTCAATGGCCACTCAGGATGAGCGGGCAATTTTTGGCGCGAAATCCGTTGGATCGATGCCCGCCAGTTCCTCCGGCAGTTGCCTGCCCCTGATCATCGCCGCACAAAGCAGCGACGCAGCGGGCGCCGTCTGGATGCCCATGCCGCCCTGCCCCACGCACCAGAAGAAGTTTTCCACATCGGGATCGAACCCGAATTTCATGCCGCGGTCTGGCGCGAAGGTGCGCAGCCCGGCCCATTTGCGCTCGATCGCCTCGACCGGCCAGTCGACCGCCTGTTCGAAGCGGTCGATGGCGATGGCCACATCCAGCTCCTCGGGCGCGGCATCGCAGGGGTCGACCGGCGTCTCGTCGAGCGGACAGACCCATACGCTGTTGTCGCCTTCCCCCTTGAAGTAAAAGCTCTCGTGAAGGTCGGTGACGAAGGGCAAGTCGCGCAGTCCGGTTCGGCCGACTCGAAGCTGCACCACGGTGCGACGTTTCGCCGACAGGCCCAGCGGCGCCACTCCGGATCGCTCGGCCACCTGGTCGCCCCAGGCCCCCGCCGCATTGACCAGGATAGCCGCCCGAATCGGCCCTGCGCTGGTTTCAACTTCCCACCCGTCCGGCGCGCGCCGGGCCGACAGCAAGGAAGCGTCGGTCCGGATTTCGCCCCTTTGGCGGCGAGTCGCGGCGAGGCAGGCATTGTGGAACGCCGCCACTTCGATGTCGGCGCAACTCGCCTCATACCAGGCGCCGGTCCATTGCGCGCGCATCCCGGGAATCAGCGCGTCCAGCCGCGCGCGGTCGAGGCGCACCGGCGCATATTCGCCGCTGAGGTCGCCGACTTCCTCGAACGCTTCGCCGCACGGCCCGGTCAGGTGGATTGCCCCGCGCGGGCGCAGCAACGGCGTGTCGCTGCCGGGCCAATCGGCGTCGAACATCGCCTTGGAGATCAGGCTCAGCCGTCGCTCCGGCGTGTCGCCGCCGAGGCTCGCCTGCCAGAAGGCGGCGGAGCGGCCGGTGGCGTGGCGGCCGCACATCTCTTCCGCCTCGATCACCAGCACCCGCATTTGCCCGGCGAGGCGAGCCGCAAGGCTGGCTCCGGCGATACCGCCGCCCACGATCAGGACATCGATCTCATGCATTTCCCGGCTTGGTTACGGTTTGGAAAGGCGCCCCGTCTAGAGGTGCCAACATGTTGAATGGCGGATTCACCCAAATCCTGGCGACAATCCTCGCGGCCCTGCTAGTCTGGGCGGCGGTCGTCGACCTACGGACCCGGACCATTCCCGACTGGCTAAGCATTGCGGTCGTGGTGATGGCGCCGCTGTTCTGGTGGGCCGGTGGCGTCGCTTTCTACCCGGATGCGGTGGAGCGAATCTGCGGCGCCATCCTGATCTTCGTCGTCTTCTTCGGAATGTTCGTGCTCGGCGGAATGGGCGGCGGCGATGTCAAGCTGGGTAGTGCGATCGCGCTTTGGTTCGCGCCGTTGGCAACCTTGCAATTCTTCGTCGTGACCAGCCTCGCCGGCGGAATCGTCAGCGTTGGGGCCTGGATTTATCACCACAAGATCAGGCGCTTGGAAGGGAAAACCGAGGTCCCTTACGGCGTCGCCATCGCGTTTGGCGGACTATGGTTACTCGCCCAACGCTTTCTTAACCAATTTGTCTGATTGTCGCTGAGCAATCGAAGTACCCTTCAGGGGAGGCGTAGTCGCCATGGACGTCAAGAAAGTTGCGCTTCTCATCGGAGCGCTGGTCATCGCGGTAGTTACTGCTGTCATGGCCAAGAACATGTTCACCGGAGCCGGGGCCGAGCAGGCCAATGCGGCGCCCGTCGTTCCGATGGGGCCAAAGGTTCTGGTCGCGCGCAAATATCTTCCCGCGGGCACCATCATCGATGCCGAAGCCATGGCCTATCAGGCGTGGCCCAAGGAACTGGTCCAGAACGCCTATTACACCGAAGGCACGCCAGACGGCGACATCAGCAAGCTGCTTGGCACCGTCGTGCGCAATCCGATCACGGCCGGCCAGCCGGTGACTCGGGGCTCGCTGGTCGGGCCCAACGACCGCGGCTTCCTGGCCGCGGCGCTGACGCCCGGCATGCGCGCCGTCACCGTTCCGGTGTCGAAGACCACCGGCGGCGCCGGCTTCATTTTCCCGGGCGACCGTGTCGATATGGTCCTCAGCCAGGATGTCGTCGGCGGCGGCGAAGGCCCGCCCCTCAAGGTGTCGGAGACGATCGTCCGCAATCTGCGCGTGCTCGCCACCGACCAGCGCTACGACAGCAAGGATGAGGAGGGGAAGACCGTCGTCAAGGAGTCCACCTCGGTGACGGTGGAGGCTACCCCGCGCATCGCCGAGAAGATCGCGGTCGCGCAGACCATGGGGCAGCTCAGCCTCACCCTGCGCTCGATCGCCGACAATGCGGCGGAGCTCGAGCGGGCGGTTGCGTCCGGCGACGTCAAGGTCCCGGCCGGCGCCAACCCAACCGAGGAGCGCCGGATGTTGCTGGCCATCGCGAACCGCCCGGCCGACAGCAACACCACTTATGTCACCGGCGGCGATGTGTCGCGCTTCCAGCGCCGCAGCGTCCCGGCCAAGGCCTCCAGCAATGAGGCAGGCAACCAAGCCAGTGCCGCGGGCAATACTGCCCCCGGCGGTCAAGCCGTGCCGTCAGGCCCGGTCGTTCGCGTCGCACGCGGCAACAATGTCACCGTCGTTCCGGTGGGAGCTCGCTAAAATGACCAGTATCTCCATGCATCGCCGCGCTCGCCTGGGCACTGCCCTGGCCGCGCTGGCCCTGGGCTTCGGCACCATTGCCGTCGCCACGCCCGCCGCTGCGGCCCCGCCGACCGGCAGCTATCGCCCGACCACCCAGGTTCTCCTGTCGGTCGGCGAGGGCCAGATGATCCGTCTGCCGCGCAACGTGGCCGACGTCTGGACGTCGAACGAGAAAGTCGCCGACGTCTACGTCGCCAATCCGAGGCAGATTAGCCTGTTCGGCAAGGATTCGGGCGAAGCCACGGTGATTGCCACCGCGGCCGACGGCTCGGTCGTCTACGGCGCGCAGGTTCGGGTCAGCCCGAATGTCACCTCGGTCGATGCAATGATCAAGGCGGCCATGCCGGACGCCAACATCAAGGTCACAACCGTCGGCCAGATGGCGGTCCTGAACGGCACCGTCGCCTCGCCGGAGGATAGCGCCCAGGCAGAATCCTTGGTCCGCTCGCTGCTCAACCCGGGCGTCGATACGTCGCAGCCGGGAGCGATGCTGAAGGTCATTCCGGTCAACCGCTTGAAGACCGCCACTCCGCTGCAGGTCATGCTCAAGGTCAAGATCGCCGAGGTCAACCGGAGCCTGATCAAGCAGTTCGGCGTCAACCTGTTGGCCAACGACACCACGAGCGGTTTCCAGTTTGGCCTGGCGCAAGGCCAAGGCATTTGGCTGCCTCCGGCTGGCTCAAGCAGCCCTCAGGCCGGTCAGGTGATCCGCAATGCCATCGGCTCGACCCTTTCGGGCGGCGGCAAGCTATTCGGACTCGACCTGATCGCATCGCTGGACATTGCAGCCAAAGATGGCCTGGTCACGGTTCTGGCCGAGCCCAACCTCACCGCCCTGTCGGGTGAAACCGCCAGCTTCCTTGCCGGCGGCGAATTTCCGATCCCAGTGTCGCAGAGCCTCGGCGCGGTGACGATCGAATATCGTCAATATGGCGTTGGTCTCGCCTTCACGCCGATCGTCCTCGCCGACGGCCGCATCTCGATGCGCGTCCGCCCCGAGGTTAGCGAGCTCAGCAACGAAGGCGCCGTCAGGCTGAACGATTTCCTCGTTCCGGCCCTGACCACCCGCCGCGCCGAAACCACCGTCGAGCTGGGCTCGGGCCAGTCTTTCATGATTGCGGGCTTGCTGCGCAACACCAACTCCAACGACATCAACAAGGCCCCCTTCCTTGGTGACTTGCCCATCATTGGTGCGCTGTTCCGCTCGACGGCCTACCGCCGTTCAGAAACCGAACTGGTGATCATCGTCACGCCGTACCTGGTCCGGCCGGTATCCGGCCAGCTCGCCGCGCCGACGCAGGGCTATCGCGCTCCGACGGACGTCGAAACATTCCTTGAAGGCCAGACCTTCAAGGGCGTGAGCGGCCAGGCCCCGACTCCTGTGGCGACGGCCCCGGGCATCACCGGCACCGCCAGCACGGCGGCCGTTCCGGGGTTCAAACTGTGATCCGCCGCTCTTTGAGGAAGGAAGCCATCATGGCCCGTAAATCCGCACTCATCATCGTCGCGGCGGCGCTGTCGGCCTGCCAGCACGTGCCCCACGATCAGCCAGAACGCGGCGTCGAGGTGGTCAACGTGCCGGTCGTCACCCGCCAGGACTTTGCACTCGATCTGGCTGCGCCGGACGGCTCGCTGTCGTCAGCCGAACGGGCGCGCCTCGACGGCTGGTTCCGCTCGCTGCAACTCGGCTACGGCGACTCAATCTATGTCGACGGCGCCTATTCGGAGGCTGCTCGCAACGACGTTGCCCGCGTCGCCGGCCAGTACGGCATGCTGGTCAGCAGCGGCGCTCCCGTCACCCAGAGCACGATCCCGCCGGGATCGGTCCGGGTGGTGGTCAGCCGCTCGCGGGCCGAGGTGCCGAACTGCCCCAATTGGAGCGATCCGGCACAGCCCAATTACAGCAACAAGAGCATGTCGAATCTCGGCTGCTCGGTGAACGCGAATATCGCGGCCATGGTCGCAAACCCGCAAGACCTCATCCACGGACGTGAAGGTAATCCTTACGTCGACGCGGCCGCCGCTTCCCGCGGCATCGGTGTTTACTATTCGACGCCGCCGACGGGGAAGAAGGGTCTTCAAGACGTCAATACGAAGCAGGGGCAGTAGTATGAACGCACCTTTTCAAGCGCGAGCGGGTCTGCGTGACCCCTTCACCGCCTTCGTCTGTGACGATGCGACGGCGGACATGCTGCGCCCCGTCGCGGTCGAGCATGGCTGGTCGCCGGAGAAGGTCCATAAGGGCGGTCTCCGCAATGCGGTTCAGTCGCTGTCGGTTTCGGCCAGCCCGACGATCCTGTTCGTCGATCTGTCGGAATCGGCGGATCCGCTGAGCGACATCAACGCGCTGGCGGAAGTCTGTGAACCCGGCACGGTCGTGATCGCGTCCGGCCAGGTCAACGACGTCCGCCTCTACCGTGACCTGGTCGCCAGCGGCATCCACGATTATCTGCTGAAGCCGTTCACGGTCGACCAGCTGCGCGACACCTTCGCGCATGCCCAATCGATCCTGTCCGGCCCGCGCGGCGAAGCCCAGGTCGACAAGCCGCACGTGATGGCCACGGTGGTCGGCGTGCGCGGCGGAGTCGGTGCCTCGAGCATCGCCACCAGCCTGGCCTGGCTGATGGGTGAAAAGGCGCATCGCTCGACCGCGTTGCTCGACCTTGACGTCCACTTCGGCACCGGCGCCCTGGCGCTGGACCTTGAGCCGGGCCGCGGCCTGACCGATGCGATCGAGAACCCGAGCCGGATCGACGGCCTGTTCATCGAGCGTGCCATGATCCGCGCCAACGAACGCCTCTCGGTACTTTCCGCCGAGGCGCCGCTCCACCAGCCGCTGATCACCGACGGCACCGCCTTCTTCCAGCTCCAGGAGGAGATGAAGAACGCGTTCGAGTCGACCGTGCTCGACCTGCCGCGGCATATGCTGATCCAGTATCCGCACATGGTCCACGACGCCCATGTCGCGGTGGTGGTGGCCGAGCTGACCCTGGCGGCGACGCGCGACACGATCCGGGTCCTCGCCTGGCTGAAATCGAACGCGCCGCAAACCAAGATCATTGTCGTTGCCAACCGCGTGCCCTCGGGCGGCGCGCTCGAAATCAGTAAGAAGGATTTCGAGCAGTCGATCGAACGCGGCGTCGACATCGTCTTCCCCGACGACCGCAAGGTCGCCGCACAGGCGGCGAAGCTGGGCAAGCCGATCGCCGAGATCGCGACCGGCAAGATGGCCGCGCCCTTCGCCCAGCTGTCGAATATGGTGCTGAGCCATGCCAGCGAGGAAGGCGCGCCTGAGGTCAAGTCGGCCGCCGGCGGCGGCAAGACGCTGGTCGACAATCTGAAGTCGATGCTGGCCAAGCCGAAAGACAAGGCCGCGTAACGCATTTTCCTGACTGGGGGGGCGCTCCGCCCTCTCCGCCAGCAGACGGGCAGGACAGAGGGATTATGATCTATATCATCATCTTGGCGGTCGGAATTCTCGGCGCGCTCCTGCTCGGTGGGCAGGCGTTCAGCGGGCCAAACCCGCGCAAGTCGCAGAAACGCCGAATGGAGCTCATCAAGGAGCGGCATGCCGACGGCGTGCTGGCGGCGAACGCCCAGGCCCAGATCCGCAAGCTGATGGCGGCACGCGCGAGCCGGGTCGAAGGCGTTTTCTCGACGCTGATCCCTAAGCCCGCGCTGATGCGCAAGCGGCTGGAGCAGACCGGCAAGCCGATCACGCTCGGCAAATATGCGATGGTCTCGCTCGGCCTGGGGCTGTTCGTGGCCGCGCTGGCCATGCTCAAGGGCGCGCCCTTCTTGCTCGCCTTGTTCGTCGGGCTGTTCGTCGGCGTTGCCGTCCCGCACTTCGCGGTCGGCTTCATGATCAAGCGCCGACTCAACAAGTTCAACTCCAACTTCCCCGATGCGATCGAGCTGATGGTCCGCGGCCTTCGTTCGGGCCTGCCGATCACTGAGACACTCGGCATCGTCGCCGGCGAAATCGGGGGCCCGGTCGGCATCGAATTCCGATCCGTCACCGACAAGATGAAGATTGGCCGGACGATGGAAGCCGCGCTGCAGGAGACGGCGGATCGGCTTGGCACTGCCGAGTTCCAGTTCTTCGTCATCACCCTGGCGATCCAGCGCGAAACCGGCGGCAACCTCGCCGAGACCCTGTCGAACCTGGCCGACGTGCTTCGCAAGCGCGGCCAGATGAAGCTGAAGATCAAGGCGATGAGCTCGGAATCCAAGGCTTCGGCCTACATCGTCGGCTCGCTGCCGTTCGTAGTGTTCTCAATGGTTTGGATGGTCAACCCCGGCTACATGGCCAACTTCTTCGTCGACGAGCGGTTGATCATCGCCGGGCTTGGCGGCCTGTGCTGGATGGGAATCGGCGTGTTCATCATGGCCAAGATGGTCAACTTCGAGATCTAGGACCCAGAGAGATGCAAGCATCACCCACCGGACCTACTCTTCTCGGGGTCGACGTCATCTGGGTCGCGACACTGCTCAGCGCGGTGGCGACGTTCGCGGTGATGATCGCAATCTATGCCGCGACCACCGTCAAGGATCCGATGGCGCGCCGCGTCAAGGCGCTGAACGAGCGCCGTGAGCAACTGAAGGCCGGCATCGTCGCGTCGACCAACAAGCGCAAGAAGCTGACTAACAAGAATGTCGCGGCCGACCGGGTGCGCGGCATCCTGGGCAGCTTCAAGATGCTGCAGGACGACCAGATCAAGAAGACCCAGGTGCGCCTGATGCAGGCCGGCATCCGCACCAAGGACCTGGCGTTTTTCATCATCTTCGCGCGGTTCGTGTTGCCGGTGGTGCTGGGCATCGGCGCCGTGGTGCTGATCTATGTCGTCGATTTCTTCCCGGACTGGTCGTGGTTCAAGAAATACGCATTCGTCGCCGGCACGCTGGTCGGAAGCTACAAGGCGCCGGACGTGTGGCTGACCAACAAGGTCAAGAAGCGCAGCCACGCCGTCCGCAAGGGCCTGCCCGACGCGCTCGACCTGCTGGTCATCTGCGCCGAAGCCGGTCTGACCGTCGATGCCGCGTTCAACCGCGTCGCGAAGGAACTGGGCAAAGCCTATCCTGAGCTGGGCGACGAGTTCGGCCTGACCGCCATCGAGCTGGGCTTCCTCAACGAGCGCCGCCAGGCGTTCGAGAACCTCGCCACGCGCGTCGACCTGGAGGCGATCCGCGGGGTGGTCACGACCATGATCCAGACCGAGAAATACGGCACTCCGCTGGCCTCGGCGCTGCGCGTGCTGTCGGCCGAGTTCCGCAACGAACGCATGATGCGCGCCGAAGAAAAGGCGGCCCGCCTGCCGGCGATCATGACCATTCCGCTGATCCTGTTCATCCTGCCGACCCTGTTCATCGTCATCCTGGGTCCGGCGGCCTGCTCGATCAGCGACAACCTGTTCCGGCACTGATCGAGTGGCGGCAATGTCCGGGGGACATTGCCCAAAGCCGATCGCTCCTCGGGGGGGCAGCGAGGCCGCCGTCGTCCTTCATTGGGCGGCGGCGGAACTCGTTTCGGCTCGAAACGGTTGATCCCCTGACAATAGACAGGGGTTAAGGCCCATGCTGTACTTCACCACCGACCAATGGATCATCGTCGCACTCATATTCCTGCTCGGCCTGCTGGTTGGAGGGTTCATCTTCTCCGGCGGCGGCCGCAAGTGGAAGCATCGCTACAACAGCGAACTGAACCGCCGCGAGGAGCTGGAGCGGATCCACGCCGAGCGCGAGAAGGAATGGCGCGAGCGGGACTCGCTGCGCGCCGCGGCCGTCAAGGATAGGGACCGGCAGCCGACCCCGAGCGACGATCCGCATATTTAGTTCCCCGGCGAAGGCCGGGGCCCATGAAGGCTCGATAGAGCCCTTCAAACCCTTCGCATTGGCCTCGCCGAAAACTAATCGTTGCTTTGCAACGATCCTGGGCCCCGGCCTTCGCCGGGGAACTGCTACCCCTCGATCTTCGAGAAATCCGCCACCGCGTCCACCGTGTCGCGGAAGCGTGCCAACAGGTCGAGCCGCCGCCTGCGAACCTCGGCATCCGGGTCGTTGACGGTGACCTTGTCGAAGAAGGTGTCGATCGGCCCGCGCAAGGTCGCCAGCGCGGCCATGGCGGTAGTGAAATCCTCGTCCGTGATGGCCTTGATTGCCTTGGGCTCGGCTTCGTCGAGCGCCTCGACCAGCGCCCGCTCCTCGGCCGGCGCGTCGGCCGGCAGCGTCGAGGCAGTGGTCAGCCCCGTTACCGCTTCGGACATCACCGACTCGTCGACCAGAACGTGCGGATCCTCGTCGCCGGTCTGGGGAATGCCCCTCCGATGCGATCCCTCCCACCGCTCCTTCTTCAGTATATTGCCGGCGCGCTTATAGGTGGCCAGCAGGTCGGCCCCTTCCGGCGTCTCGACAAATTGCTGCAATGCTTCCACCCGCGCCAACAGCCTCACCAGATCGTCTTCGCCACCGAGCGCGAACACCGCGTCGATAAGGTCGTAACGCACCCCGGCATCGCGTTGTTGCACCTTGAGGCGGTCGGCGAAGAATTCGAGCGTCCCTTTCACGGCGACCACCGCCTGAGACTTTGGATTGATACCCTTCAACTTTCTAATCGCGAGTTCGTTTACCGCAATCTTGGCCTCGATTGCTCGAGCGTCTTCTCGGCCTATAGCGTCGAGCATGTCCTTAAGTAGCTGATTATCGGTCATGATCGCCCGAGACTCATTTTCAACAAGAACCGCGACCACAGAGTCGATGACAGGTCGAACCAGTTCAATTCTAAGCTCGTTGGCCAGAATGATTCTTATAGCAGCGAGGGCAGCCCGGCGTAGTGCGAACGGATCTTTTGATCCTGAGGGCCTTTCATCGACTGCAAAGAATGCTGCGATCGAATCCAACTTATCCGCTAAGCTGACAGCCACCGTCACCGGCGCGGTCGGTACCTCATCGCCCTGCCCGACCGGCTTGTAATGGTCGCGGATGGCGTCGGCGACGGCATCCGGCTCGCCCTGGGCTCGGGCGAGGTGGCCGCCAATCACGCCCTGCAGCTCGGGAAATTCGCCGACCATGCCGGTGACTAGATCGGCCTTGGCCAGCCGCGCCGCGCGCTCGGCCATGTCGGCCAGCATATCGCGCGGGATCGAAGGCAGTTCGACGGGCTTTCCGCCCTTTGTCGGCGTCTCGCGTGGCTGGGAAAATTCTTCCACGCTGTCATCTGCCGCCCCGACGATTCCCTCCTCGACCAGCCAGCGCGCCAGCTTGGCGACCCGCTCGACCTTGTCGGCGACGGTACCGAGCTTCTCGTGGAAAACGATGCCGCCGAGCTTCTTCGCCTGCTCTTCCAGGGGAACCCTGAGGTCATGCTCCCAAAAGAACCGGGCGTCGGCGAGCCGCGCGGCGAGCACCCGCTCGTTGCCGGCGACGATCGCCGCACCGTCGTCATTGGCGTTGATGTTCGCCACGCAAACGAAATGCGGGGCGAGCTTCCCGTCGCCGTCGCGCATGACGAAATATTTCTGGTTGATGCGCGCGGTGAGCTGGATCACTTCCTCCGGCACATTGAGGAAGGCCGGGTCGAACGAACCCAGCAGCGGCACCGGCAGGCTGGTCAGGCCGGCATTCTCGACCACCAGTCCCTCGTCTTCGACCAGCGTGAAGCCGGCCTTCTTCGCCGCCGCGGCCGCGCCATCGCGGATGATCGTCTCGCGCTCTTCCTGGTCGACGATCACATGGCAGGCACGCAATTTCTCGACATAGTCCCCCGCCCCGCCGATGGTGATCGGGCCGGGGTGGTGGAAGCGGTGGCCGCGGGTCGTCGCGCCGCATTCGACGCCCTCGATCGCGACGGGGACGATCTCCTCGCCCAGCAAGGCTACGATCGAGTGCAGCGGCCGGACCCAGCGCAGCGAGGCGGTCGATTGCGAGGCAGCACCCCAGCGCATCGACTTGGGCCAGGGGAAGTCGCGGACGATCGCCGCCACCGCCTCGGCCAGTACCTCGCTCGTCGCCCGGCCCGGCTTCTCGATCCGCGCGAACCATGTGCCGTCGCGATCCTCGAGCTGGTCCTGGCTCAGCCCTGTCTTGCGCAGGAAGCCGTCGAGCGCCTGCGGCGGAGCGCCGGTACGCGGCCCCTTCAATTCCTCGCTCACCGCCTCGGTCGCCAGCGGCAGGCCGCGCGCGATCAGCGCCAGCCGTCGCGGCATTGAGTAAGTGACGATCCCGTCATGGATGAGCCCCGCCGCGCTCAGCGCTTCCGCGAACATCCGCGCCAGATCGTTGCGCGCCCGGGCCTGCATCCGCGCCGGGATTTCCTCGCTGAGCAGCTCGAGCAGGAAGTCGGCGCTCATAAACCCTCTCCCTTGGGAGAGGGCCGACTCGCCGAAGGCGATCGGGGTGAGGTTGAGCCCACATCGCCCTCACCTTCCCGCCCCTTCCTCTCCCGATGGGAGAGGAGTTCCATCCACGCCCCGCAGGCCCCCTTGGCCAGGTCGCGCACCCGGCCGATATAGGCCTGCCGCTCGGCAACCGAGATCACGCCTCGCGCCTGCAGCGTATTGAAGATGTGGCTGGCCTTGATCGCCTGCTCGTAAGCGGCGATCGGGACCCCTGCCCTCAACGAATTCTCGCTCTCTGCCGCGGCCTTCCTGAACAGATCGAACAGCGCCTCGGTGTCGGCGACCTCGAAGTGCCATTTCGACATCTGCCGCTCATTTTCGAGAAACACGTCTCCGTACGTCACGCCATCATTGTTGAAGGCCAGGTCGAACACATTGTCCTTGCCCTGGATATACATGGCCAGCCGCTCGAGCCCGTAGGTCAGCTCGCCCGACACCGGCTTGCAGTCGAACCCGCCGACCTGCTGGAAGTAAGTGAACTGGGTCACTTCCATCCCGTCGCACCACACTTCCCAGCCCAGCCCCCAGGCGCCCAGCGTCGGGCTTTCCCAGTCGTCCTCGACGAAGCGGATGTCATGCTTCAGCGGGTCGATCCCTATCGCGTCGAGCGAGCCGAGGTAGAGCTCCTGCAAATTCTGCGGGCTGGGCTTCAGCATCACCTGATATTGGTAATAGTGTCCCAGCCGATTGGGGTTCTCGCCATAGCGGCCGTCGGTCGGCCGCCGGCACGGCTGGACATAGGCCGCCTTCCACGGATCCGGTCCCAACGCGCGCAGCACGGTCGCCGGATGAAAGGTCCCGGCTCCCATTTCCAGGTCATAGGGCTGAAGGATGACGCAGCCCTGCTCGCCCCAATAGTGGTGCAAGGTCAGGATCAGGTCCTGGAAGCTCAGGCTCACGCGTGATTAATCCCGTATCGATACAGTTGGGCGGCTTTGGCCGATGATTTCGACCTCGGCAAGTGGACGAAGGCGGATCGGTTCCCTACCTTCGTCAGCGATCAGTGGGAGTTTGGATGACGATGAGCCTGTTGAAGCGTTTCGGCCGCCGCCTGGCCGCCATTTCCGCCGTTGCCGCCACCGCCTGCACGCCGGCTCCCGCGGCGGAGCCCACGGCCGCCAGCCCCGCCCTGTGGAAAGTCGCCGACGAGGACACGACCATCTACCTGTTCGGGACGATCCACCTGCTGCCCAAGGAAACCAAGTGGCGCAGCCCGGCCTTCGACAAGGTTGCCGCCGGCTCGGATACGCTGGTGGTCGAAACGGTGGTCGACGAAAGCAATCCGGCGGCTACCCTCGGCGAGCTATTCAAGCTGGCGATGAGTCCCGGCCTTCCCCCGCTCCTCGAGCGGGTGCCGGCCGACAAGAAGGCCGCGCTGCAGACGGCGATCGCCAAGTCCGGCATCCCGCCGCAGGCGCTGGACAGGATCGAGACCTGGGCTGCCGCTTTCATGCTGCTCGGCGTGCAGTTCCAGGCCCTCGGGCTGGACTCCGGCTCGGGTGTAGAGTCGGTCCTCAAGAAGCAGTTCAAGGACGGCGGCAAGGAGATCGGCCAGCTGGAGACCAATGCCGAGCAGCTCGGTTTCTTCGACCGACTGTCGGAGGATGCCCAGCGCAATTTCCTGATCTCTGTGCTCGACGATCCTTCGGCGATGAAGGATCAGTTCGGTGGCATGCTCGACGCCTGGGCGCGCGGCGACGTCAAGGCCATTGGCGACAGCTTCAATCGCGACCTGGCCAAGGCCACCGAGCTCAAGGACGCGCTGCTGGTCAAGCGCAACGCCAACTGGGCGAAATGGGTCAAGGGCCGGCTAGACCAGCCAGGCACGATACTGGTCGCGGTCGGCGCGGGGCACCTTGCCGGCGACCAGTCGGTGCAGAGCATGCTCGAAAGCCAGGGCGTGCGGGTGACGCGCGTCCAGTAGCTGACGCTGGCCCGACAAAGCTCCTCAACTCGTCGCAAATGGTTGAGATTTCACGGACAGTTTATTGACCGTTAACCATTTGTGCCCGACTGTGACCTCTCAACCGGCGGGGGGTCGCCAATGCAACGGACTCGATTTAGCGGCGGGCGGACAGCGCCCTTCAAACATCTGGCAAGGGCCTGTGCCGGCGCGGCTGCTATGCTGCTCGCTTCGGCCGGGCCGGCCCAAAGTCAGGCCCACGCCCAGCCGATGCCGCTTATCCCGGCTCCGGCGATGGTCCGCGCCTCCCCCGCACTGTGGGAAATCCGCGACGCCGATACCACCATCTACCTGTTCGGCACCTTCCACACGCTGGACGGCCGCACCGTCTGGTTCGACCATAAGGTCCGGGAGGCGTTCGACGCCTCGGGCGAGCTGGTGCTGGAAACGATCATCCCGGCCGACATGTCGGCCGCGAACGAGCAAGCAACCGAGGCCGGACCTGACGGCAAGCGCAGGTTGAAGCCGTTCATCGCCCAGACCCGGACCGTCATGAACGAGAGCAAGTCGATCGGCATGTCGGTCGACAATGGCGCCGACATGGTCCTGCGTCGCGTCGCCGAAGGCCTCGGCAAGCCGGTCAGCGGGCTCGAGCGGTTCGAGGATCAGATCAAGACTCTGTCCAACATCCCTGCCCCGCCGCCGGCAGCAGCTGCCGCGGCCAAGGCAGCCCCGTCAGCCATCGTCACGGTCAATGATCTGCTGGGCGCATGGAGAGCGGGCGACACTGCCGCATTTTCGACCATGCTCGCCGGGTTCGAGGCCAAGTCGCCGGTCGCCTACCGCATGCTGATCGCCGATCGCAACGCGCGCTGGGGCCAGTGGATCGCCGATCGCCTCGACCAGCCGGGAACGGTGTTCGTCGCGGTCGGGACCGGGCACCTCGCCGGCAAGCACAGCGTGCAGCAGTGGCTGGCTGGCCGAGGCATTGCCACGGCGCGGGTCAGCTAAGACAGCCCAACTTGCCAATATCGCCTCGCGCCCCTATAGGCGCGCGCTTGCCCACCCATGGTCATCCCTGGAGGCGTGGCGGGGCATGAAAACCTAGAAGGAATTGCGAAATGAGCGAACAGCTGACGCTGCCCGCCGAAGCGCGCGATCGGGCTGGCAAGGGAGCCTCCCGTGCACTCCGCCGCGAAGGCCGGGTCCCCGCCGTGGTGTACGGCGACAAGAAGGAACCCCTGTCGGTCCATGTCGAGGAGAAGCTCCTCGCCAAGATGCTGTCGACCGGCCACTTCATGAACTCGGTCGTGATGGTCGAGCTCGATGGAAAGCAGAACCGGACGCTGCCCAAGGCGGTCGACTTCCATCCGGTCACCAGCCGTCCGATCCACGTCGACTTTCTGCGCATCGGCGAGCACAGCCAGGTGCACGTCAACGTGCCGGTCCGCTTCGACAATGAAGAGGCCTCGCCGGGCCTGAAGCGCGGCGGCGTGCTCAACATCGTCCAGCACGATCTCGAGCTGATCTGCGATGCGGCCTACATCCCCGACGAGATCCACATCCCGCTCGACGGGCTGGAAATCGGCGATTCGATCCACATCAGCGACGTCAAGCTGCCCCAGGGCACCAAGTCGGCGATCGACGACCGCGACTTCACCGTCGCCACGATCGTTGCCCCGTCGGCGATGAAGCAGACCGAGGAAGAGGCCGCGGCGCCTGAGGGCGAAGTCCCGACGGTCGGCGAGGAAGAAGCCGAGGGCGAAGCCGAACGCGGCGAAGCCGAGGGCGGCGAAGAAGCCTAAGCTTCGTTCCACCTCAATCGAACAAGGACGCCCATCCCGCTTGCGGGGTGGGCGTTTTTGCTGGCAGGGACGCGTTCGATGCAGATCTGGGCGGGGCTCGGCAATCCGGGCGATAAATATGCGCTGCACCGGCACAATGTCGGCTTCATGGCGGTCGACGCCATCGCCGAAGTCCATGGCTTCGGGCCCTGGCAGAAGAAATTCCGCAGCCTGGTCAGCGAAGGCCGCCTCGGCCGCCGCAAGATCCTGCTGTTGAAGCCCCAGACCTATATGAACGTCAGCGGCGACGCGGTTCAACAGGCGCTTCACTTCTACAAGCTCGACATCGGCGCCCTCACCGCCTTCCATGACGAGCTCGACCTGGCGCCGATGAAGGTCAAGGTGAAGGTCGGCGGCGGCACCGCCGGCCACAACGGCCTCCGCTCGATCGACGCCTCGCTCGGCCCCGAATTCCGCCGCGTCCGCATCGGCATCGGCCACCCAGGCCACAAGGACAAGGTAACCGGCCATGTGCTCGGCAATTACGCCAAGGCGGAGCTGGATCCGCTGACCGACCTGCTCGGAGCGATCGCCGCCAAGGCCAGGTGGCTCGCCGAGGGCGATGATGTCCGTTTCATGAGCGACGTAGCGCTGAGGTTGCAGCAATGAGGCACCTGTTCGCGACTTGCCTCTACGAGGCGCTCCTCGACGAGGACCAACTGCTCGCGGAGCTGGCCCATTCGATCCGCTCGCTGGCCGACGACGATGAGGCCGGCAAGCGCTGGAGCCGCGACAAAGGCTACAAGGGCTATACCAGCTACGCCTCGCTCAACGACCTGCCGCGGCGCGACCCGTCATTCGATGAATTGAAACGCCTGCTCACCCGTCACGCCGCAGCCTTCGCCAAGGAGCTGGCGTGGGATGTGAAGCCCAGGCTCGACAGCCTGTGGGTCAATCTTCTGAAGCCGGGCGGGCATCATAACGCCCATATCCACCCTCATTCGATCCTGTCCGGCACGCTCTATGTCGAGGTACCGCGGGGCAGCGGCGCGATCCGCTTCGAGGACCCTCGCCTGCCAATGATGATGGCCGCGCCGGTCCGCCGCGACGATGCGCCGCAAGAGTTGCGGCCCTTCGCAACGGTCGAGCCCAGGCCCGGCCTGCTGCTGATGTGGGAAAGCTGGCTGAGGCACGAAGTGATGCCCGGCAAAGGTCACGGCGAGCGCCTCAGCATCAGCTTCAATTTCGCCTGACGCCGGCCTTAGTGGGCCAGCGCGAAGGTGCGTACCGTCATATGGTCGGGAATAGTAAAGCTTTTTCCATCGGCTGCGAATGCAGTATCGACCCCCGCTCGTTTGCATGCGATGCGCTGAAGCACGGTCCCACGATCCATCGCCACAAGCAGGCACGCGCCACCGCCGAGGGTGCTCACGGGCATAATGGCGTGTCGCCGGTCCGGACTGACCATCGGCTGCGCGGGACTGCCCCAAGATCCGGTTGTCTCGGAGATGCTCCCTAGCCGCTCGCGCGTGGCGAAATCGAACAGCTCGAGTACGGGCCCGGTGACTGGCGGAGCTACGGGACACTCGCGATCGTCGTGGCATTCAGCAATGAAGGCGACCGTCAGCGTCGGTGCAACCAGAAGCCATCTGCCTTCCGGATCAAGCACCAACTTCTGCCAGTAGTCGCGCTTTACCGGCGGCACGGGGACTGGTTCCTCGCCCAAAGTCCAGTGGAGCGCCAGGCCGGTCGGCCACTGCAGGAAGATGTGCGGCTGCACGCCCTCCTTGAAAGCAATCGTCCGGATTTGCGGGATCATCGGCCGGCCCTGCGCGCTGCGTGCGCCAGGGATCGCCCGCATCGACAAGGCCTGCAACACACGTCCTTGCGCTGCGTCGATGAAGGCCAGTGTCGGATCGGTGTCCTCCCGTTCTGGCCGGTGATAGCCGCCGAGACTGCCGAAATGCGCAAGGGCCAGTCCAGAGCCGCCGATCCACTCGACGTCGTCCAGCGGTCCGGCGGAGTGCCGGGGCGAAGGCAACTCCTCCCGACGGCCATCCACATGGTATTTGTACAGCCGCACCGGACCGGTCGACCAGCCTCCTGGCGCGGCGCGCTCCTGATCCGATCCCCACACGAAAGCGGAGGTGCTTGACCACTTGAACGGCACGCCAGTCCTCGCCGCGCCAGGCTCTTGCATGGCGAATACGTGATCTGGCCCACTCCGATCGTCGGAGGCGAGCATCAGTCCCCCCTTGGCGAATGAGAAGTAACGTTTGCCGTCCGGTGACGGCGAACCCCCGAATGGCCGGCACACCAATCGGGCCAGCCTCGCCGGTCCGGCGCTTGACTCGGCCGTGATCTCTTTCGCAACCCAATCGGGGCAATGCTCCAATACTGGCGCCGTTGCGGTGGGGCCTCCGATCGTCTGCACTCCCACGAACAGCGACAACCACCACATACGCTGACCCTCCCACAGGCCCGGCAGGATGGACCGCCTCATCTGGCATCGCAAGACGCCGCGTCAGGTGGACGGTGCGCGACATTGGTGTGAAGGGACCCGCGTAATTCCCTCATTCAAGAGAATGTGAGACCCGGCGCCGCCTCGGGCGAAGGATGCGCCGCAAGAGTTGCGGCCGTTCGCGACGATCGAGCCCAGGCCCGGCCTGCTGCTGATGTGGGAAAGCTGGCTTCGCCATGAGGTGCTGCCCGGCACCGCCAGGGCTGACCGGCTCAGCATCAGCTTCAACCTCGCATGAGCCCCGGACTTGATCCGGGGGTCGCCTAGCGGATCATCGGCTGCCAGCGGCCGTACTGCGCCCGGATCGGACCGCGGCGCAGGCTGAGCAGGATCAGCGCCACCGCGCACAATAGGCCGGCGGCGACCTGCGCCGTGCTTTCGCCATGGGCCAGGCTCGTTACTCCCAGCCCCAGTCCGAGCGGGATCAGCAGGAAACGCAGCGGCCGCGCCACCTCGGCGGCGGCGAGCGACACGACCGTCAGGCTGAGCGCTCCGATCAAATGGTCGGCATTCGCCTGGTCGCCGGCCGCGCCAAGGGTCAGCCGGGTGAACATCAGCCACAGGCCGACCGCCGCCGCCAGCCCGAGGTTCCATGGCAGGTTGACGCCGCCGCTCCACATATCCTTCAGGAAAATTCCCGGCCCCTCGCCGAACTCGTCCCGTTCATCGTCGATGCCGACATCCGTGTCGCCGAACAGCAGGACGCGGAGCCAGTTGTGGCCGGCATTCACCCGCCGCCGCAGGAACTGCGCGGTCGCCAGCAACTCGTCGAGCGAATAGGGGATCTGGATCAGCATCGCTGCCGCCGCGATCAGCGCAAGCGTGCTCCAGGTGCCGATCAGGATCGGCTGGATGATGATGAAGAAGATCGACACCACGCCCAGCGGCGCGATCATCAGTCCGAACAGCAGCACCAGCCACGGCATGGTCCGCCACCGCGCCCTGGTGCCGACGATCCCGGTCAATATCTCCAGCGCATAGGTGTAGCCGCCGACCGCCGCGTCCGACACCGGCCAGGCCTCGGACACATGGCTGGTGATGATCTCCTCGGTGCCATTCCTCGGATCGGTCGCCGAGCCGGCAAAGAACGGCTCCCATACCCCGCCAACATGGCCCAGCTGATAGGCGGCGAGATAACGCGACACCTCCAGCCCGACGACGGCGAGCAGGATGATCGGCAGGCGCTGCGACCAGCTCGATGGGTTGTAGCTCCAGCCCGGCGGCACCCGCCCGCCCGAGGTCGCCGCCAGTGCCGAAGGTCCGACTTCGGGCCGCGAGCCGACGGCGAAGGCGAAGATCAGCCCGCCGACCAGCGTATCCGACAGATAGGCGGCGGCGTTGACCGTCCAGAACATGAACGGCGCCGCCATCACCAGCGCGCCGATGCCGGCCGTAACCCAGCGCGCCCAGCGCATCCGCCAGGACAGTGACAAAGTGGCGAACAGGACCGTCGCCAGCCCCAGCAATACCTCGCTCCACGCCAGCGCGGCTTCCTCCACACCGACCAGCGGCGGCTGGAAGACCAGCCACAGACCAAGGAAGATGTTGGCGAAATGCGCCCAGCGAAACCGCCCATGCTGTTCGACCAGAAGCTTTTCATAATCGGCGCGGACCTGTTCGGGGTCCCGCCCCAGCTCTTCCGCCTCGGCAACGACCGGGGGCGGAGTCAGGCCATTCTTCTCGTACCAGCCCTTCGGATCACGCTTCAGCGCCTCGATGATTTTCGGCAGCGTGCCTTTGATTTGATGCCTCGGCCGCCAGCCAAGCAGCTCGCGCGCGCGTCGGGTGTCGAGCTCATAATGATCGTCCGCCATGCGGACCATGAACGGCTTGACGAACGGCCGCTCGCCGAGATCCAGCGCGTCGGGCACGACCGCCTCCAGCTTGTCCTGGGCCCAGGCCCCCGCTGCAGCGGCCAGCTTGGGCACGCGCAGCGTCGGCCAGTCGTCAGCGCCGTGGATCAAATAGCCGATCAGGTCCTGCAGCTCGTCATAGCCCGGCGCTTCCTCCTCGCCGATCAGGATGACGGTCCCGGACTTGAGCTCGCCGCGCCGATCGATGGTCCGCTTGAAGGCGTCAAGCATGTCGTCGCGGTGGACCATCGATTGGCCAGTGCGGGTCGAGCCCGAGTAGAGATGGCCCTGCGCCTCGCGTTCGTAGATCCGCGCGATCTGGTTGGACAGCGTCGGCACCGCACTCTCGTCGTCATAAAGGCCGGCCAGGTGCAGTAGGACGTAGGGAATCTGTCCGTGCTCGGCTCGGATGACCTCCTCGGCCTCGGCCTTCGACTTGGGGTAGGCCCATTTGGGTTCGATCGGCTGATCCTCGTCGATCGGCTCGCCCGGCTTGCCGGGAGCATGGACCAGCATCGTCCCCGAATAGACGAACTGCTCGACCTCTAGCTGCTGCAGCGGCCTGAGCAGCCGCCTGGTCCCCTCGACATTGATCGAGCGGTAGAGGGGGTTCTCTTCGCCGGTGAAATCGAAATATGCGGCGAGGTGGACGACGCTGGCGATCCTGTTGCCGAACTTGCGACGGAAATCGCCGATCGCCTGTTCGACAGACCTGTCGTCGCCAAGGTCCGCTTCGATCAGCGGAAAGTCCGCCTTGGAACCGGGTCGGTCCAATCCCACGACCCGATAGTCATCGGCCAGTACGCTGGCGAGCGACCGGCCGATATTGCCGGCCGCGCCGGTGATCAGGACGATGGGCCTGGAGTCTTCCCTTTTCGCCGTCATGCCCGGTCAACACCATTGGCGGCGCGAGGTTGCGCTTTCCCTCCGCGTCCGGCGCCGCTAAGGGCACACCAAACGTCGCCCTGAACTTGTTTCAGGGCCCATCGGCGAGCCTCCCCTTGGTCTCCGGAATGGATGCTGAAACAAGTTCAGCATGACGGACTGGCATGGAGAATGGGAATGGGCTTCCGCTGCGGCATCGTCGGCCTGCCGAACGTCGGCAAATCGACCCTCTTCAACGCGCTGACCGAGACGCAGGCGGCGCAGGCGGCCAACTATCCCTTCTGCACCATCGAGCCGAATGTCGGCCAGGTCGCGGTGCCTGATCCGCGCCTGGACAAGCTCGCTGCCATCGCCGGCTCGGCCAAGATCATCCCCACCCAGCTCGCCTTCGTCGACATTGCCGGGCTGGTGAAGGGCGCGTCCAAGGGCGAAGGCCTCGGCAACCAGTTCCTCGGCAACATCCGCGAGGTCGACGCGATCGTCCACGTCCTGCGCTGCTTCGAGAATGACGACATCCAGCATGTCGCCAATGTGGTCGATCCGATCTCCGATGCGGAGGTGGTCGAGACCGAGCTGCTGCTGTCCGACCTCGAAAGCCTCGAAAAGCGCGTTCCCAACCTCGTCAAACGCGGCCAGCAGGGCGACAAGGAATCGAAAATTGCGGCGTCGGTCCTAAGCCAGGCGCTCGACCTGCTCCGCGAAGGCAAGCCGGCGCGGCTGACCAAGCCCAAGGACGAGGAGGAAGCGCGGGTGTTCGCCCAGGCCCAGCTGCTCACCGCCAAGCCGGTGCTCTACGTCTGCAACGTCAATGAGGACGAGGCAGCCGACGGCAACGAGCATTCAAAGCGGGTGTTCGACAAGGCCCATGCCGAAGGAGCCGAGGCGGTGGTCGTCTCCGCGGCGATCGAGGCCGACCTGGTTACCATGGAGATGGACGAGCGCCTTGCCTTCCTCGAGGAGATGGGCCTGCACGAGACCGGCCTCGCCCGCGTCATCCGCGCCGGTTACGAGCTGCTCCACCTGATCACTTTCTTCACCGTCGGCCCCAAGGAAGCCCGCGCCTGGACGGTCGAGAAGGGCAGCAAGGCGCCCCAGGCAGCCGGCGAGATCCACACCGACTTCGAACGCGGCTTCATCCGCGCCGAGACGATCGCCTACGACGACTATATCGCCCTGAACGGAGAGGCCGGCGCGCGCGACGCCGGCAAGCTCAGGCAGGAAGGCAAGGAATATGTGGTGAAGGACGGCGACGTCCTCCACTTCAAGTTCAACGTTTGATTTTTTCCTCCCCTCGATTTCGAGGGGAGGGGGACCGCCGAAGGCGGTGGAGGGGTTCCAAGGGGCTGAGCCTGAAGAACCCCTCCGTCAGGCCTCCGGCCTGCCACCTCCCCTGCAATTGCAGGGGAGGAGATTTCAGACTCGCCGTCGCAACAATCCCGCGATAGCGATGTCGCCATGCTGACCCGCCGCAACCTGCTCGTCACCGGCGCCGCGACCCTCGTCGCTGCGCCCGCCATCCTTCGTGCCCAAACCCTGTGGCGCAACTATCCGTTCAGCCTCGGCATCGCCGCGGGCGACCCTTCGCCCGACGGGTTCGTCATCTGGACCCGCATCGCGCCCGATCCGCTGGAGGCCCACGGCGGCATGGGCATGGGAGTGCTGCCAGTAAAGTGGGAGGTTGCGAGCGACGATAAATTCGCATCGGTCGTTGCTTCCGGGGAGGCGCTGGCCCGGCCCGAGCTGGCCCATGCGGTCCATGTCGAAGTGGCGGGGCTGCAACCCGACCGCCCCTATTTCTATCGGTTCGAGGCGGGCGGGGAGCGCAGCATCCGCGGCCGGGCTCGAACCCTGCCGCTAGCCTCCTCCTCGCCCCAGCTGCTGCGCTTCGGCGTCGCAGGCTGTCAGAATTACGAGGACGGTTACTATACCGCTTATCGCCATCTCGCGCGCGAGGACCTCGCTTTCGTCTATCACTATGGCGACTATATCTACGAGTATCGCGGCGACGCGCTTCGCCCCGGCTGGGCCGCCGACGGAATCTACACTCCCGTGCGCCCGCATCTCGGGCAGCTGCTCACTTCCCTGGACGACTATCGGCGCCGCTATGCCCAGTACAAGATGGACGCCGACCTGCAGCGCGCCCACGCCGCCCATGCCTTCTTCATGGCCTATGACGACCATGAAGTGGACAATAATTGGGTCGGCGACATCGACGCGCGCGACACGCCGCCCGAAATCTTCCGCCTGCGCCGCGCCCAGGCGTTACAGGCCTGGTACGAGCATATGCCGGTCCGCCGCCGGTCGTTCCCCAATGCCTCGACCGTCCAGGGCTACAGAAGCGCCCGCTATGGCGACCTCGCCGAGCTCGATATCCTTGATACCCGCCAGTATCGCAGCAACCAGCCTTGCGGCGACGGCTTCAAGCCCGCCTGCCCGGAGGTCAATGCGGTCAATGCGACCATGCTCGGCAAGGAGCAGGAGGAGTGGCTCAGCCGCAACCTGCAGCGCCGCGACGTCAAATGGAATGTGCTCGCCCAGCAGGTGATGATGATGTCGCTGGATCGCCGCCGACCGGACGAAGCGCCGCCCAAGATCCTCAACATCGACAGCTGGGCCGGCTACGAGGCCCCGCGGCAGCGGCTGCTGTCCTGCCTCAGCGGCCTCGATAATGTGATCGTGCTGACGGGAGACGAGCATCAGAATTTCGCCGGCCTGCTCCACGACCGCGACAAGCCGGTTGCCGTCGAGTTCGTCGCCACCTCCATCTCGAGCGGCGGCGACGGGCAGGACCTTCGCCCGGGCAGCGACACGATCCTCGCCAACAATCCGCAATTGAGGTTCGTCAACGACCAGCGCGGCTATTTGACGTTCGACGTCACGCCCGATGAATGGCGCACCAACTTCATGGTCGTCGACCGGGTGCGCACCCCCGACGGGGCCTTGAGCAAGCGCGCGACCTGGTCGGTGGCGCGCGGCGAGCCCGCGCTCCGCCCGGTCTAGAGCCCGCCAAACGGCTGGTCAGCTCTCACCGCCGGGCTTCGCGGAACAAGCCGTAGCTCAGGACCCCGGTTACAACCAGTCCGATCCAGCTGACATTGTAGGGGATGGTGTGGCTGCCGACGATAACCTGGAAATCGGTGGCGAGGCGATAGGCGTGAAGTAGAGCCATCAACGCGAAGATGATGGCCGCGATCGTCGTGAAGGGTTTCATGGCTGCCCCCTTTTGCTGCTCGCCGATCATAGCATGAACCAAGGCTTGGCTGCGCGCCCATTTTGGCCCACCAAGCGAGGCATGGGCGGGGAAGTCGACACCACCACCAAGGTCAACCATCTGATCGAAGGCTATCGGTTGCTCGAAGCCGATCCCGGCCGTTCGGGCATCCTGGCCCGTCAGGCCCTCGGATCGCAGCCCAACTCGGCCCCTGCCCTGCGCCTGCTCGGCCTGGCGCTTCGTGCTGCGGGCCAGCCGGACGAAGCCGCCGAATTCGAACAGCGGGCGCTAAAGGCCGCAACTGCTGATCCCATCCTGCTGCGCGCCGGCCACGCACTGGTCGCCAACCAGCTGCACGAGGCGGAGCCGCTGCTCAAGGAACGGCTAAGGCGCGATCCTTATGACTATAGCGCGATCCGCATGCTGGCCGAGCTGGCGGCACGGATCGGCCGGTTGGGCGACAGCGAGAATCTCTTGAGGCGGGCGCTGGAACTGGCCCCTTCCTTCCAGTCGGCGCGGGCCAACCTCGCCACGGTCCTCTATCGCCAGCATCGCGCAGCCGACGCGCTCGAGCAGCTCGACCTGATTGCCGCGGAGGGCGAATTGCCCGACGGTGTCCGCAACCTTAAGGCAGCGGCGCTCGGCCGGATTGGCGGCTATCAGGAAGCGATCGGCCTGTACCGTGACGTGCTCAGCCGCCACGGCGAGCAGCCGAAGATTTGGATGAGCCTGGCGCATTTGCTCAAGACGGTCGGCGAACAGCAGGAGGCGATCGCCGCCTATCGCCGCGCGATAGGCCTGGCGCCGGGCCTCGGCGAGGTGTGGTGGAGCCTGGCCAATCTGAAGACGGTCGAATTCGACGATGGCGATGTCGTCGCGATGGAGGCGGCGCTGGATGACGCGGCGCTCAATGCCGACGACAGGCTGCATCTCAATTTCGCGCTCGGCAAGGCGTGGGAGGACCGCCACGACGCCGACCAGGCGTGGCGCCATTACGCAGCCGGCAACCGCATCCGCGCCGCCCAGGTGCATCACGATCCGGACCGCATCACCAGCATCGTCGACCGCAGCATTGAATTGATGACGGCCGATTTCTTCGAAGAGCGCGAGGGCCAGGGCCTGGACGCCCCCGACCCGATCTTCATCCTCGGCCTGCCACGGGCCGGCTCGACCCTGCTCGAGCAGATCCTCGCCAGCCACAGCCAGGTCGAGGGCACGATGGAGCTGCCCGACATCCACAACATCGTGCGCCGCATCGACGGCAAGCATGAGCGCGGCGAACGCGGAAACTATCCGGAAGCCCTGGCCGGGCTCGATGCCGACGAGCTGCGCGCGCTCGGTCAGGAATATCTCGACACCACCCGAATCCAGCGCAGCGAAGGCAAGCCCTTCTTCATCGACAAGATGCCCAACAACTGGGCCTATGCCGGCTTCATCCGCCTGATTCTGCCCAATGCCAAAATCATCGACGCACGGCGCCACCCGCTCGACTGCGGCTTTTCCAACTTCAAGCAGCATTTCGCCCGCGGCCAGGCGTTCAGCTACGACCTCCACCACATTGGCCGTTACTATGCCGACTATGTCCGCTTCATGGCTCATCTCGACATCGTGCAGCCGGGCAAGGTTCACCGTGTGATCCACGAACGGCTGGTCGAAAATCCGGAGGCTGAAATCCGCGCTCTGCTCGCTTATTGCGGGCTGGAGTGGGAGGACGCCTGTCTCAATTTTCACGAAACCAGGCGCGCGGTACGCACGGCCAGCAGCGAACAGGTTCGCCGTCCGCTGAGCCGGTCGGGCATCGGCCAGTGGAAGCCGTTCGATCAATGGCTGGCCCCGCTCAAGCAGGCACTCGGTCCGGCGCTCGAAAATTGGGCTGATGCACCGCGGCCATAGCCGAGGCAAAATCGTGACAGCTGCGTGACGAAAATCGATTGACGGATTCCAGGTCGCGTCACAGTCTTCCTCCGACTTTACCTGGGGGAATTACGATGACGGCACGTGCCTCTTTCGCCCGCCGCGCCAGCGGCCTGCTTCTTGCCTCGACCATGCTGATCGGTTCGGGCACGGCCTACGCGCAACAGACTCCGCCGACAGACCCGACGGAACAGGGGACCGGGGCCCAAACGCCTGACCCGGCGCTTCCCAGCCCGCCTGCCCAGGCGCCGAGAGCGCCCGTTGAAGAGGGCGACGAGATTGTCGTCACCGCGACCAAGCGCACCGAGAACCTCCAGGACGTGCCGATCGCCATCACTGCCTTCGGTACCAAGACGCTGGAGGACAATCAGGTTCAGCAGTTCGACGATTATGCCAAGATGATCCCGAGCCTGTCGATCCAGTCGGGCGGGCCCGGTTTCTCCAACGTCTATTTCCGCGGCGTTGCCAGCGGCGAAAACGCGAACCACTCGGCATCGCTGCCGAGCGTCGGCACCTATCTCGACGAACAGCCGATCACCACCATCACTGGCGCGCTCGACCTGCACATTTTCGACGTCGAACGCATCGAGGCGCTGGCCGGGCCGCAAGGCACGCTGTACGGCGCATCGAGCCAGGCCGGCACGATCCGCATCATCACCAACAAGCCCGACACGAGCGGCACCTACGGCGAAATCGGCGCGGAGGTGAACAAGGTCGCACATGGCGACTTCGGCTATACGCTGGAGGGTTTCCTCAATCATCCGCTCAACGAGCGAATGGCTGCCCGCGTTGTCGCCTGGTACCGCCGCGATGGCGGCTATATCGACAATATACCGGGGACGAGGAGTTATCGGGAATTTGCCCCGGCTGCGCTCGGAGGCGCCCCAACCGGCAACTTCATCGTCATCAACAATGACGACCCGAATATGCCCGAGCACAATGTCGCCGAGGACAATTACAACGACGTCTACACCTATGGCGCTCGCGCCGCGCTTAAGATCGAGCTCAACGACAATTGGACGGTCACTCCGCAGATCATGGGCCAGAGCCAAACCGCCTATGGCTCGTTTGCCGAGGAAACCGGACTCGACGACCTTGAGATCCAGCAGTGGTGGTACGAAAAGACCAAGGACAAATGGTGGCAGGCTGCGCTGACCGTCGAGGGCAAGATCGGGAATTTCGACTTGACCTATGCCGGCGCCTACATGAAGCGCCAGATCGACGGCGAATTCGACTATTCGGACTATAGCTATTTTTACAATGAACTGGCCGGGTACGGCGCCTATTGGTACGATAACGACTATAACCCGATCGACCCCACCCAATATATTGTCTCGGACGACAGCTTCACGAAGCAGTCGCACGAGTTGCGCTTCACATCGCCGGCGGACAAGCGGCTTCGGGTAGTCGGCGGCCTTTTCTGGCAGCGCCAGACGCACAACATCGAGCAGAATTACATCATCGACGACCTAGTCGATTTCTATGTCGTGCCCGGAACAGAGAGCAACATCTGGCTGACCAAGCAGTTCCGCGTCGACCGCGACAAGGCGATCTTCGGCGAGGTGACATTCGACATCACTCCGAAACTGAGCCTGACGGCTGGCGGGCGCTACTATTGGTACAAGAATTCGCTCGAAGGATTCTTCGGCTATTCGGCAAGCTACTCCAGCCGGACTGGCGTTGCCGCCTGTTTCCGGGAGGACGCCATCGACGGCGCGCCCTGTACCAACCTCGACAAGACGACGAAGGGCAACGGCTTCGTCCACCGCCTCAATGCGACGTGGAAGCCGAATGACGACTTGCTATTCTATGCGACCTGGTCGAGGGGCTTCCGCCCCGGCGGTATCAATCGCCGCGGGACGCTGCCGCCTTACGATCCCGATTATCTCACCAATTATGAGGCCGGCGCCAAGATCAGCTTCGGCCGCGGATCGCACTTCAACGTCGCCGTGTACCAGGAGGATTGGAAGGACATTCAATTGTCCTTCCTGGGGGCGAATGGCCTGACCGAGATCCGCAATGCCGGCAATGCCAGGATCCGGGGCGTCGAGGCCGATTTGCTGTTAAGGCCGGCACCCGGGCTCAGCTGGAGCACCGGCGTCAGCTACAATGACGCGAAATTGCGCAACGATTTCTGCCTGATTGCGGTACCGAATTTCGACTGCTCGATCGACGTCGACCTGGATAACCCGCCGGACGGCGAGCTGGAAGAGAATGCCACGTTGGCGGAAAAAGGCGCGCGCCTGCCGATTACGGCCAAGTGGAAGCTGAACAGCCGGGTGCGCTATGAATGGGATCTCGCCAGCGACATCAAGGCTCACGTCCAGGCCGCGGCCTCCTATGAAGGCAAGCGTCGCGCCGACCTTCGCGACGTCGAGAACTCGATCATGGGCAATCTTGATTCCTACTGGCTGGTCGATGCGGCGGCCGGCCTCGAGCGCGGGCCCTGGAGCCTCGATCTGTACGTCAAGAACCTGTTCGACACGCGCGGCCAGATCACGAAGGGCATTCAATGCCTCGAAACGGTTTGCGGCGACCCGGGCGGGGACACTGCCGAGGGTCCGAAGATCTACACGGTGGTCACCCGGCCGCGAACCATTGGGCTAAGGGTCGGATACAAATTCTAACACGCCCAAGGATGAAGCCGGCCTGCCCACGTGGCAGGCCGGTTTCATTTTGCCACTTTCCTTAACCGGCCATAGCGACCATTAAGCGGCATGATCTATTTCGACGATTTGCACGTCGGCGACGAAACCGTCTTCGGCCATTATGACGTCACGCGCGAGGAAGTACTGGAATTTGCGCGCAAATATGACCCGCAGCCGTTCCACCTGAGCGACGAGGCAGCCGCCAACACCCATTTCGGCCGCCTCGCGGCGTCGGGCTGGCACACCTGCGCGATGACCATGGCGGTCATCGCCCGTCATGTCGTGGAAACGGAGCAGGCCGGCCTCGGCTCTCCTGGGGTCGATGAGCTGCGCTGGCTGAAGCCGGTCCATCCCGGTGACCGGCTGACCGTCCGCGGCAAGGTCATCGAAGCCACGCCATCGCGCTCAAAGCCGCACATCGGCGTCATCCGCAGCGAAAACACCATCACCAATCAGGACGACGTCCCGGTAATGCGCTTCACCTCGATCGTCATGATGTTGCGGCGGCCCGAGGGGACCGCCGCTTAACAATTAGTCGTCGCGGTTCGATTCCTGCGAGCGGCGGAAGTCCGAGGCGCTCTGCCTGGGGCTGCTCGACCGGCTCGAGGCACGCTCGCTACGCGACGAGCGGTTCGAGGCGCGTTCGCTGCGCGCCGAGCGCGAGCGCTCGATACGGTTCGAACGATGGTCGCTCTGTTCGAATCGCTGAACCTTCGACGGGCCTTGGTCGAATGCGCTCCAGTTCTGCTGGTCGACTTGAGCCCTCTGCGCTTCCATCTGGCGACGGAATTCGCGAGTGCTCATCGCACGCTCGCGGCGATCTTCCCAATAGTCGCGATAGCGATCCCACGGATAGGCTCGGCGATAGCGATCGTACACATAATAGCCGCTGCCCGGATAATAGTAGCCGTCATGCCAGCCCCAGTAAGGGTCGTAGCCGTAACCGGACCCATAGCCATAGCCGTAACCAGGGTAGCCATAGCCGCCATAGCCGCTGCCGACACCTACGCCGACCGACGTGCCGCCATAGCCATAGGGCGACATGCAGGCGGAAAGACCGATTGAAGCTGCCACCGTCAACACGGCGGTGCGAATTCGAAACGCAGACATAGCACTTCTCCGACACTCGAAGTTATGATCGCCTATGAACTCAACCAGTTGAACAGGCTCTGAACCGTTGAGCCCGCGTTACGTAATCTGGCCGACTCAATGTCCTTCGAACGCGAACAGGCTCATCGCATCGACGCCCGCCTGGGCCAGGGCCTTGGGGCCGCCAAGCTCGGGCAAGTCGATGATGAAGCGAGCGCCGACCAGGTCGCCCCCCGCCCTTCTCACCAGCCGCGCCGCGGCCAGCGCCGTCCCGCCGGTCGCCAGCAAATCATCGACGATCAGCACGCGGGCACCGGGGGTACAGGCATCGACGTGCATCGCCAGCCGGTCGCTGCCATATTCCAGCGCATAATCCTCGGCGATCGTCTGTCCGGGCAGTTTCCCGTCCTTGCGGATCAGCAGCAGCCCGGCGCCGAGCTTGATCGCCAGCGCGCCGCCGATGGCGAACCCCCGCGCCTCGATCGCCGCGACCAGGTCGACCGGACCTTCGACCGTCGCCGCAAGCGCATCGACCGCGCTGGCCAGGCCGACACGGTCGAGCAACAGCGTCGTGATGTCGCGGAACTGGATTCCCGACTTGGGGAAGTCGGGGATGGTGCGGACGAGGGCTTTGAGGTCGTCGTGCGACATCGGAATGCTCCCGGATGAAGCCCCTCCCCTCGATGGGGAGGGGTTGGGGCGGGGTGATGTCTCCGGAAAGGGCGCGTGCTTCATTGACGCCACCCCCACCCTACCCTCCCCCATCAAGGGGGAGGGAATTTCCACTGCTACTCCGTGACCCCGGCCTTGCGGCTCGCCCGCTTGCGCTTCGCCACATTCTCCGGCGCCAACATGCCCTTCGGCGCGACCTTGCGCTTGGCCTCGGCCCAGATGTTGCGATAGCTGAGATAGCCGAACACCGTGGCGATGATCAGGAAGACCAGCACCGCCCAGCCGCTCTTGTGGCGGCCCTGCAGGTTGGGCTCGGCGGTCCACAGCAGGAAGGCCGAAACATCCTTGGCCATCTGGTCGACCGTCGACGGCGTGCCGTCGGCATAGGTCACCTGGCCGTCGGCGGTGATCGGCGGCGGCATGGCGATGTTCAGATTGGCGAAATAAGGGTTGAAATGCAGTCCGGTGCCCGGCTGGTTGGCGGCCGGCAGCGCTTCGCCCTTCTCGTTGCGATAGGTCGCAGCGTTCGCGTAGCCGGTCAGCAGCGAATAGATGTAGGCCGCGCCGCCCTCACGCGCCTTGGCCATCAGCGACAGGTCGGGCGGAAGCGCATTGTTGTTGGCCGCGCGCGCCGCCGTCTCATTGGCGTAGGGGCTCGGGAAGCGGTCGGACGGGATCGCCTTGCGGGTCGCCGCCTCGCCGGTGTCGGGGTTCACGCTCGGTACCTCGATCGCCCACTGATTGGCGATCGCCTTCACTTCAGCCTCATTATAGCCAAGCTGGTGAAGGTCGCGGAACGACACCAGATTGAGGCTGTGGCAGCCCGCGCAGACTTCCTTGTAGACCTGGAAGCCGCGCTGCAGCTGCTGACGGTCGAACGTGCCGAACGGGCCGTCCGACTGGAGCTTCAGCGCCTTGGCTTCGCGGTGGAACTCATGTTCGACGCTCGGCTCCGGCGGCGACTGGACCCAGCCGACCAGGTTGACCAGCAGGCTGATCGTCAGGACGCCGGCGAAACCGGCGCCTACCAGCATGCCGATGCCGCGGACCCAGCCGAGCCGGACGAAGAAACCGAAGACTGCGGTCGGGAGTGCCAGCAAGTAACCCATGATCCCTGTTTTCCCTTACTGAGCAGTCGCCGGCTTGACGCCGATCGGTGCAGCTTCCTGTTCTTCGCCGTGAAGCACGCTTTCCGAGATGGAGTTGGGCAGCGGCAGCGGCTTCTCATACTTGGCGACGAGCGGCAGGATGATGAGGAAGTGCGCGAAATAATAGGCCGCGGCGAACTGGCTGAGCGCGACCCACGGCTGCTCGGCCGGCTTCATGCCGCACAGGCCGAGGATGAAGACGTCGATCCACAGCAGCCAGTTGATGCGCTTGAACAGCGGCCGATAGACGGCCGAGCGCACCGGCGACTTGTCGAGCCACGGCAGGAAGAACAGCAGCAGGATCGACGCGAACATCGCCAGCACGCCCCACAGCTTGGCCGGCAGGATGAAATCGACGGTGAAGGCGCGCAGGATTGCGTAGAATGGCCAGAAATACCATTCGGGCACGATGTGCGCCGGCGTCGCCAGCGGATTGGCCGGAATGTAATTGTCCGGGTGGCCGAGCGCGTTGGGCGCGAAGAACACCACTGCCGCATAGATGGTCAGGAACAGGCCGGCGAACCACCCGTCCTTGGCGGTGTAGAAGGGATGGAACGGCAGCGTGTCCTTCTCGGTCTTCACCTCTACCCCGGTCGGGTTGGACGATCCCGGGATGTGAAGCGCCCAGATGTGCAGGATCACCACGCCGGCGATCACGAATGGCAGCAGGTAATGCAGCGAGAAGAAGCGGGTCAGCGCCGCCTGGTCGGGGGCATAGCCGCCCAGCAGCCAGACCCGGATCGGCTCGCCGACCAGCGGGAAGGCGGAGAAGAAACCGGTGATGACCTGCGCGCCCCAATAGCTCATCTGCCCCCTGGGCAGGACGTAGCCCATGAACGCCGTCGCCATCATCAGGAGGTAGATGACAAGGCCTAGCATCCACACCAGCTCGCGCGGCGCCTTGTACGAGCCGTAATAAAGGCCGCGGAAA
>JALYNQ010000100.1 GCA_030773115.1 Pseudomonadota bacterium
GCCGTAGAGGCGATGCGGCACGCGCGCCTCCTCCGCCTCGGTCGGCCGCGCCGATACCAGGGCGAGATCGCGATAGACCTGGGCGCTGTCCGCGTTGATGACGGTTCCGTTTCGCGCCTCCGCCAGCCGCAGCGCCAGCGCCGACTTGCCGCTCGCGGTCGGTCCTGCAATGAGCGCCAGCACTGGCTTCTGCGAGGCGGCTTTGTTCATCGCGACCCTGATAGCAGCGGATCGGCTGGCCCGCGGCGATATTTCCGCCGCCGCCGACGCGTTGCGCGCCGCCGGCGTGGAGCCGCGGGCGCCCGAATGGATCGAGCCGGACAGCGCCTGCGACCTGGCCTTCGCCGAGCGGGCGGAAGACGCGCAAGCGGCGCTCGACGGGCTGATCCCCGGCGCCGACTGGGTGGTGCAGCCGGCACGGCACCGCCGCAAGAAGCTGCTCGCCGCCGACATGGATTCGACGATGATCAATGTCGAATGCATCGACGAGCTGGCCGACTATGCCGGGGTCAAAGAGCAAGTCGCCGAGATCACCGAGCGGGCGATGCACGGCGAGCTGGATTTCGCTGGCGCGCTGAGGGAACGGGTGCTGCTTCTTCAGGGCCTGGAAGAGCAGGTTATTGACCATTGCCTGGCGGAGCGAATCCGGCCCAACCCGGGAGCGGTGACGCTGGTCCAGACCATGAAGGCGAGGGGAGCTGAGACGATCCTTGTGTCGGGCGGCTTCACGGCCTTCGTCGAGCCGATCGCCAAACGGATCGGTTTCGATCGGTACGAAGCCAATGTGCTCGGCGTTCGCGGCGGCAAGCTAAGTGGTTTGACCGAGGGAAGCATCGTCGATTCCCGGCGCAAGCATGATGTGCTCTCCGAGGCGCGCAAACGACTCGGCCTATCACCTGATGAAACTCTGGCGATCGGCGATGGCGCCAATGACATCCCGATGGTCGAGGAAGCCGGCCTTGGCATCGCCTACCGGGCCAAGCCGGCGCTGGCCGCCGTCGCCGACGCACGGCTCGACCATCACGGGCTCGATGCCTTGCTCTGGGCGCAAGGGATTCCGCGCCGCGAATGGATCGAGGTTTAGCGCGCCTCCACCGGGAAGCAGGCTTGCGGTGCCAATCGAGCGCAGGCCGCGTTGGCCGCGGATCGGCTTTCGAACGGGCCCGCCTGCAGCCGGACCACCGCGCCCGCGGGAACATAATAGGCTTGCCGCCCCGCCAGCTTGCCCGCCAGCTTGGCGAACAATGACTCGGCCGATTTGCGCTGGCCGAAGGCTCCGAGCTGGATCCGCCATTTGCCGCTGGCCGTTGCAACAGCCTTTGGCGGGGACGGGGCCTCTGCCGCTGGCTTTGGGGTAGCCGGTTTCTGTGCCGCGGGCTTTTGCGCTGGCTTGGCCGTCGCCGTCTTGGCCGATGGCGCGCGGGGCGAGGCCGGCTTTTGCGTTGCGGCCATTTGCTGGGCCAGGGCGACGCCCTTCTTGCGCTGTTCGAGCGGCATCACCGCGTCCATGTCCGCCAGCGTCGCCTGGGCCGGAGCCAGACCTTGGGCCGCGGCACGGCTGACATAAGCGTAGGCCTTCACCTGATCCTCGGGAACCCCGTCGCCATTGTAGAGGGCGGTGCCGACCATCAGCAGCGCGCGGGGCTCGCCCGCCTCGGCCGCCAGGTTCAGCCAGCGCATTGCGCCGACCCGATTGCCATTCTGGAACAATAGCAGCCCGAGCGTGGTCTGCGCATCGACATGGCCCTTGCGCGCGGCGCGCTCGAGCCAGTTCTGCGCTTGCGCCAGGTCGATCACCACGCCCTTGCCCAGCCGATAGGCCTGGCCGAGGTTGAACGCCGCGTCGGCATCCCCGGCCTCGGCCAGCGGCCGCCAGATAGCGACAGCCCCGGCAGTGTCCCCTTTCTGCCACGCCTCGATCCCGGCGCGCACGGATTGGGCCGCGGCGGGCAGGGCCACCGCGCTTATCATCAGGCCAAGCAACAAGTTACGCATTTCAACACCTTAGCCGGTCGATTCTTAACCCTAGCCCGCCTTGGCCCGGCCGAACAAGGTCGGGCCGACATTAACCAGTTTTTAGGGCCTTTGCTGTCAGGTGAAGTCAAATCAGGCGTCTCGTCCAAGGGGAAATTCATGCGCGTTCTGGCTATGGCATCGCAGAAAGGCGGATCGGGCAAGACAACCCTGTCCGGTCACCTGGCGGTGCAAGCGCAACTGGCGGGCGCAGGTCCCGTCTGCCTTATCGACATCGACCCGCAGGGCTCGCTTGCCGATTGGTGGAACGAACGGCACAACGACATGCCGGCCTTCGCCCAGACCACCGTCGCGCGGCTTGCCTCGGATCTCGAGGTGCTTCGCCAGCAGGGTTTCCGCCTGGCGGTCATCGACACCCCGCCGGCGATTACCATGGCGATCCAGTCGGTAATCGCTGTGGCTGAGCTAATCGTCATTCCGACTCGCCCCAGCCCGCACGACCTTCGCGCCGTCGGTGCCACGGTCGACCTGTGCGACCGCGCCGGCAAGCCGCTGATCTTCGTCGTCAACGCGGCGACGCCCAAGGCCAAGATCACTTACGAAGCCGCCGTCGCCCTGTCGCAGCACGGCACCGTTGCCCCGGTCACGTTGCACCACCGCACCGACTTCGCCGCCTCGATGATCGACGGCCGCACGGTGATGGAGGTCGATCCCAACGGCCGCTCGGCCCGCGAGGTGACCGAGCTGTGGGACTATATCTCCGACCGGCTCGAGAAGAATTTCCGCCGCACCGTTTTTGCCGCCCCCAATGCCGCTCCCGGCAATGGTGCGTCGGCCAGCCCGCGTCCCGTCGGTGGCTTCGGCCGCCGCGTGATGGGCCAGTAAGGGGTGAGCGCGATGGGAGAACCTAAGGCATTCGCCTCACTGTCCTCGGGCCTGCTGGCCCGCAAGGGTGCCGCCCGCCCGGCGATGCGTCCCCAGGGTTTTGGCGCCCAGACCGGCGCCGGCCTCGAAGACCTCGGCTGGAACGACATGGGCTTCGAGCCGCCCAAGGCAGCATTGGCCCCGCTTCGCGATGAGGATCACGATGCGTTCGGCGAAGAGTTGCCCGAGCAGCCGCTACGCAACCCGATCTCGGCGCTGACGCCGATTCCTTCGCCGGTCCACGATCAGCAGGCGGAAATCGCCAGCCGGTTCGCCGCTCAGGACGAGGATGGCGAGAATGAGGATGGCGAATATATCGACGAAACCGCCGAGATGTTCGAGCCGGACGCCGAGGATCCGGAGCCGCTCGACGAGCCGGCGCCGGTCATGGTCATCCCGCAGCGCGTTGCTGCACCCGTTCCGGCCCGTCGCCGGGTGCCGCGGGCAGCACCGGGCAGCAAGGGCAAGGCCGCGTTCACGCTGCGCCTCGACCCGGATCGTCATTTGAAGCTTCGCCTGGCCTGCGCGGTCGATGGCCGCTCGGCGCAGCAGTTAGTGACCGATGCACTCGACCAGCTGCTGAAGGCGATGCCCGAACTGGACTCAATGGCTGAGAAAGCGCCCCGCAAGAAGAGCGCCTGATAAGGACTGGGGAAAATTGTCATGATTAAGTCGAACCGCCTAGGTACCGCACTGACCGCCGTTTCACTGATGGCGGTGGCCGCCGGCTGCGCCGGACCGGGCAATGGGGTGCGCACCGCCTCGATGTTCGGCGGCAAGGTCAATTCTGGCGAGCTCCCGCTGGCCACCAAAGCGCAGATGGCGCTGGCGACCAACGATGTCCCGTCGGCCATTCGGCTCGCCGAGCTTGCCGTCGAGCGCAGCCCGCATGACGCAGGCTTCCGGGCGCTGCTTGGCAATTGCTATCTGGCGGCCGGCCGCTTTGCATCGGCCGAGGCGGCATATCGCGACGCGCTCAGCATCTACGGCAACCAGCCGCAAGTCGTGCTGAAGCTGGCGCTGGTCCAGATCGCTCAGGGAAAGAATGACGAGGCCAAGCTACTGCTGGCCGAGGCTCGCGGAGTGCTCGATCCCGCCGATGCCGGCCTTGCGCTGGCGCTGGCCGGCGATCCGCAAGGCGCGGTCACGCTGCTCGAGCCGGCGGCGCGCCAGGTTGGCGCCGATGCCCGCACCCGCCAGAATCTCGCGCTGGCCTACGCCTTTGCCGGCGACTGGAGCCAGGCTCGCATAGTGGCCGCGCAGGACGTCCCGGGCGATCAGCTCGATACGCGTATCCAGCAGTGGATGGCGTTGGCCCAGCCCACGCGCACCTCGGACCAGGTTGCCGCCTTCATCGGCATTCAGCCGGCTTCCGCAGATCCGGGCCAGCCGGTTCGCCTCGCTCTCAACAAGAACCAGCCCGTTCAGCAGGTAGCTGCCGAACCGATCGGCGATGTGCCGGCCGGTCTTACCTCCACGGCCACGGTCGCACTCCAGGAAGTGCCGCCGCCGGTCGAGCCGCAGCCCGAGCCAGTTGCGATCGCTGCCGCGGAGCCGGTCGCTCCGCCTCCGCCTCCGCCGCCCGCTTATGTCGCGCCGGAACAGGCGAAGCTGGCCGAGGCTCGTCCTGCTTTGTCCCCGGCGGCCGTCCGCCTGGCCGACCCGCTGCCGACGCTGCGCCAAGCTTCGGCGCCACGTGCGACCGCCCGGGGCAAGAGCCGCGCGGTTGTTCAGCTCGGCGCTTATTCGTCGCGCGAACGCATCGCTTTCGCCTGGAACAAGGTCTCCGGCAAACATGGGGCGCTGAAGCGCTACACGCCGGTTACCGCCCGCTTCACCGGCGGCGAGGGGGTTGTCTATCGGCTGTCGGTCAAGGGCTTCGCCAGCGACCGCGATGCGGTCAACCTGTGCAACTCGCTGAAGCGGGCCGGGGCTTCCTGCTTCGTCCGCTCGGTTTCGGGCGACGCGCCGGTCCAGATCGCTTCGCGCTCTTAAGTTTCAACGCAACCGCTCCGCGGTCAGGAGGTCGAGACAGGCCATCCTGACCGCGACTCCCATTTCCACCTGCCGCACGATCAGCGAGCGGGTCGGGTGATCGGCCAGAGCCCCCTCGATCTCGACGCCGCGGTTGATCGGTCCCGGGTGCATGATCACGGCTTCCGGTGCCGCCGTCGCAAACCTCGCTTCCGTCAGGCCATAGCGATCGAGATATTCGCCCGGCGCGTCCCCCAGATCCTCCTCAAGTCGCTCGCGCTGGACGCGCAGCATCATGACCACGTCCGCACCGTCGACCGCTTCGTCGATGCTTCCGCCGCCGCGCCCATCCGGCATCAGCGACGGCGGGCCGGCGAAGCGCAATCTCGCCCCCAGCCGCTCAAGCAGCCTGGCATTGGAACGGGCCACGCGGCTGTGCTTGATGTCGCCGCAGATCGCGACCCTCAGCTCCTCGACCTGGCCGAAATGCTGACGAATGGTGGCCGCGTCGAGCAGTGCCTGGGTCGGATGCTCGCCGATCCCGTCGCCGGCGTTGATCAGCGGGCAGTCCATGATCGCCGCGACGCTGGCCGGCGCGCCGCTGGTGCCATGGCGGATGACCAGCGCATCGGGCCGCATCGCGTTCAACGTCCGCGCCGTGTCCTCAAGCGTCTCGCCCTTCTTGATCGAGCTATGCTCGACCTGCATCGTCACCACCTGGGCGCCGAGGCGATTGGCGGCGATCTCGAAGCTCAGCAGGGTGCGCGTCGAATTCTCGAAGAAGGCATTGACGATCGTCAGCCCGTCGAGCCGGTGGTCGTTGCGGCGCGGCTGGCGGTTATAGGCGAACCAGCGCTCACCCTCGTCGAGGATGGCGGTGATCTGGTCGTCGCTCAGATCGTCGATGGATAGCAGATGCATTAAAGCCGCCCGTTATCGAAGTCCGCTGCGGAACAATAGCCCTCCCCCTTGATGGGGGAGGGTTGGGTGGGGGTGAGGGTGGAGCTGCCGCGACCTTTTCGGAGACATCACCCCACCCCCGGCCCCTCCCCATCAAGGGGAGGGGAGAGGTTGACCAGCGCGTCGATTGCGCCCTGGAGGATGTGCGCCGCCGCGTGGGCGTCGACCTTCTCGGCGCGCTTGGCGCGGCTCATGTCCGCTTCGATCATCGCCCGCTCGACCGCGACGGTCGACCAGCGCTCGTCCCACAGCAGGATGGGGAGCGCGAGGGGCGCGAGGTTACGAGCAAAGGCGCGGACCGACTGGGTGCGTGGGGAATCACTACCGTCGAGATTGAGCGGCAGGCCAACCACCAGGCCGACGATGCCGTGCCTGGCGATGAATGCCTTCAATATATCCAGGTCTGCAGTGAATTTGCCCCGCTTCAGCGTCTCCGCGGGCGAGGCATAACTCCAGCCTGCATCGCAGGTCGCAAGACCGATGGTCTTGGTGCCGACGTCAAGCCCTGCCAGCCGTCCGTGGCCGGGCAGGGCGGTGGAGAAATCAGCGGCGCTGGTGGTATTCATCGCTTCCGCCACGCCGTCAGCCGTCGCTCCGCATCGGCACGGATCGCACCCCAGAACAGGGCATAGTCGTAGACATGGTAGTTATTGCCTGGCAGCACATAGGGGCCGAGGTTGGGCACGTCGCCGTCGATAATCAGGAAGCCCTTGTCACAGCGGGCGCCGACAAGGCCGGATTCAAGCCGTGCCTCCGTCAGATCGCCGTTTGGAACCAGTGTTCCTCGATTTGACGCGGGCGGTGCGTCGCCATTGCTCGTGCCACTCAGCGGATTGGTGCAAAGCATGTCCTCCCGGCTTCGAGCCTTGCTCGTCAGCCCCAGCGTGCCAACCCACGCCTTGGTTATAAGCCGGGTGTTCGCTGGCTCTCGGAAGCTTTGCCAGCTGAGGACGCACCCGCTCTGGGCCGGTGCGTGGCACAGCGGCAGACCGGTCGCCGGGAGATCGGAAGAAATTCCCACCGGCCATCCGACGACATAAGCGGCGACCAGTCGGCCCCCGAGCTGATTCTTCCGCTCGGCGAGCAGCCGCAAGAGGTGCATCGATCCCTGGCTGTGGCCGGCAAGGATGATCGGCCGGTCAGCCTGCTGACCCGACAGGAAGGCATCGAACGCGGCGAGAACGTCGCGATAGGCGAGGTCCAGCGCCTTCTTTGCGTCCGCGCTATTCAGGAGAAAGGCTCCGTAAGCCGCCTGCCGGTATTTCGGCGCCCACAGCTCGGCAACATTGTTGAACGCTCCCGCCTGGGTCTCGACAAAGACCTGGGCTCTCCGGGAAGGCTCGCCTGGAGCATCGATCGGCGCATTCCACCGATCGCGGTCGAGATAGGTCGTCGGGTGCACGTAGAAGGCTGCGGCGACTTTCCTCGAGGGAGCTGCGATCACCCCGTCAGGCAGCCACTGCGATGGGTCGCTGGTCAGTCCCGGTTGAGCCAACCAGGCCGCCTCCTTCGAATAATCCGGCCCGCTGCCCTTCGGCGGTTCCTGATAATGGCCGGTGGGCGTGGCCACCCGGACCAGGACCTGATCGCCAAACTGGTAAAGCACGAAGGCGCCGCCGACGGCGAGGAGCGTCAGGATGAACATCAAGATGAGGAAGCGACGAGCGCACATGGGGCGGGCCGTTAGGGGAGGGCGTGTTCGCGGGCAAGGGATGGGCCGAGTGAGTCGATGATCGAGTCCCAAAGGCTGTCAAAGCTGTCGCTGCCCCAATTTCTTTTGAAAGCGCGACTCTGGCGGGGCGTGAACTTGTTACCTTTGGCTCTCCGAACCCCGCGTCGGTAAACTTCGTCAACTTTGTCACCGTCACGCCGGATCGACGCGGATGCCGCCAACGCCGCGGTCCACGCCGCGGCGAAGCGGGCATCGCGGCCTTTAAGCGCATAAGCCGACTTGCGGCTCATCCCTGCCCGGGCTGCGGCGAGGGTTACAGACCGGCTCGCGGCGAGGGTGACGATGAAGGTGACAGCCTTGGATTCCGTCCATTCGCCGCCGCGGCGGGGTCGGCGAGTTCGAGCAAGCTGGAGCAAGGCGTCCTCCATTGGGATGATGCCAGAAGCAAGCACAGGCGAGGGCTTGTAGGACAGGAAAATCGTCGATTAGTCCGAATGACCGCTTTCGACTGCCGTCTCAGGCGGTCATTGCGGAGTTTTGTTCCGAGTTTGCCGCCGTGCTCGGTGCGCCCGTCCAGCACGGCCCTTCCCGCAGCATGAGGAACGCAGCGACAAAGCAGTTAAAATCGGGTACCAAGCGCCTCTGGGCTGTAATGAATGGAACTCAATCGTGCTCAAGCGCAAAAATGTGCTGCAATTGTGGCTATGACGAACGAGGAGCGCTTCATCGCGTCTTGCCAGACCGCGGGTGAAGCTGACGTTCGCCAAAAACTAAATGCTGATCGATACGGCGGCCTAAAGGCAGACTGGGCGAGCAACTGGCTCGAACAGGTGGAGAGCGCCAAGAGCGATGCTACCAAAGCTGAGGAAAAAAACAGTCGGTTGGTCAAAACGAAGCCAAGCCATCATTTCGCCTCCCTCGTTTTAGCACTCTTGTTTGTATTGCTGCTCGCGGGCGCGTTCCTGTTTCTAAAATCTAAGTGATTTGACAATTAAGTAGGCTGACTCCGAAGCCGACATGGCGCGCGCACCCGTTGCGGCCACAACCGACCCATTGCGGACCTTCGCGTCGGATGCCAACATTCACTCATGGCAAGTTCAGAACTTCGTTCGCTCGCAGAAGCACCTGTGCGCCACGACTGTTGGAGTGATGCGGCGGAGAGACTTAGGGAGCCTATACCGCCACTAGCGATGCTGCTCGATAGGCGAAGCGTTCCGTCCGCATTCCACCCTTAACGGACACTAGCCCGGCCCACCGCAGCGCACGTGTGCAAATCGGCGCACTAACGAAAAGCCCGCCACTTGAACGTGCGGCGGGCTGGTGAAGCGCTTATGGGTGGCGCTGCCTCACCGAAATCGCAAAACGGCGGAAGCGAGAAGCCGTTCCGCTCCGCCAACGTTCCCCAGGAGTCTATCGGGCGTGATGCCGGAGGTTGGTACCGGGATCGACCCATTGCGGTCATTATCAAGCTTGTCACGCAGCGAGCATGCGCAAAATGCATTGGCATTGCGACGCACGGTGCCGGTAGGGCCCTCACCATTATGCTGAACCGGGAATTGTTCAGGTACATGCTGCTGTTGCTCGCCGGCTTCTATGTGATGGGGTCGGCCGGCGCCGCCTTGGCATGCGCGTCCCCCGAAACTGAAATCGTCGCCTGTGGCAAGCAGTCTCCGGATTGCACCAAGCATCAGGCGCATGACTGCGCGCTGGCCTGTTCAACAACGTGTGCTGCCGTCGAACCAACCACCAGCCAAGTGCCCGAACCGCGCAGTCGAGATCGAGGTTATTTCCCGAACCTGACGGTCACCAGCCTGTTGGACTTTTGGGGACCCGATCCTCCCCCTCCGCGGGTGGCGTAGCTCGACCAACTCGAAACACCATTCAAACGGAGAAATGAAATGAAAAAGTTCTGTGTTGCAGCGGTGCTGCTGATGAGCGGAACCGGTGCCTTTGCGGCCGCACCTGGCTCGGTTTCCGAGACACTGACCTCGTGCTGCTCGGCCATCGCCGCATGCTGTCACGCGGCGCTTGGTTGCTGCGGCTAAAGCACAACGTTCCAGCAAGGAGGGTGTCCGGTCCAATGGCCGGGCACCCTTTCCTTTGGATTGGCTAACCTGGCGAGCAAGTGGCGCACGCCTGCCACGACATTCGCTATACCACTCATCGCGCATTATAGCGGCGGCTTTCCGCCCTTAACGGCCGCGGCCGACCTCGACCGGTTGCGGACAGTTGGGGCTGTCTGTTCCCGTCAACAGCGTGCGTTCACCCATTGCCTGACCGGCGGCAGGGCACGCTGGGCTAGCCAGTGCGGCCAGTAGAGTTCGTAACGCCCGCAACGCCCTGCCGTCTGCGTCGCTGCCGCGCAGCTCTGGACGACCGGACGCAGGGGAGTTCGCGGTCCGAACTGGGCGGGAGCTTCGACGCTGCATTGGACCTGCCGAGGTGCATCATTCTCGATCGGCTGAGATGTAGCAGGTGCCTGGATCATTGCGGCAATTAAGCCCGCGGCGGGAGTAGCGATTTTCGAGGCGATCATGGCGATCTCCTTCTGAGGTTGAGCGCTCGATGTCGGCCTACGGGGCATGCCGCGTTCCCGCCAATGCAATTGGCGAATGGATGCAATGCAGCGGCGGAAGTTCAGAGGACTCACGCTGCGCGCATTTGGTCATCCTTAAAGCACGTCTCGCAGGACGTGATCTGCTAGCGTCAGATAGATAATGATCTGATCTGGGCCCGCGTTCCCTTTGCGACGACGCCCTCGGGGCCGATGATGGGGTGAGCCGCTTCCCAGAGCAGCGCCCTAGTTTGTGCTGTTGACAGCGCCTGCAAAGTTGTCCGCGGTTGTCGCCGCCACATTACCGAAAATCCGTTCCCGGATAAGCAACTTGTCGCCCAAGGCACGAGCTTCCGCAGCACGTCACGATCACTTTAGCCTATGTCCGCTTTTCACTGTCGTTTCAGTCGGTCATTAGACCCGTCGGCGAGCCACGGTTTCACCGAAAGCTCAGTCATTGCTCATGGCACTCACCGTTTCGCATCCTAGACGGTTGCGGACGTGAAATGGGCCGCTACCCTGCGGCAACCAGGGGAGAGAGTGAATGGCCGAGCGCTTTGACGTCGAGGATCGTGACTGGCCGCAACGGCCGTGGATCATGGCAGCGATCGGCGCCGTCGGCGGGCTGATCGTCCACCTGCTGACCGACGGCTACAACTATTCCGAGCCGATGGCGGTATGGAAGCAGGCGGCGACCAGCTTCACCGTCATCGCCACCGTCTCCTTCCTCCTGACGGTCGAGCTTCGCCGCTGGACCTGGTCGGTCGCCTTCGCGGTTGGCTGGGGCGCGGTGATCGCGCTGATCGGCTGGTTCACCGCCCAGTACAACCAGAACCCTGAAATTTTCGAATTTCCCTTCCTGTCGGGGATTCTTGCGGTGCTGATCGCGGCGCCGCTGTTCCAGACCGTTCGCGACGAGGGCACGTGGCGCTTCCCCTATGCCCGGCTTCACCGCCACGCCTGGACCGACGCGGTGATCGGCGCCGCCAGCCTGGTCTTCACCGGCATCACCTTCCTGCTCGCCTGGCTGATCGCCTCCCTGTTCGACGTGATCGGCATCGAGGCGATCAAGGAACTGCTGAAGGAAGAATGGTTCGGCTGGATGCTGGCCGGCTTTGCTTTCGGCGGCGCGCTCGGCCTGCTGCGCGAGCGCGATGCGCTGGTCGCGACCTTACAGAAACTGGTGATGGTGGTGCTCGCCGTGCTGGCGCCGGTTCTCGCCGTGGCACTGGCCGCCTTCCTCCTGTCGCTGCCGTTCACCGGGCTCAAGGGCCTGTGGGAATCGGACATTCCCGCGACGCCAATGCTGCTGCTGGCGGGCGCGGGGGCGATCCTGCTGGCCAACGCGGTGAGCGGCGACGGAAGCGACGAGCGCAGCCCGAACATCTGGCTCCGGCGCGCGGCGCTGGTGTTGGTGGTCTGCGTCCTGC
>JALYNQ010000101.1 GCA_030773115.1 Pseudomonadota bacterium
CAGCTTGCCTTCGGCGTCAGCGAACCCGCTGGAGAAATCAATGTTGTCCTTCAGCACTACAGAAAACCTCTTGCGGAACACCGTGAGCGCCATCTCATCCGCGAAGGAGAAGATTGAATTATAGAACAGCTCGAACTCGATCGGATCAGACATCGAAGCGGATCCCCTGCGCGAGAGGCAAATCGCGGCTGTAGTTTATCGTGTTGGTCGCGCGGCGCATGTACGCCTTCCACGCGTCGGAGCCTGCTTCGCGGCCGCCCCCGGTTTCCTTCTCGCCGCCGAACGCGCCGCCGATCTCGGCGCCGCTGGTGCCGATGTTGACGTTGGCGATGCCGCAGTCCGAGCCGGCTGCGGATTGGAAAAGCTCGGCTTCCTTCAGGTCGTTTGTAAAGATCGATGAGCTAAGGCCTTGCATTACTGAGTTATTCAATTCAATTGCCTGCTCAATAGTCCGGTAACGTAAGACGTACAGGATCGGCGCAAACGTCTCCTGCAGGACCATGCCCTGCTGCGCATCGATTTCGACGATCGCCGGACGGACGTAGAAGCCGCCCTCGACTGCCTCGACCCGCTCGACGTCTGAATAAGCTCGGCGCATTCCCTCGAACGACCCATCGTCGATCAACGGACCGACCAGAGTGCCAGCTTCGCGCGGATCACCGATCTTCACCTGGCTGAACAGCTGGTGGAGCCGCGCCACCAGCCCATCGGCGATCGATTCATGGACGATCAGGCGGCGCAGCGTGGTGCAACGCTGGCCTGCCGTTCCCGCGGCAGCAAACAGGATCGCCCGCTCGGCCAGCTCCAAATTGGCGGACGGAGCCACGATCATCGCATTATTGCCGCCCAGCTCGAGCAAGGAGCGGCCGAACCGCTGCGCGATCCGCGGGCCGACGGCGCGGCCCATGGCGGTTGATCCGGTCGCCGACAGCAGCGCCACGCGCGTATCGTCGACCAGCGCCTCGCCCACCTCACGGCCGCCCTGGACGCACTGCAATAATCCGTCGGGCGCATCGCCGAAGCGCTCCAGGGCACGCTTTGCGAGCGCCATGACCGCGGCGGCGCACAGCGGGGTCTTCTCGCTCGGCTTCCAGATCACCGGATCGCCGCAGACCAGCGCCAGCGCCGCGTTCCACGCCCACACTGCGACCGGGAAGTTGAAGGCGGTGATCACGCCCACCACCCCGAGCGGGTGCCATTGCTCGATCATCCGGTGATTGGGCCGCTCGCTGGCGATGGTCAGGCCGTACAGCTGGCGCGAAAGGCCGACGGCATAATCGCAGATGTCGATCATCTCCTGGACCTCGCCGAGGCCCTCCTGGACGATCTTGCCGGCTTCGAGCGTCACCAGCCTTGCCAGCGGCCCCTTGGCGGCCCGCAGTTCCTCGCCGATCAGCCGGACCAGCTCGCCGCGGCGCGGAGCCGGGACGGTTCGCCACTGAAGGAAGGCCTGCTGAGCCTCTCCGCATGCATTGGTGACGTCAGCAGCGCTCGCTTCTGCAACGCTGCCGATCGTCTCACCGTCGATCGGCGAGCGGCTAACCAGCGTGCCGCCGCCTTCCACGCCCAATCGGGCAAGCAGGTCACGGGCTTCGTCGGCGGTCGAACGGGTCATGCTATCAATTTCCTGGCTTTGGCCATCGCCTCGACCCCGGCGTCGATGGTCTCGTCGCGCTTGGCGAAGCACAGCCGGATCATGTGGCGCGGCGGGTCCTGCTCGGCAAAAGGCGACAGCGGCACCACCGCCACGCCTGCTTGTTCCACCGCCTGCTTCGCGAACGCTTCATCGTCAAGGCCGATGCCCGATGCTGCGAGGTCAACGCACAGGAAATAGGTCGATGCGCTGGGCAGAACCGCGAACCCGGCGGCTTCCAATCCCGCCGTCATCCGGTCGCGCGCCCGCGCAAAGCGCTCCCGCATTGGCTGGAGCCAGGCGTCGCCATCGTTGAGGCCATAAGCCACCGCCGACTGGAGGTTGGGCGCACTGGCGAAGGTTAGGAACTGGTGTGCCCGCGCCGCCAACGTCGCCAGTTCGGGCGAGGCGACCAGCCAGCCGATCTTCCAGCCGGTGAGCGAGAAGATCTTGCCCGCTGACCCGCATTTCAAAGTGCGCTTGTCCATGCCGGAGAGCGAGGAGATGGGTACAAATCCTCCCCGGAACGAGCGCCCGGAAGCGGACCGTCCCCCAGACGGTCCGACCCGGCCGTTGGTGGCAGCCGTAGGCTGACGGAAGGGCTGCGCCACCCCTCCACCATGCTCCGCATGGTCCCCCTCCCCGTTTCGGGGAGGATCAAGGACGATATGCTCCCACACCTCGTCGGAGATCACGACCAGGTCGTTGATCATCGCCACTTCCGCAACCACCGCCAGCTCGTCGGGGTCGAACAGCCTCCCGGTCGGGTTGTGCGGATTGTTGAAGACGATGGCGCGGGTCCGAGACGAAATCGCTGCCTCCAGCGCCGCTCGTTCGATCCGCCAGCCCGGCGGCACCAGCGTCACCTCGACCGGTAACCCGCCCGCCCGGCGGACCAGCGGCGCATAGGCGTCATAGGCCGGGGTGAAGACGATCACCTCGTCGCCCGGTTCGACGGTTGCCAAGATTGCTGCCGCCAGAGCCTCGGTTGCCCCGGAGGTTACGCAGATGTTCTCGACGTTTAGGTCAAGATTTTGATGACGATTGTAATGATCTGCAACCGCCTCTCGAAGCCCGGGTAGCCCGCGCGACGGGGCATATTGGTTCGATCCCTCGACCACCGCCCTCGCGGCCGCGTCGAGAATTTCCGGCGGCCAGCCGAAGTCGGGAAACCCCTGCCCCAGATTGACCGCGCCATGCCTGGCCGCGGCGAGCGACATGCGCTCGAACACGCTGGTTTCCATCTGCTCATAGAGCGGGTTCATGTTGCGACCTGCAGGATTTCGGCGATCTGGTCCGCGCCATAGCCGAGCTCGGCCATGATCGCCGCGCCGTCCTGCCCTTCGCGCCGAGGCGGATCGGGCCGGTCGAGCACCGTTTCCGAATAATGGGGAGCGGGCGCGGGCTGATAGACGCCGTCGAGGTCGAGAAAGGTGCGGCGGGCGATGTTATGCGGGTGCGCGGGCGCTTCGTTCAGGTCCAGCACCGGCGCGACGCAGGCATCGGTGCCCGCGAAATGGGCCGCCCATTGGTCGCGGGTGCGCGAGGCAATCACGGTCGCGATCTCCTCGTGGCTGGCGCCAGGCGCCAGGGCGAGGCCCTTGAACAGCGTCTCGCGAAACTGCGGCTCGATCGCACCGATGCTGAGGAACTTGCCGTCGAGGCAGCGATAGATGCCGTAGGTCGGCTCGCCGCCGTCGAGCAGATTGGCCTCGCGCTCGTCGCGCCAGTGGCCGGCGGCCCTGAGGCCATAGGTCAGCGCCCCGACCAGCGCCGCGCCATCGCTCATCGCCGCGTCGATCACCTGCCCCTGCCCGCCCCGTTGGACCGCGAGCAGCGCCGAGACCATGGCGAAGGCCAGCATCAGCCCACCGCCGGCATAGTCGCCGAGATAGTTGATCGGCACCATCGGCCGCTCCTTGGGCCCGATGCCGTGAAGCACGCCGCTGATGGCGATGTAATTAATATCGTGTCCCGCCTCCGCGCTAAGCGGGCCTTCCTGCCCCCAGCCGGTGACGCGGCCGTAGATCAGCTTCGGATTTGCCTTGAGCAGTTCTTCCGGCCCCAGCCCGAGCCGTTCCATCACGCCGGGCCGATAGCCCTCGATCAGGCCGTTCGCGCTCTCGGCCAGGCGGCGCACCACCTCCCGAGCAGCCTCCTGCTTCAAGTCGAGCGAAATGCTCCGCCGGGACCTGAGCAGCGGGTCGTTAGGCAGGGCAATCATCCCCGCCCGCTCGACGCGGATCACCTCGGCGCCATGATCGGCCAACATCATCGCCGCGAACGGCCCGGGCCCCAGCCCGGCCATCTCGACGATCCTCAATCCGGAAAGTGGGCCAGCCATCGCCGTCACGCTAGCGGGCGCACGCGCCGCCGCAAGCATTTCACGCGGTTGTCACGAAGGGTTCCGCAAACCGACACCAAAAATCCCGACACCGCGGGTGGGCGGGGGCCTATCAGCTAGGAGTCGAATTCATGCCTACCGGTCCCTCCTCTTCCACCTCGCCCTACATTCTTGCGTCAGAGCCCAATGTACGGTTCGTGTCGATCACCACTACCAGCGATCCCTTACCCGGTGGTGGCGTCTTCGCCGGCATTCCCGACGGAATCGGCGCCTTCGACAATGGCGATGGGACGATCACCGTCCTCGTCAATCATGAGATACGTCCCGCCGATGGGCTCGTTCGCGACCATGGCTCAATCGGCGCCTTCGTCGACCGGCTGGTAATAGACAAGGATACGCTCGAGATCGTTAGCTCCGACGATCTCATTCAATCGGTTCAAACCTGGAACGACGCGGCCGACGCCTATGTCTCCGGCACCACCGTCTTCAACCGCTTCTGCTCGAGCGACCTTGCCGAAGCGACGGCCTTTTTCGATCCTGCCACCGGCGAAGGTTCATCGGTTCGCATCTATCTGACCGGAGAAGAAACTTCGCCCGAGGGCCGGGCCTTCGCGACGCTGGTTACCGGAGATCAGGCCGGCACGGCGTTCGAGCTGCCCCATCTCGGCAACATGGCCTATGAGAATGTCGTCGCCAGCCCACACGCCCAGGACAAGACGATCGTAGTCGCGCTTGACGATTCGGCCGGAGGAGAAGTGTACATCTACGTCGGCGAGAAGCAGTCGACGGGCACCGAAATCGAGAAGGCCGGCCTGACTGGCGGTTCCTTCTACGGCATCAAGGTTGACGGCTTCATCAACGAGACGAACGGATCGCCCGTCAACGGCTCCTTCGTGCTGCAGGAGATCGGCGATAACGGCGACGTCAGCAATCTGACGGGCGCCGCGATCGAAGCCGACAGCAGCGCGCAGGGCGTGACCAGCTTCCTTCGGCCCGAAGACGGCGCCTGGGACCCGGACAATGCGAACGTCTTTTATTTCGTCACCACCAACAGCTTCGACGGCAACACGCGCCTCTACCGGCTGACGTTCGACGATATCGCCAATCCGACGGCCGGCGGCACGATCGAGGCCGTCGTCGACGGCACCGAGGGCTTGGGCGCCCATATGTTCGACAACATCACCGTCGCCGGCGGAAAGGTCATCATCAACGAAGACCCCGGCAACAACGCCTATCTTGGCCGCGTCTGGGAATATGACATCGCCAGCGACAAGCTGACTGAGATCGCCGAGTTCGATCCCGCCCGTTTCGCGTCGGGAGGAGAGGATTTCATCACGCAGGACGAGGAAAGTTCAGGCGTACTCGACGTCACCGGCCTGCTCGGCGATAGCGACACCCGCGCCTATTTGCTCGACGCGCAGATCCATACGCCCACCGGTGATCCGGCCACGGTCGAGCCGGGCCAGCTCCTCGTCATGTTTGTCGACGACCCGTTCCTGATTGGCGGGAATGGCCAGGATGATTTGTTCGGAAGCGCTGCTGATGAGGAAATGAGCGGCGGCAACGGCAACGACACCGCTCGAGCCGGATCGGGCGACGATCAGCTGAATGGCGGCCGCGGCAACGACTGGCTGTCGGGCGACGCCGGCAATGACGAGCTATTCGGCGATAATGGTGATGATCAGCTGATTGGCGGAACAGGCGACGACCAGCTAACCGGCGGCCGCGGTGCCGACAATTTCATTTTCGACAACAGCGTTGAATCGGGCGCCGACCGGATCCTCGAATTCGCCAACGCAGACCGGTTGCTGACCACGGTCCAGCTGGACGACGGCGGCGACGGCGTGATCGACCTGGGTGGTGACGAGACGCTGGACCTGTTTGGATCGAGCACGGTGGAAATCACCAATGCCGAGCAACTGCGCTTTGACGGCACGCTGACGATCGGCGGCGTGACTTATTATTCCTACGCGCTTTCAGACCAGGACGGAGCAGCCGCGTTCAGTATCCATCAGGCGACTCTGATCGATCATGTCCACCTGATCTAGACCATATCGGCATGAGGGCAGGCAGATTACCGCCTGCCCCTTTTGCAGACTGGACGCCGTGCGAAAATGCTGTCCTACAGGGCCATATTTGGCTTAGCGTTTGGCTCATGGCCATCCCGACCAACGCCAAAACTCGCCACAGCATCAACTTCATCAACTTCCCCTCCGGCAAACTCCTCCGCTGTAGGATTTCCCGATGATCGAAGCCGCCGACCGCACCATATTCAGCGACGACCATCACGCCTTCCGCGATACGGTCCGCCGCGTGCTTGCCGACGTGATTCAGCCCCGGCTCGATGACCATGAGCGCGACGGCATCGTCGAGCGTGAGGCGTGGGAAAGGGTCGGCGCGGCCGGCCTGCTCTGCCCGCAGGTGCCGGAGGCTTACGGCGGGCCCGGACTCGACTTCAGCTTCAACGCCATCGTCGCCGAGGAACTGAGCTACATGGGTTCGGCCGCGGGCTTCACGCTGCAGTCGGACATCGTCGCCGATTATATCGTCCATTATGGCAGCGAGGAGCAGAAGCGACGCTACCTGCCCGGCATGGTCGCGGGAACGACGATCAGCGCCATCGCCATGACCGAGCCCGGCGCGGGCAGCGATCTGCAGGGCATCAAGACCATCGCCCGTGCCGACGGCAACGGCTGGAAGCTGAGCGGCTCCAAGACCTACATCACCAATGGCCAGGCGGCCGACCTGGTGATCGTCGCGGCGCGGACTACCGAGGAAGGCGGGGCAAAGGGCATCTCGCTGTTCCTGGTCGAGCAAGGCGACGAAGGCTTCGGCCGCGGCCGCAACCTCGACAAGATCGGGCTGCACGGCAATGACACGTCGGAGCTGTTCTTCGACGAGGTCAAGCTGCCCGCCGACCGGTTGCTGGGCGCGGAGAACGCCGGCTTCGTCATGCTGATGCAGCAGCTGCCGCAGGAGCGGCTGTCGATCGCGGTGCAAAGCCAGGCGAGCGCACAACGTGCCTTCGACGAGGCGGTCAAGTTCACGTCGGACCGAAAGGCCTTCGGCAGGCGCGTGCTCGATTTCCAGAACACGCGCTTCACCCTCGCCGGTCTGAAGGCGCGGCTGCAGGTGGGTTGGGCGCACCTCGACTGGGCGATCGCCCGGCACGTTGCCGGCAAGCTGAGCCCGGCCGAGGCCAGCGCCGCCAAGCTGTGGCATAGCGAGATGCAGTGGGACGCCTGCGACACCGCGCTGCAGCTGCATGGCGGGGCCGGCTATATGAACGAATATCCGATCGCTCGCCTGTGGCGCGACGCCCGCGTCGCCCGGATCTACGGCGGGACCAGCGAGATCATGAAGGAATTAATTGGCCGAAGCATCGGCTGATCGGAGGAACGGCGGTTCTACCGGGGCGTTCTGGTTGGCAGCGAAAGGAGGGCAACATGTCCATCGCACCCCAGCTCCGCCAATATCTCGATGAGGCCAAGGCGGATTATGACATCATCGACCACCGGCCGACCCAATCGGCCCTCGACAGCGCCAGGAGCGCCAACATTCCCGCCGAGTCAGTCGCAAAGGCGGTGCTGCTCGACACTGACGATGACGACCATCTGCTTGCCGTCGTTTCGGCCGACCGCAAGGTGGAGCTCAGCGAACTCAGGAGCGAGTTGGGCAGCAAGCCGCGACTCGCCGACGAGGCCGAGATCGGCAAGGTCTTCCGCGATTGCGAGGTCGGCGCGGTTCCGCCCGTCGGCTATGGCGTCGCCACCATCATCGACGATTCACTTGAGCAGCAGCCCGACGTCTATTTCGAGGCCGGCGACCATAAGTCGCTGGTCCACATGAACCGCGACCAATTCTCGCGGCTGACCAAGGATGCACGCCACGGCCAGTTCAGCGAGCCCTGGCTGACGGAGTAGCGGTCTGATCTGGCCGCCTTGGGCTGATTTGGCTGGGGCGGCAGGATTCGAACCTGCGAATGCCGGTACCAAAAACCGGTGCCTTACCACTTGGCGACGCCCCAGCATGGGTCGCCCGGAACGGGCGTTGGCTCGCGCGGCGGCTTATAATGGCAAAGTCGCGGTTGGAAAGCGGGAAAGTCAGGCGGTTCGGCGACGAGCCGCTGCCTTGCTCGCCGGAAACTCCTCGGCCCGAACCGGCCGGCCGAAATGGAATCCCTGGAGCTGGGTGCAGCCGAGCTGGCGCATGACATTGGCCTGGGTCTCGGTCTCGACCCCCTCGGCGGTGGTCTCGACGCCAAGGCCGCGCGCCAGCGCGAGGATGGCGTGGACGATGGCGACGCAATCCTGGGCGCCCTCGGCGGCTCCGCGGACGAAGCTCTGATCGATCTTGATCTTGGCGAAATGCGCCCGGCTCAAATAGCCGAAGCTGCTGTACCCCTTGCCGAAATCGTCCAGCACCAGCCGCACGCCCAGCGCCCTCAATCTTTCCAGCGAGGCCAGCGTCGCCGCGTCGTCGCCGAGGAAGACGCTTTCGGTGACTTCCAGCTCGAGCCGGCCGGGATGCAGCCGGGTGGAGGCCAGCGCACCGAGCACGGTCTTGGCCAGGCCGGCGCCGGTCAGCTGGGCCGCGGAAATATTGACGGCGACGCGCATCAACCCATCCCAACGCACGGCCTCCGCACAGGCCTCGCGAATGACCCAGTCTCCGATCTGGTGGATCAGGCCGGCATCCTCGATGATCGGGATGAACTGATCGGGTGGAATGTCGCCGCGCTTGGGATGGCGCCAGCGCAACAAGGCTTCCCGGCCGACCACCTCCCCGGTGTCGGCGTCGATGATCGGTTGATATGCCAGGGCAAGCCCATCCCCGCTCAGCGCCTGGCGAACGTCCTGCTCGAGCAGGCGATGATCTTCGGCCTCGTCGAACATCCACCGCTCGAAGAAGGCGTGGCCGCCACGTCCCGCTTCCTTGGCGCGGTACAGCGCAAGATCGGCGCTGCGCATCAGCTGCTCCTCAAACCCCCCGTCCTGCGGACAAGTAGCGATGCCGATCGTCGCCCCGACATGCAGGGTCGCGGCGCCAACCGTGAAACTCTTCGACAGATCGGCGACGATCCGGTCGGCGACGGCATCCAGCTGTTCCCGGTCGCAAGGTCCGGTCCATACGACCGCGAATTCATCGCCGCCGATGCGACCGACACGCCCCCCCTCGCCCACCGAGCGCTCCAGTCTCCTGCCGACTTCGACCAGCAGCTGATCGCCGATCGCATGGCCAAGCGTGTCGTTGACCAGCTTGAAGCGGTCGAGGTCGACCAGCAGCAGCGCGCAGCCGGCGGTGCTGCCCCATTGGTGCAGCACCGCTTCCTCGAGCAGCTCGCGGACCAGCAGTCGATTGGCGAGCCCGGTCAGCGGGTCGGTGCGGGCTGCCCGGACGGCATCGTTGCCGTAAAGCCGCGCTTCGGTGATGTCGGAAGCGACCCCGCGCCAGCCGACCAGCTGGCCCTTGTCGTCATGGATCGGCTTGGCCGAAATCGACCACCAGCGCTCCCGGTCGGCCGACATGATGGCGCGGTCGCGGAACGGCGTCCCGCTATCCAGATCCTCGAACAAGGCGCGCATGCCACTCGATACGGCGGCGATCTGCCCGAGCGGATCGAGGAAGCGCTTGTAGTGCAGCCCGATCACCTGTTCCTCGCGCAAGCGCATCTCGGCGAGCAGCTCGGCCGACATCTTGGCAATGCGCAGGTCGGCATCGAGCTCCCACAAGCCGCCCGAGCCGGTGGCTTCGAGCTCGCGCAGCAGCTTGATGATTTCGCCTTGCTCGCGAAGTTCGATCCGGTCGCGGGCATGGGCAACGAACTGGCGTGCCGTACTCAGCACATTCACCATCAGCACTGCGGAGTAGGCGATCATCAAACCGAACATGCTCGCGTTGCCGAGCCTCATGGTCAGCGATACGCAACCGATGCTCAGTATGCCGACGTAAATGATTGCCGCCTGCGGCATCGACACCAGCGTGATGCTGCCCGCGCTGACCAGCGCCGCCATCACCACGCACATGAAGATTTTCTGCCCAGGTTCTGCGGCTTCGAACCAGAATAGCGGAGGCACCAGCCACAACGATGCAAGGGTCGCGACCAGCAAGCAGATGGTTTCGGTGCGCGCCGGATATTGCTCGGCATATTCCGGGTCGTGGCGAAGCCGGATGGCCCGAACGCCGCGCATGAAGCAGAACAGCAGCGCGGCGCCGAACCACAGACCGAGCTGGAAATTGTCGGTCGTATCGCGAAGGCCGACGACCATCACGGCGGCGGTCAGGACCTGGATGGCGACGGTGGCCGGAACGAGTCGCACCAGCGCGTCGATCTGCGCCTGTCGGACCGCCCGACTGGTGCGGTCGTGGGGCGTGTTCAGCGACAACAGGTCTCGGCAGCGCAGCCCGCGCTTGCGGGCACGCCGATCAGGTCCAGTTCTGGTCGCTTGTCCCCCCACGCGATCCGTTTCGCTTAGCCTTCAAATGATCCCGCAGCCTCGGGCTTAGCCAAGAGATTGCGAAGAAACAGTGAATCTGGATGAAACGGCAATCAATAATTAAGTCGCCGGTTGACGAGGTCGTCATAATCTTTGGCCAGCTGCCGCGATAGCTCGCCGATTTCGAAATTCCACGGGCCCGCCGAGCGGATGAAGGTCACTTCCGCAGCCGAGCCAGTGATGAACATCTGCTCGAAGCTTTCCAATTCGTCCGGCCAGATCGCCCGCTCTTCGACCTCGATCCCGTGACGGCGGGCAAGGTCCATCACCGTCCGGCGGGTAATGCCGTCGAGGAAGCATTCGGGGGTCGGCGTGAACAGTCTGCCTTCCCTGACGAAGAAGGCATTGGCCCCGGTCGCCTCCGCCACTTGGCCGCGCCAGTCGAACATCAGCGCGTCGTCATAGCCACGCTCGTCGGCATGCTTCTTCGACAGCGAGGCGATCATGTAGAGCCCGGCCGCCTTCGAATGGACCGGCGCGGTGTAGGGCGCAGGACGGCGCCAGGGGGCAATGTCGAGCCGCAGTCCTTTCGAAGCGATCTCGGGCGGGTAATATTTGCCCCAGTCCCAAGCGGCGATGGCCATGTGCGGCTTGGCACCCTTGGGCGACACCCCCATCTTTTCCGAGCCGAGCCAAGCTACCGGGCGGACATAGGCGTCGGTCAGGCCATTGGCCTTCACCACCTCGTTGCAGGCTGCGTCGATCTCCTCGACCGACCAGGGCAGCTGAAAGCCAAGCAGCTCGGCCGACTTGCGTAGCCGCGCGCTATGTTCGCTAAGCTTGAAGATCACCCCGCCATAGGCCCGCTGACCCTCGAACACGGAGGAAGCGTAATGCATGGCATGGGTCAGGATGTGGACATCGGCCTCGCGCCATGGGACCAGCTTTCCGTCGATCCAGATCCACCCGTCGCGGTCGTCGAAGCTGCGTGTTTCGGCCATGCCACCCTCTTGTTGGTCGAGCCGCGCTAGGCGAGCGGTGCCAAGCCGTCAATCGCGGTCGGCGGCCTCGGCAGCAAGCTCTTCCCCGCGGCGAATGGCGGCGGCAAGCGTGCGCTCAACCAGCGGCTGGAGTCCGTCCGCCGCATCGAGCACGGCCAGGCCCTGCTCGGTGGTTCCTTTCGGGCTGGCGACGCGGCGCGCGATCTCGCTCATCGAAGCGCCGGTATCGGCCGCATAAGCTCCCGTGCCGACCAGCGTCTGGATCGCCACCTGTTCGGCCAGGCCTGGCCGCAGGCCGAGCGTCTCTCCGCCTCTCGCCAGCGCCTCGGCAAAGCGAGCGACATAGGCGACGCCAGCCGCAGCGACGGCGCCGATCACGCCCAGCTCCGCCTCTGTCCGGCACCAGGCAATCATGCCGAGCGATGCCATCAGCTGACGGACTTCAGCCAGTTGGTTGATATCCCCATCCTCGGAGTAGACCGCCACGACCCCCTGAACCTGCGCCACCGGCAGGTTCGGCATGACGCGGACGATGGACTGGGCCGAAGGGAATCGTCTCCGCAAGGATGCGGCGGACACGCCAGCCAGCATTGAGACCAAAATTGTCTCAGGCCCGACATGAGGCGCCAAGCCCGGCGCAACTTCATCAAGCTTCTGCGGCTTGAAGCCGAGCATGACGAAGCGAGGCCGCTCGCTGTCGGGATAGCTGGTAACGGTCCGGACGCCTTCGACCGGCGTTCCGCTAGGACGGATCACGGTGACACCGGAAAAATCGAGGCCGCCGGCGCGCCAGCCCTGGACCATCGCCCCGGCCATGTTGCCGCAGCCAACCAGCCAGGCTGGGGTTGGGAAATGGCTCACTTCGCTCCTCCCTGTCGCGAAGCGATGGGGAGGGGGACCATGACGCAAAGCGGCATGGTGGAGGGGCCAATTCGCGGCGCCTCCAGCCCCTCCACCACCGCCTTCGGCGGCGGTCCCCCTCCCCATTCCCGCGAAGCGGGAACAGGGAGGAGCAAGAATCTACGCTTCCCCAGCGGTATCGATCAGCGCCGCCGAGATCGCTTCACCCGGCGACTTGCCGCCCCACAGGACGAACTGGAACACGGGGTAGAAGCGCTCACATTCTTCGAGCGCCGCCTCGCTGATCGATTCGGCATGTTCGAAGCTCATCGTCTCGCCCTCGCCGACCAGGGCGGCATGGCGGAACACGATCAATCCGGATCCCGACCACAGCTCGAAATGACCAAGCCACAATTGCTCGTTGATCAGGCCCAGCGCCTCGTAGATGGCGGCGCGTTTTTCGGTCGCCACCTTGATGTCGGGGAAGGCGAGGAACTGCAGCACCTGGTCGTCCTGCCGCCACACGCCGCGGAGCTCATACTGCGCCCAGCTGCCCGTGGCCGAGGCGATGATTTCGCCGTCGCCGGCCCGTTCGCAGGCCCAGCCGCGCGCCTCGAAATACTGCTCGAGCATTTCGATCGGCGCGCCGTCGTCGCGGTCGTCGGTTTCAGCTTCGTCGGTCAGCTTTTCGCTCCCTTGCGCGGCTTGGCCGCAGTGGCGGGTTTCGCCGCCAGTTCCAGCGCCTCAATCCGCTTGGCGAGCGCCCCATTTTCCTCCCTGGCGGCGACGGCCATCGCTTTGACCGCTTCGAACTCATCGCGGCTGACGAAGTCCATTCCGCCGACCCATTCGCGCATTTTGTCACGCATCGACGCCTCGGCCTCGCGGCCGACCCCCGCCATGGTGCCGGCGACGCCGTTCATCATCTTGACCAAATCGTCGAAAATCCGGTTCTGCGACTGCATGGAAAGCTCCTATCGCCCGTCACATAGGACGCTGGCCGGCTATTCGCCAGTGGAGCTTTTCACCGCGCCAAGCAGGAATTCGACATTGCCCTCGGGCCCGGTGATCGGGCTCGGCTCGATACCCTGAACATGCCAACCCCTGGACCGGACCCATTCGGCGGCCGCCTGGCAGACGCGCTGGTGGACCGCCGGGTCTCTCACCACGCCCCCCTTCCCCACCTCGTCGCGACCAGCCTCGAACTGTGGCTTGACCAGTGCGACCAGTTTCGTACCCGGTTTCGCCAGATCGAGCGCACGATCGAGCACCTTGGCCAGCGAGATGAAGCTGGCATCGCAAACGATGATATCGACCGGTTCGGGAATGGTTTCGCCAGTCAGATCGCGGGCGTTGATCTGCTCATGAACCACGACACGCGGGTCGCTGCGCAGCTTCCAGGCCAGCTGATTGGTGCCGACATCGACCGCATAGACTTTAGCCGCGCCGCGGCTCAGCAGCACGTCGGTGAAGCCGCCGGTCGAGCTGCCGACATCCAGTGCGACCGCACCCGTCACGTCGACTCCGAAATGGGTGAGGCCGTGATCGAGCTTGATCCCACCGCGCGACACCCAGGGATGGTCGCGGCCCTTGACCGTCAGCGATGCATCCTCGGCCAGCATGTCGCCGGCCTTGGCCACGCGCTTGTCGCCGGCAAACACATTGCCAGCCAGGATCAGCGCCTGCGCCCGGGTCCGGCTTTCCGCGAGCCCGCGAGCGACCAACAACTGGTCGGCCCGGACCTTAGCGGGCACGGTTTTCCTCCCGCCGCTCGTCGAAGCCTTCGCCGAGCTCTTGGCTGGCCTCGGCTTCCGTCGATGGCGACGCGGCTGGGGCAACCTTGCGGGCCGATGCATCCTCTTTCAGGCAGAGGCGGAAGTAGATCGGCAGATGGTCGGAACCGATGTCCGGCAGCAGGTCGATCTGCATCAGCTCGAAGTGCGGCGAGACGAACAGATGGTCGAGCGGCCAGCGGAGCAGCGGGTAGTTGGCATTATAGGTCGGATAGAAGCCGCGGCCGACGCGCGGGTCGGCCATGCCGGCCACTTTGCGAAACAGGCGGGAGGTTCGCGACCAGCCGACATCGTTGAGATCGCCCATGACGATCGTGGCGCGGCCCATGTCGCGGACATATCGGCCAACCATCACGAGCTCGGCGTCGCGCTCGCCGCTATCGTCGCCGGGATAGGGTGGCTCGGGATGAAGGGCGTGCAGGTTGACCTGCTCACCATCCCTGAGCCGCAGATGCATATGGGCCGACGGCACGCCGGGCTGGAGCAGATGCTCGATCCGCCCCTGGATCGGCAGACGGGACATGAGGATCATGCCGTAGGTATTCGGAAGCGTTTCCGATAGCTGATAAGGATAAGTCGTTCGCAGAGGCTCGACCGCCTTGGCCCAATCGAACCCGGGTTCGAGCAACAGAAGCACGTCAGGCTGGCGCTCTTTCACCAGGCGCAGCAGCTCTTCATATTGTTTGTTGCTCATCAGCACATTGGCGTTCAGCACGGATATCTGCCGTCCTGGCGGGCAATGTTCCGCGCTCTCGACCTGCTCGGGATAGGGCGGGAAATAGGCAAGGAAATGGCTGCCCTGCCAGAGCAGCGCTGCCGTAATCGCAGCGATCAGCGCCCAGAATGCACGGGTCCGCTTCAGCAGGAAGAGTATCGCGATCCCCCCAATCAGCAGAAGTCCAGCCACCTGCAGTCGCGGGAAGTCCCACAGCCTCACCCACCAGCGGTCGGTCCACCACAATGGCAGGAAGGACACCAGGATCAGGAAAATCAGCAAGGCAACCAGGCCCCACGCGGCCCACTTGCGCCATCCGCTCACGCCGCGCTCCGGATCGTCCAGCCGGCCATCAGGTCGAGGTGACGGCCCAGTTCGGCAACGGTCGGGTCAGGTCCAAGCGGGGAGAATGCCGGCAGCGGATCGGACCCGCGCATCGAACGCCAGAAATGCAGGACCAGGCCCTCGATCTCGGGCCGGTCGATCATGATCTGGCTTTCCAGCCTGTCTCCGGGCAGCGGCCGCAAGGGGGCGTGATAAAAGGGCGCCAGCTCCCGCCACAGGAAACGGATCGTGGTGGGCGAGACGAACGTCTTGACCATCGCTCGCTCGAAGCGCTCGAAATCGACGCGGCCGCGCTTGCGCCATAGCCAATGATGGCGGCGGCGCGACATCGGCATGGTCAGGAGGAAGAGGCCGAACAGCCCCACCATGCCGTAAAGCAGCCACTCGCCGAGAGTCAGGCGATCGCTCCCGCGCCGGCGCCCAGGTCGTTGCGGCGCAGCGCCTTCAGCACCGTATCGACGATATGCGGCGCGTTGAGCCTTGCCTCGTCATATTGCTTCTGCGGCGATTCCTGGTCCTGGAACAGATCAGGCAATCGCATGGTGCGCAGCTTGAGCCCGGCATCGATCAGCCCCTCGTCGCTGGCCATGGTCAGCACATGGGCTCCGAAGCCACCGATCGCCGCTTCCTCGACGGTCACCGCCACTTCGTGAGTGGTCAGCAGCTCGCGGATCAGCTCCTCGTCGAGCGGCTTGGCGAAGCGCAGGTCGGCGACCGTTGTCGGCAAACCCTTGGCCTCGAGCAAGTCGGCGGCCCTTTCCGCCTCTTCGAGCCGCGTTCCGAGCGACAATATGGCAACCTTCTTGCCCTCGCGGACAATCCGGCCCTTGCCGATCTCCAGCCGTTGCGGCGTTGCCGGGAGAGCAATCCCACGGCCATTGCCGCGCGGATAGCGCACGGCGATCGGCCCGCTGTCGTGCAATGCCATGGTATGGACCATATGCACCAACTCCGCCTCGTCGGCAGCGGCCATCACAACGAAGTTCGGCAGGGTGCAGAGATAGGCGAGGTCGAAGCTTCCGGCGTGAGTGCAACCGTCGGCGCCGACCAGGCCGGCACGGTCCATGGCGAAGCGGACCGGCAGGTTCTGGATGGCGACATCGTGGACCACCTGGTCATAGGCGCGCTGCAGGAAGGTCGAGTAAATGGCGCAGAACGGCCGATGGCCCTGCGCAGCCAGGCCGGCGGCAAAGGTCACGGCGTGCTGTTCGGCGATGCCGACATCGAAGGTGCGGTCGGGGAAGGCCGCCTCGACCTTGTCGAGCCCGGTGCCCGACGGCATTGCGGCGGTAATTGCGACGATCTTATCGTCGCGCGCCATCTCGGCTTTGAGCGCTTCGGCGAACACCGCGGTATAAGCCGGCGGGCCGCCGCCCGGGCCCTTGTCCTGCTTGCCCGAGACGATGTCGAACTTGACCACTCCATGATATTTGTCGGCGGCATTCTCCGCCGGCGCATAGCCCTTGCCCTTCTTGGTCACCACATGGACCAGGATCGGACCTTCCTCGGCATCGCGGACATTTTCGAGCACTTCTACCAGCGCCTCGACATTGTGGCCGTCGACGGGGCCGACATAGTAGAAGCCCAGCTCCTCGAACAATGTGCCACCGGTCACCCAGCCGCGGGTAAATTCCTCCATCTTGCGCGCGGCGCGGTGGAGCGGTTCGGGCATCGCTCGCGCCAGCTTCTGGGCCAGCCGCCGCGGCCCCAAATACATGCCCGAGGACACGAGCCTGGCAAGGCTGTTGCGCAAGCTGCCGACCGGCGGCGCGATCGACATGTCATTGTCGTTGAGGATGACGATCAGCCGGTTGCCGGCCTCATGGGCATTGTTCATCGCCTCATAGGCCATGCCGGCGCTCATCGCCCCGTCGCCGATCACCGCGATCGCCCGGCCGGGACGGTCGGCCAGCTTGTTGCTGATGGCGAAACCCAGCGCGGCGGAAATGCTGGTCGAGCTGTGGGCGGCTCCGAATGGGTCATATTCGCTCTCGGAGCGCCTGGTGAAGCCGCTCAGACCCCCGCCCTGGCGGATCGTCCGGATGCGGTCGCGGCGACCGGTGACGATCTTGTGCGGATAGCATTGGTGGCCGACGTCCCAGATCAGCTTGTCGCTGGGCGTGTCGAACACATAATGGACCGCAACGGTCAGCTCGACCACGCCGAGGCCGGAGCCGAGATGCCCGCCAGACTGCGACACGGCCGAGATCATTTCGGCGCGCAGCTCGTCGGCGAGCTGAGGAAGCTGCGACTTCTCCATCTTGCGGATGTCAGCCGGATACTGAACCTGGTCGAGCAGGGGCGTTTCAGGGCGTTCGGACATGGCGGCGGACTTATCCCTATGCAGCGTCTATGTCACCAATCTGTCTGCGATTTCAGCAATTGCTCACGAAAAGCTCAGACCGGCGCCGACAAAGATCGTCGATTGCTGCGCAGGCGAGGTCGAAGCGCTCGTCCCAGCTGCCACTGATTTCGACGCGGTTTGCCCGGGCCACGGCCAGCACTTCGCGCGACACCCGATCAAATCGCGCCCGGACCTCGGGCTCGCCATAAACTCTGGTTCCGTCGTCGATGAACGGCGCGTCGGTGCCCAGCATCAGATAGAGGTTGGCCTGACGGTGGCAGATCAAGGCGTCGGGCGCATAGCCGATCATCATTTGCGACCAGGCAGCGGTCATCAGCGCGTCGGTGTCGGCGATCACGAGCTTGTTGCACCACGGCCGCGCCGCCTCGATCATCGCCTGCTGGGCATTGCCGATCAGCAGCAGATCCTGCTCGCGACAGTCGGTGCCGTAGGTTTCGCAGTGGGTACGGCCATATTCGGGCACCAGCACGGTCGAATAATGCGCCGCCAGACGTTCGGCGAGCATCGACTTGCCAACGCTTTCGACGCCATGGACGCAGATGGTCAGGGCAAAGTGGTCGCGAACCGGGGCCGGCAGGAACCGCCAATGACCCCAGGGATCCGACCGCACGGCGGACGCCGTCAGCCCGCCCAGCCCGGCCTGGTCCGCGCCAAGCACTCGCGCGCCCAAAGGCACGAACAGCCCGCCAACCTGGCAGGCAAGCTCCTCGCCATAAGCCTCTCCGGCGAACAGATAATCGATCGGCTCCGGATGGGCCTTGGCGACGATGCCGCGCCAGATCGGCCAGAAGCTAGGGTTGTCCTCCGGAGCCTGGGGAGCGGGAGAGCCGTGCCACACGACCCGGCAACCGGGGAACATCGAGCGGATCCATTCGAGGCGCAGCTGCCCAGGGATCGGATCGTCGGGCAGCGAGCAGACCAGGATCGTCAGCTCATCCACCAGCCGTCGCGCTGCGTCGATGAGGGAGATGTGGCCGGCGTGGGGCGGCATGAACTTGCCCAGCAAGAATCCGCGCTTCATGCCATCGCCTTCCTGCGCCACTGGGTGAGGCCGAGCACGGCCAACAGCAGGAACAAAGTGTAGAGGGCGGCGGTCACTTCGAGCCCGCGCCAAGCGAACAGGCCGACCGCCAAAATGTCCACGCTTACCCACAATATCCAACTCTCAACCTTGCGGAAGGACTGGAGGATTTGCGCGGAAACGCTGAGGCCGGCGACGGTCGCATCGGCCATCGGCGCCACCGCGTCGGTGTAGCGGGCCATGCCCAGACCCCAGATGACGGTGGCGACAGCGGTCCCGGCCAGCCAGCGAACACGGGCGCTATTGGTCAGCCAACCGACCGCAACGCCGTGATCGACCCGTCTGGCGTGGGCCCAGGCCCACCAGCCGTAGAGCTGGATCAGGAAGAAGAAGATTTGCAGCAGCGCGTCGGAATAGAGCTTGGCGTCCCAGAAGACGAAGCAATAGAGCGCCACCATGGCGATGCCGAACGGGTAGTTCCAGATAGACCGGCGCACGACCAGCAGGACGTTGATGACGCCCAGCAGCGCTGCTGCGATCTCGATGCCCCCCATCGGAATTCTTTAAATTCTGAACGCGAACAAGGTGGCGCTAGCTGCAGTCTTCGCAGCGGCCGCGGACCTCGATCACCGGGCGCACCTCGGCGAAACCCGCGCCCTCGGCGGCCGAGCGGACGCCTTCGGACAGCTTGTCGTCATCGATATGCGTGGTCTGCCCGCAATTGTCGCAGATCAGGAATATGCAGTCATGCAGGCAGCCCGGATGCTGGTTGGCGACATAAGCGTTGGCGCTCTCGACCCGGCGGGCGAGGTTGGTGCCGACGAACAGGTCGAGGATGCGATAGACGCTATTGGCCGCGACCCGCTTGCCGCGCGCCTTGGAAACGGCCTCGGCGATGTCATAGGCGCTCGCCGGCTTGTCGAAGCCTGCCAACGCGTCGAACACCGAGGCGCGCATGTCGGTCCACTGCTCGCCCCGCTCGACCATCCTCCGCGCCGCAGCGTCGCGAAGTGAATTGCCCTGATGAAGCTGGTGGGAATGAGCTGACATGGTTGGAAGATAGGCTTTGCGGCCCTCAGCCGCAAGCAAACAGCGCGCTTCTCGCCATGCCCCGGCATGGCTGCAAAGCTCACTCTATTCTGCGGCGATGAAATTGAGGCGGTGGCCGAGTGCCAGGATGGCCACGCCAACGACCGTGTAAAGCGCCTCGCTGCCGTTATGCGGCATCGTCAGCGCCCCGGCCATGACGCCAAGGCCAAGGCCGCCAACCGCGCTGGGCATGGAATAGCCATGTTCGAGGATGCCGCGGCCGAGCGAAATCGCCCCCATCACCATCGCCAGGCCGAGGCCCACTTCATGGATGATTGGCGCCCCGAGCATCCCACCGGCCGCCGCCGCCAGCGCGAGCAGCACAGTTGTCGCCAGGCAATGGACGAGGCAAAGCCCGGACAGGCCGATGGCCATCCGGTCAAGCCGATGGGTGGGGATCGCGAGGAGCGACATGGCTCAGGATATAACGTCGCTTTGCCCACGTGACAATATCACATTGCTAAATTTTCGGGATCATTGGCAAGCCGTCGTGATCCGGCCATATCGCGCCGCCATATGGACTCGGCCTTCGCCCAACCCTCTGCGACGATAGCATCCAGGCTGCGCCCGCTAGCAATTGCCAACTGGCTGCTGTTTGTCGCCGGCCTGGTTTTCCTGATGGTTGTGGTCGGGGGGATTACTCGACTTACCGAGAGCGGCCTCAGCATCACTGAATGGCAGCCGATCCGCGGGGCGATCCCGCCGCTGACCCATGACCAGTGGCAGCATGCCTTCGACCTGTACCAGCAGACGCCCGAATATCGCGAGATCAACGGGCCCGCGGGCATGGATCTCGCCGCGTTCAAGTTCATCTTCTTCTGGGAATGGGTGCACCGGCTGCTGGGGCGGCTGATCGGCCTGGCCTTTGCTCTCCCGCTGATCTGGTTCGCGGTGAAGCGGGCCATCCCCCAAGGCTATGGCTGGCGGCTGGTCGGCCTGTTCTTGCTTGGCGGGGCGCAAGGCGCACTCGGCTGGTTCATGGTCCAGTCGGGACTGGTCGAGCGGACCGACGTCAGCCATTTCCGACTGTCGGCGCATCTGCTGCTCGCCCTGTTCATCATGGCCGCGCTAATTTGGACGGCGCTGGACCTGAGGCAGTTGGCCAAAACCGGAATCAACCGCCCTGCCCGCATCACGCGAGAAAGCGCCCTCACCGCCTTGATCCTGTTCATCCAACTGCTGCTTGGCGCCTGGGTCGCAGGCCTGAACGCCGGCTATGTCGCCAGCGACTGGCCGTTGATGCAGGGCAAGCTGTACCCCGACGGCGTCGACTGGAGCCAAGGCGTCTTCCACGCGCTGACTAACGATCCATATCTGCTGCACTTCCTTCACCGCTGGTGGGCTTTGGTGGTGGTTGCAGCGCTCGTCATCTTCTCGCGCCGGGTGAAGCCGATCGATCCTCGCGCCTCGAAAGCGATCCACAATGCCTTCGGAACGCAGATATTGCTCGGCATCGCCACGGTGATGACCGGGATGAACATCATATTGGCCGTGCTTCACCAGGCGGTGGGGGCATTGGTGGTCGCCGCCTTCGCCTGGGGCGCCCACGTCGATGGAAGGGCAAGACCATGAGCGTCGTCACCGTCTACGCCACCTTCACCTATCCCGGCCAGGCCCAGGACATCGGCATGACGGCCGTCGAAGAAAGGTTGGCGGCTTGCGTGAACATTTTGCAGCCCTGTCGCTCCATCTATCGGTGGGAAGGCAGGGTCGAGACTGCGACGGAGACGCCCGCGCTGTTCAAGACGACGCTCGACAAGGCCGACGCCCTTATTGCGCGCATCAAGGAGCTGCACAGCTACGACGTGCCGGCGATCGTGGTCTGGCCGATCGAGCGGCTGTCGGCCGACTTCGGTGACTGGGTGGAAGAGAATACCCGGTAATATTTTACCCGTCAGCAAAGCCCCGCTTTTGCTTGACTTTCTCGCCTCTCGTCAGCATTAGGCCGCCTCGACGGCGCCGGTTCATCTGGCGCCTCCCGCATTTTTGAGAAGAGGTCCAGCCCATGAAGGCGCTGATGAAGACCACCAAGTCGGCCAAGCCGGCCGAGGTGGAAAAGAAGTGGCATCTGATCGATGCCGAGAATCTGGTGGTCGGCCGCCTGGCGACGATCATCGCCAACATCCTGCGCGGCAAGCATAAGCCGAGCTTCACCCCGCACGTCGACTGCGGCGACCATGTCGTCGTGATCAACGCCGACAAGGTGCGCTTCACCGGCCGCAAGCTGGCGCAGAAGACTTATTACAAGCACACCGGCTATGCCGGGGGCTTGAAGGAAGTGACCGCGGGCAAGGTGCTCGAGGGGCGCTTTCCCGAGCGCGTGCTGGAGAAGGCCGTGGAGCGCATGATCCCGCGCGGTCCGCTCGGCCGCGACCAGATGCGCGCGCTGCACCTCTACAACGGCACCGAGCATCCGCACGGCGGCCAGAACCCCGAACTTCTCGACGTCGCGTCGATGAACCGCAAGAACAAGGTGGGCGCATAATATGGCCGACAAGAAGAAATCCCTCGCCGACCTCGGTGCGCTGACCAGCGAAACTCCGGAGGCTCCGGCCGTAGCCGAAGCGACCGAGACGGTCGCTGTCGAAGGTGGTGAAAGCGAAGCCGCCGCCGTGACGGAAACCGTCGAGGCGCCGGTGTCCACCCAGGGCCCGCAAATCCAGGCTGTGCTGCGCGAGCAGCAGCTCGACAAATATGGCCGCGCCTATGCCACCGGCCGCCGCAAGGACGCCGTTGCGCGCGTCTGGCTGAAGCCGGGCACCGGCAAGATCGAGGTCAACGGCCGCGATCAGTCGATCTACTTCGCTCGTGCGACGCTGCGCCTGGTGATCAACCAGCCGTTCGACGTCACCGACCGGGCCGGCCAGTATGACGTCGTTGCCACCGTCAAGGGCGGCGGGCTGTCGGGCCAGGCCGGAGCGGTCAAGCACGGCATTGCCCAGGCGCTGTCGCGCTACGAGCCGGCGCTGCGCACCGCGGTCAAGCGCGAAGGCTTCCTGACCCGCGACCCCCGCGTGGTCGAGCGCAAGAAGTACGGTCGGGCCAAGGCGCGCAGGTCGTTCCAGTTCAGCAAGCGTTAGTCGTCATCGCGAGGCGCGGAGCGCCGTGGCGATCCAGTTGGATTGCTTCGCTTCGCTCGCAATGACAAAAACTCAAGGGGCGGTTCGGATTGCCGAGCCGCCCTTTTCTTTTGGGCGACCCCGGTTAGGACCGCCGAATGCCTCTCGCCTTCACCCGCCAGGTCAGCCCGCGCATTGTCGAATGCGCCCTCACCCATCTCGATCGCCAGCCGATCGACCCGGACCGCGCCGCTGTTCAGCATGCCGGCTATGAGCAGGCGCTCAGGGATGCCGGGTATGACGTGATTCGCCTGCCCTATCTGCCCGACGATCCCGACGCGGTATTTGTCGAGGACACTGCGATCCTGCTGGGCGACCATGCGATCATCACACGGCCCGGCACGCCAGCGCGTGCCGGCGAGACGCGGTCGACGGCCGAGGGGCTCGGGGCATATTTCGCGGTCCGCAGCCTGGCGGCCGGAACGCTCGACGGCGGCGACGTGCTCAGGATCGGCAAGACGCTTTATGTCGGTCAATCGAGCCGGACCGACGCTGCGGGCAGTTCGGCGCTGGAAGAAGTGGTTGCCCGGCTCGGCTATCGGGTCGTGCCGGTCGAACTGGGCCGCTGCCTGCATCTCAAGACCGCGGTGACATACGCTGGAATTGACCGTGAAGGTCGCCCCACCCTGTTGGTCAATCCCGATTGGGTCGACCCTTCGCTGTTCCCGGACACGGATCCTTTGACCGTTGCCGATGGCGAACCATTCGCGGCCAATGTCGTTCGCGCACGTGATCGGCTGATCATGGCCGCCGGCAGCCCGGGAACCGCAGCCAAGCTGCGCGAACGCGGCTTCGTCGTGGTCGAAGTCGACCTGTCGGACCTTCAAAAGGCGGAGGCCGGAGGCACCTGCATGAGCCTGCTCAGCGACTGATCCGCGCCCGGATTTCCGTCTCATTGAGCGGCAGCTCGATCCGCTTGAGACGCGCCGCCTGGCCGCTGACGACGGCAAGCCGGGACTTGGGAAGCCCAAGCGACTTGGCGAGTAGCCTGATGACCTCATCGTTGGCCGCACCGTCCGCCGGGGCGGCGGCGACCCGCACCTCGAGGAACGGCCGGCCGCCGGCGTCGGTCTTCCATTCGCCGACGCCCGGCTTCGCCGAACGCGGAGTGACGCGGATGGAGAGGAGGCCCATGGCAATTGTCTTGCCAGCGCCACAATGTGGGGGCAAGCGGGGCCCTCATGACAGAACAGAATAATATTGAATCGATCCTAGACCAACTCGAATCCCGCTACGAAGCCTCGGTCGGCCGCCTCCGAAAAGCGCTGACCCAATATGCCAAAAAGGGAATTCGGCCCGATCCCGTCGAGCGCGATGAGGGTGCCTTCTCCTATCCCGAGTTGCGGATCGAATATGATCCGGAAACGCCCCAGCCGGCCCCGGCCCGCGCCTTTGCCCGGCTGAACCAGCCCGGCATCTACACAACGTCGATCGCGCGCCCTGCCCTGTTCCGCGACTATCTGCGCGAGCAGCTGGAACATCTGGTCCGCGATTATCCGGTCGAGATCAGCGTCGGCACTTCGGCCAGCGAAATCCCCTACCCCTATGTGCTCGACGGCGGCGACCTCGACCTGACCGGCATTTCGACGGTCGAGTTGTCGCGCTGGTTCCCGTCGACCGACCTGATCCACATCGGCGACGAGGTGGTCGATGGCGCCTGGGACGTGACGCTCGATCCGACCCGGCCATTGGCATTGTTCGACGCGCTCCGCACCGACTTCAGCCTGGCCCGCCTCAAGCATTACACCGGCACTCCGGCCGAGCATTTCCAGCGCTTCGTGCTGTTCACCAACTATGTCCGCTATGTCGACGAGTTCGTGCGCTTCGCCGTTGGCGCCCTGCGCGACCCAGCCAGCCGATTCACGTCGCTGTCGGTTCCGGGCGGCACCTTCGAGCATGGCGACCTCGCCGACGCGGAGGAGCAGATCGCGGCCGGCGTATGGCGGCGGCACCAGATGCCGGCCTATCATCTGATGACGCCCGAAGGCGATGGCATCACCCTGGTCAATATCGGCGTCGGCCCGTCCAACGCCAAGACGATCTGCGACCATCTCGCGGTGATGCGGCCCGAAGTATGGCTGATGATCGGCCATTGCGGCGGGCTTCGCCCCAGCCAGACGATCGGCGATTACGTGCTGGCGCACGCTTATCTGCGCGACGACCATGTCATGGACGACGTGCTGCCGACCGAAGTGCCGATCCCGGCCATCGCCGAGATCCAGCAGGCTTTGTTCGACGCCGCGATCGAGGTGACCGGCGAGGAGCCCCAGGAGCTGAAGCGGCGGCTTCGCACGGGCACCGTCGTCACTACCGACGACCGCAATTGGGAATTGCGCTTCACCTTGTCGGCATTGCGCTTCAACCAGTCGCGCGCGGTGGCGGTCGACATGGAATCGGCGACGGTAGCGGCGCAGGGCTACCGCTTCCGCGTCCCCTACGGCACCTTGTTGTGCGTCTCGGACAAACCGCTGCACGGCGAGATCAAGCTGCCCGGCCAGGCCAACGCCTTTTACGAACGTGCGATCAGCCAGCATCTGCGAATCGGGATCGAGACCCTCAGAATCCTCAGGCGCGAGGGCGCCAAGCTCCATTCGCGCAAGCTCCGCGCCTTCGACGAGCCGCCCTTCCGCTAGAACAAAAGCCGATTCCTGTGGCCTTCATGCAACGGGCAGGCGCTCTCCACAGATTTTTTGGAAGCGGCTCCAAGAGTCTTTGAACCGTAAAATCGCCCTTGCTATAGGCTTGGCAT
>JALYNQ010000102.1 GCA_030773115.1 Pseudomonadota bacterium
ACTGCGATGGCCGCGTGCTGGGCTGGAACGGTAAGGCAGAGCGGGTCTTCGGCTGGCCGCGGCAAGAGTGCCGCGGCCGCTCGCTAACCGAATTGATCATCCCCGAGCGCTACCGCGAGGCTCATACGCGAGGCATGGCCAATTACCTGGCGACCGGTCGCGGCCCGGTGCTCGACCGGCTGATCGAAATCGAAGCCGTCCGCCGAGATGCAACCGAGATCAAGGTCGAACTGTCCATCACCTGCAGCGACCAGTTCGGATCGAAGCTGTTCATTGGCTTCCTGCGCGACATTTCGGAAAGGACGCGCCAATCCGAGCTTCGCGAGCGGCTGCTTGGCGAGCTGAATCATCGGGTCAAGAACAGCCTGACCCTGATAGCGTCGATTGCCCATCTCACGGCCCAGAATTCGGACGATCTCGACGAGTTCATGCGATCTTTCGAGGAACGATTAGCCTCGCTGGCCGCGGGTCATGACCTGCTCGTGCAATCCGAATGGGGTGACACGAGGGTCGATCGGATCGCGCGCCAGATGCTCGGAGCCGCAATTTCCGCCGGCCGCGCGGAGTGCAGCGGCCCGCCAGTGGTGATCGATTCCGGCCAGGTAATCGGCCTGTCGATGATCCTCCACGAATTGTTCACCAATGCATCGAAGCATGGCGCACTGTCGAAATCTGGCGGCCATGTCTCATTGCACTGGTGGGAAGAGGGCGACGAGCTTGTAATCGAATGGAGTGAAACAGGTCTCGACAATATCGAACCACCCAAGAGCGAAGGCTTTGGCCTGTCGCTGATAGCGATGAGTGCCAGGCACGACCTCCGCGGAAGCCACGTCCAGCAATGGCGCCCGGAAGGGATGCGGCTGGTGTTGCGCTTTCCCGCCAAAGGCTAGCGCATGCCGCAATCGGTGGGCACAACCATTGCCTTGGCCAGAAAAATGCGGAAGTCCGGCCAACCGATTATCGATCGCTAGGTCTTAAACCCTGCGCTTTGAGCACCGGCGCCTTGTGCGCCGCTGACGTCCTTGAGCTTGCCGAGAAGTTTGAGCTGCGGTTTGGTCCACGGCTGACGCGCAATCCGAGGTAAAAGCATCGCCCACTCCGTCGCAATATACTGACGCGCTAGCCGACAATCGGGCAGTCAAATAGCTAACGGAAGTTATCAAGACGCACGGACATGGTGGGCAGGCCGCCAGCGAGTGCCAATGTCCGGAACGGGTGGAAAGCTGCCATTGCGGTCATAACTGAAACCGACCCATTGTGGGCACGCGCGATGTGCTCGAGTCAACAAAACCACCACTCCCGACAGGCTCTCGCACTGCGGGATGATGAATTAGCAGCAGTTTAACGAGGCCAAGCGACAACTTGGCCGATCGACACAGCTCCAAGCCAGTTCCTCCCGCAATTCCGGCAAAATTCTTGCTCGCAAGCGCGTGGCCGCCAAGCGTTACCTATTTCGATCAACGGGTTAGCCCTTGGCAGTTCCACCTATGACCCGCCCCTTATCCGTCGGGCCCATCGGTTTGGCGTAAACCCCTCGCGTGGGGATTGTGTCAGTCGTCAAATTTGGGCGATGTTGCGCTTAAGAGCGGGGGGAGTTTCCGTTCTTCCGTACTAATTGGTCCGTTCCGGGCCTGCCGTGACGCTATCCAGCTCACGGTAAGTAAATATTTATAATCAAAGCGCAAATCCCTGGGTTTGCAGTGCTTGGCACGCGCCCTCTTGGGGGGGTGGGAACACATGAGCTTTATTAAGTTACGGACGGCGGGTTTCATTAAATTAACAACAAATTACTCGCGCTGGTACTTCGACCGTCAGCGGCATCCCAGCAAACACGACAATCGACGCCAGGGGCGCGTCGGGAACCGTGGCGAATAGCGCCAAGCAGAACCCAGCGATTGGAGCGGGACTACAATGGTTACCTTAAGTGGCGACTACGGATACAAGGAATACTGGATCAAAAACACGTTAGGCGCGACCTACAACGCAACCAACGCGGACTGGCATATCGCCGCCAATGAAACCGTGCCGGCGATCAACATCTACGATTCCGACGGCGTAGTCTTCAACGGCGGTGAGATCTGGGGCGACATCTCCCAGACTGCGGAATGGTCGACCA
>JALYNQ010000103.1 GCA_030773115.1 Pseudomonadota bacterium
CGGCTTCACGGCCGCGCCGCCAACATTCGGCATATATCGACCTTATAGAATAGGTACTTCAGACGCCGCTCCCTAGGCTTCATCCGCTGCACAAAAGGCGCAGCACAAGGAGAAGCAAGATGACAAAGCATGACAAAGCTGATGTGCGCCGCGTCGCGCTCGGCCGCGTAAGCCGCTCGACCCGCGGCGACATTCGCGGAGTGATCGAGTTCGCCGGCCTGTACACGCCCGCGGCGGGACTTGCCTGAGGCAGGCACTTGGGGGCGCGCAGGGCCGGCGCCCTGCGTGCCCCTTTTTCCCCGAAATCGGCACCCCATGACCGCCAGCCCACCGATCCTCAGCTTCGGCATTATCGATGGACACGCCGTCTTCATGGACGAGCGCGCGGACAGCTACTTCATGCTGGAAGATGAGGATGAGGCGCTCTTCCTGTCCTCATTTGCCGCGGGCTTCCCTCTCCTTTCGGACCAGCGACTACAGGATGCGTTCGTCATCGACGGAGCGCCGGCGGAGATCCTTCGCGCCATATGCCCGGATCCAAAACGCAGCGTCGCCGACGAAGCGAACGTCCATGGCGCGGCCTTAGCCGAGATCGTCTGGATCGCATGGCTGGTCTACAGCACCAGGGCGGGGCTTGCCAAAAAACCGATCGAGAAAATCCTGGCCGACATACTCACCTGCCACGGGCATTGCGAGGCGGATGGCAACCCGGAGCGCCTGATTGGTGACGCGAGGCGGTTCATGACGGCTCGAAGGCTCGTGCCGATCAAGCCGAACTGCCTCCTCGACTCCCTGTCCCTCCTTCGCTGGCTGGGGCCCGCGAGAAGCGGCGCGATGCTCGTCTTCGGGGCGAAGCTGGATCCCTTCGCGGCGCATTGCTGGGTCCAGGCCGATGATCTGCTGCTCAACGATGCGCTGGAGGCCGTCGCGCGGTTCCGCGCCGTGCGGGTGGTCCGGTGTTCGCGCGCTACGCATTAGCGGTCGGCCGCGGCGCGCACCGCCATGCGCTGCTCGCCCGCTCGCAATCGATCGGACTGACGAAAACCGCCGAGACTTCCGACCTGCTGCTCGTCGCCCCGGAAGACACGCCTTTGCTGACCGACGGGCGATCGATCCTGGTGGGCCAGCTCTTTTCCGGCGGGAACGAGCGGGTGGAGATTCTTCCGCCGGAGATCGCCTCCGCCGGCTCCTCTGCGCTTGGCCACGCGCTCGAAGGATATTGGGGCAATTACGCCCTCTTCTTCGCTTGCCGCGACCAGGCCGGCGCCTACCGCGAACCTTCGGGCAGCGTATCGGTCCATCGCTGCGGACCAGGGGACCAGACCTATTTCGTGTCGGACGCGGAACTGGCCATGCAGCTCGGGATCCTCGCCGCGCCTCGCGCCGACCTGCATTTCGCCGTCCACTGGCTGCAATTCCCGTTCCTGCGCACCCGCCGCACCGGACTGGAAGATATCTCGGAGCTGCTCCCGGGAATGCTCGGCGCTCGAGATGGCTCAGGCCCCTGGGTCGAAACGAGCATCTGGCATCCGGGAGCGTTCGTTGGGCGCGATCTTGCCATCACCGACGCTGCCGCTGCCGAAACGCGGATTCGAGAGCTGGCCTTGTCTGTCGTCCCAGCGCAGGCAGGTTCGCACGGCATTGCCCTGCGCCTCTCGGGCGGGCTCGATTCATCGATCATTGCGGCGTGCCTCTCGAATGCAGGCCGCGATTTTTCAGCCATCAACTTCGTGACGCGATCGCCGGATGGCGACGAACGGCTCTATGCGCGCGAGGTTGCTACCCAATGCGGAGCGCCACTTCAGGAAATCGCCGAGCCTGAGGGCGGCACGCTGGAGCTGCCGGCCCGTCATTCGTTCAGGCCGACCATAAACCCGCTCCTCGCCCCGTTCGAGCGCGCGGCGCGAGGCGCCGCAACCGGGGTCCACGCTTCGCTGCTGCTGGACGGCGCCGGCGGGGACAATCTCTTCTGCTCGATCTCGACGGCATCGCCCGTGCTCGATGCCCTGCGGGCCGGAGGCTTCCGCCAGGCCGCTGGAACAATCACCGACATTGCCGAGCGCGCGAACTGCACGCTCTGGGATGTCGTCCTTGCGGCCACGAGGCGCTCGGTGAGACGACGCCCGCGGTGGAAGGAGGATCGTTCCTTTCTAGCCACCGACTGCACCGTTCGACGCGAGCTGCACCCATGGCTGGAACGGCTCGACGCACCGCCTGGCAAGCGCGAGCATGTCGAAGCGATCGTCCACATCCAGCACTTCCTCGACCGGGGCGTGTCGCCGGTCAGCCTGCTCCATCCTCTCTTGGCCCAACCGCTGCTCGAGCTCTGCCTTCGGATTCCCTCCTGGATGTGGCTGAGCGGAGGGCGCGACCGGGCCGTTGCCCGGGACGCCTTCGCCGGGATCGTTCCCGCCTCGGTCCTTCGTCGCCGGGCCAAGGGAAGCCTGCAGAGCATGTTCCATCGCTCATTCTCCCGGCTCCGCGAAGAGATGCTCGACCTGCTGCTGTCCGGCGAGCTCAGGGCGGCCGGAATCATCGATCCCGCGTCGATCGAGGCGGCGCTGGGCGGTGACGGGTGGATGGCCGACGAGGTCCAGCTCAGGATCAGCGAGATGGTCGCGCTTGAGCTTTGGCTTCAGTCGTGGCGCTCGCCGTCGACCTGCTCCAGCGTTCCCTGAGCAAATCCCAGCGGCGATATTGTTCGCTCTTCATGGGATCGGGATCGCGATGGTGCTGCAGCCAGTAACGGAACCAGTCGAGGTTGCGCTCGTAAACCGCGAGACGGTGCCGCGGCTGAAGCTTCAAGTGAGCCTCGTCCGGAAAGGCATAGAGCTCGGCCGGCACCCCGGCCAGGTGGAGCCGGGCATATAGTTCCGGGATCATGCGGGCTTCCTGTTCGGGCAGCTGGAACAGGATCGGCACCTGCATCCTCGCTGCATTGAAGGCAGGCGAGACAAGCTTCCACCTCGATGGCGTCTCTTCAGGCCTGCCCAGCCCCCAGACCGAGCGAACGGCCTTGGCGCGATCGCTGCCGGGCATAGAATCCAGCCAGTATCGGACTGGCTCTATCTGCCCCGAGGCGATGGACAGCGCCGCCAGCAGTTTCGAGTTCATCGCCGTCCAGAGCGCGACCTCGCTGCCGAAGCTCAATCCCCCCATGGCCACCCTGGAGCTGTCGACAATCCCTTCGGCGTCAAGCCGGTCGATCAGGGCCCGTACCGCCTCGAAGCCCGTGCGATAATTTTCAACTCCGTCCTGCGCGCCCGGCAAGGGCACCACATTGATGCAGGCCACCGCGAAGCCCGCATCGAGCAATTCGGTGACGGGCCATTCGTCGCCCGTTCCGCCGCGCACGAAGCCGTCGCAATGATAATAGTTGACGTACAACGGCGCGTTGCGGAACGGCGCACCTTTCCTGGTCAGCAACACGCCCGTTGCGAGCGCGCCGCCTTTGACCTTCCAGCTGAGGTAGCGCGTATCCGGCTGGTAATTCGCCCGAAGGTCCCGGTTCGGATCGAACAGGATGGCCCTGTCCCCGGATTCAAGATCGACACGCTCGAGCCGGGGCGGCGATGCCGGACCCGCGGCGACGCACAGCGCTGCCGCCCGGCCGACCGCGCAGGGAAAAGTGGAGCGCCTCCCGCCGCTCAGCAGGCCGTCCGCCGCCGTCAACCTGCGCAGGACATTGGTGGCCGGATCCCACAGGGTAAGCGATTGGCGCAGCTCGCGGTCGATGAAGGTGACGAGCAGTTCCCTGCCGCCGGGCCGCCAGACAAGCGCCGAAATCCGCATGGCTCCGCACATGGGATCGGCGCAGGCAACCTCCGAGCCGCCGCTCATCCGTGCCTTCAGCGAACCGGCGCCATTATCCCAGTTCGCTCTCGCGGTGTCGCCGCCCGCGGTTGCGGCCTCCAATCCCGCGGGAACCGAAAAATTGAACGGCGGGACAGGTTCCGGCAGCCCGACCGCACTGTCGGCGCCGGTCAGGAGGTCGTAGCGGCGCCGCTGGCGCGGCGCTCGCCACGTCAGGCCATCGCGGATGTACCAGTAGCCGACCAGGCGCTGGGTCGACATGCGCCCGTTGATCGATCCGCCGCGGAAGAGATTCTGCGCCAGGTCGACCGAGGAGTTGACGAGGATGCCCTCATCATATTCGCGCTGCTCGGCGCGGCGGATCTCGTCGCGCGACGGACCGACCTTGTAGAGGAGACTGCGCCCGCCAGCCCCGAGCGAATAATCCTCCACATCGGCGTCGCGGACCACCAGCGGCACCATTCGCCCGCCGCTCAACTCCGCCCGCCACAGACCCACGGCGCCATCGACCAGCGCCCTCACCACGACCGAGCCCCCACCAGGCGGCCAGATCGCCTTCTCCGGCCGAACCGAGCCGGGGTCGAAATAGATCGGCTCGCCTCCGCTGCCGATGTCTCGGACCGACCCGCTCGACAGGTCAACCAAATACCAGCGGAGCGTATAGCTGTTGCGTCCCACGTCCGCCTGCACGGTCCGGAACACGGCGAAGCGGCCGTCGGGGGATGCGCTGAGGCTGTCGATGTCGGCTACTTCGACCAGCTCGCGATTGCTTACCGACGCGTGCGCGGCAGCCGGCTGGGTCAGGCAGAGGAAGATGGCCGCGGCGCCGGCCAAGCTTCGGTGAACGCCGCGCCGGCGAGCATCGACCCCCCTATTCACCAGCTCCTCCTCAGCTGGAGCGATACGGTGCGCCCCCGCCCCGTGGCATTGACCGGATCATAGCCGACGCCGCGCGTCGAGCCGGGATCCGGCAGGAGCTTCGGAGGATCCTGGTCCAGGAGGTTCTGGGCATTGAGGGCGATCCGGAAGCCCTTCAGCAATCCGCCCCGCTCTTTTCCAGCGTCATAGGCAATGCCCGCGTCGACCGTGGTGAAGGACCGGACCGGCTCCGATCGTCCGGCGCGATTGTCGCGATAGCCGGCGGTGTAATTGAGGAAGGCAAACGCGCTGAGCGGCCCCCGCGACCAGCCCAGCGAAGCCCTGGCGCGCCAGTCGACCGGATGGAAGGGCGTGTTCAGCGTGGCGATGACCGGACTTGCGCTGGTCAGGCGGTCATCGAATTTGAAGACCTTGTTGGCGTTGAGGCCGAGCTGGAACCGATTGCTGCCGAGCTCGAACCCATAATCGAGCGCGAGGTCGAGGCCGCTGGTTCGGCTCTCCGCCGTGTTGGAGACCCGCGCATCGACAATGACCACAATATCAGCCGGTGTCGCATTTCCATTGCTGAAGCCCGGCCCCGAAAAGTCGAGCACCTGCCCGGCGCCGTCGAGCAGGGACGTGACGAAGCCCAGGTCCGGGCTCCGCGTGACGATTGGCTCGAGCGCCGGATCGCCGACGACCACGATCTGGTTGGTCGGGAGAGCGATACGGTTGGAGAAGCGGATCGCATAATAGGTGGCGGCCAGCCGCAGGTTCTGAACCTGGGGCGGCTTCCATTCAACACCGGCGGAGAAGCTCTTCGACGTTTCGGGCTCGACGGCGGGATTGTTGCCGATGATCGCCGCCCCGACGCCGGCGGGCGCCTCGCTCGGATCGATGTAGAGGAGCGAGGCGGGGAACAGGAAGGCGTTGTAGAAGCCGAGTGTTTCCGAGAGCAGCGGTGCCCGGAACGACGTCCCGTAGGATGCACGAAAATCCAGGCCGCTCAACGGCGACCAGAGCAGCCCGACCTTGGGATCGAAGGAGGAGCCGATCCCTTCATAATGCTCAAGACGTCCCGCGGCGGTCAGCATCAGCTGCTCAAGCCCGGCGCGGCGGTTGCGCTCGCTGAACAGGGGAAGGTGGATTTCGCCATAAAGCGAGTTCACCGTCCGCGAGCCCGACTGGGGATTGGGCGTGTTGACCCTTGTCTCGAACTCGCTGGAAAAATGCTCGCGACGCGTCCCTGCTCCGAGCGCCAGCTTCACCGGACCGGCCGGGAGGTCGACGAGTGGCCCGTCCGCCTTGATCGCAAGCTCCCGAAACGAGTTGAACGTATCGAACCGGTTGAACAGGGCGCCGCCCTGCACCTGACGTTCCCGCGTGCGGGTGCGATAATATTCGGCGCTGGCTTCCGCAGCCCAGGATCCTCCGAAATCCAAGTGCAGCGCGGCCGTGCCGCCCAGTGAGCGCGCTTTCGCCTGGCCGTCGATCGGGACCAGGCTCGCATCGATGAAGGAGCGCTGCGTGTCGCGCGCCGCATAGGTTCCGGAGAGATTGAGCGTCAGCCCGCTCGCGATCTCCTGCCGCGCGTTGCCGTACAGGCTATGACGCTTTTCCCGCGGGAACAGATACCAGCCGTCCGGAAGATTGATCGTGAAGTCGCGGTCTTTCGCCTTGATCGGCTGCTCGTCGCGATATTCGTAGGACAGCAGCGCCCTCCCCCCGGTCCAGCTGCCGCCGGCGCTGAGCCCGGTCAGCAGTTGACGCCCGCCCCCGCGGGTGGTGGTTCCAAGCTGCAGCATGGGTTCGACGCCCGCGAAATCATCGCGCAGGATGAAATTGACGACGCCGCCAACCGCGTCGGAACCGTAGATCGCCGAGGCGCCGTCGGTCAGGATCTCGACCCGGTCGATCGCCGAGACCGGGATCAGCGAGACGTCGACGAACGAGCCGGTGCCGCTCGGCGCGATCCGCCGCCCGTTCACCAGGACCAGCGTCGCGCGCTGGCCGAGGCCGCGCAGGTTGACGCCCGCCCCATGATCCGTGATGTCGGCACCGGCGCCGGTCACCGCGAAATTCTCCTGCGCGACCCCCGAGGACACATTCTGCGGCAGGCGGCGCATGAGCTCTTCGACCGAAGCCGGGGCAGCCTGCTCGATCTGCCTGCGTGTCAGCGTGATCACGGGCGATGTCGGCGGTGCTCCTCGCACATGCGACCCGGTCACCACGATGATCTCCGCTTCGTCCGGCTGGGGAGCCGAAGCGCTCGCGCCGGCGGCCGGTCCGTCGGCGCGGCTGATGACGATCGCGTCCCCCACCAGCTTCGCGCGAAGGCCGCTGCTTTCTAGAAGCAGATCGACCGCCTGCCGCGCACCATACCGGCCGCTGAGCGGCGGAGCCTGCTTTCCCGACACCAGCTCGCTCGGCGCGATGACGCTGATCCCCGAGCGGATGGAGACCTCGCGCAGCGAATGCGCCAGTTCCTGCGCGGGCAGTGCATAGTCGGCTTCCCGGGCAGGCTCGGCATGAGCGGCAGTGGTGCACAGGACCGCGGCGATTGCGGTGGCGCCCATCCAGTGCACCGCCCGTGTGAACTCAAGATCGAACATCTTTCCCCCTCCTTCTCCGGCGCACGTTGCGGCGCCGTTCGAGGGCGTTGACGACGAAGGAGGAGGTTACCCCCCGAAAATATTTTCGCTTGGGAGCCGGCAGCCGCTAGCTTGTCGGAGCGCGCTCGCCCGGATCGGCGTGAGCCAGCAGGAGATTGCCGTTGGGCAGGCGGACGAGACGCAGCTCGAAAGCCGCCGCCAGGCTACTGGCGAGCCCGGCAACATCGCCCGTGCGGAAAGCTCCGCTCACGCGCAGGTCGCCGACCTGCTCGTCGAGCTTCAGCTGCACCTTGCTGTAGCGGTTGGCCAAGGCTGCCGCGTCAGCAAGCCGCATGTCGTCGAACTCGATCATTCCAGCAATCCAGCCGGTGTCGCCACGTGTCACCGGCCGCCGTTCAGGCGGCCCGGAAGCCGGGACGATCAGCTTCTGGCCGGGCTTGAGGCGCTCGGTCATCCGCCGGTCGTCGACTGTGCTAACCTCCACCGATCCTTCGAGCAGAAGCACGGCGGTCCGGCCTCCGATCAGGCTGACGTCGAACAGGGTGCCGGTAGCCAGCACCTCGCTGGAACCGGCGCGGACCGCGAACGGCCTCGTCTCATGCGCGACCTGGAAGCGCGCGCGCCCTTCCTTCAGGATCAACCTGCGCTCAGCTCCGGTGAACACCGCCTCGATCCTGCTGCCGGAGTCGAGAACAAGCCTGGAACCGTCCGGCAATTTGATCTCTTTGATCTCTCCCACTGCGGCGGCGAAGATCATCGGCTCCTGCTCTGGCCCGGCGCCAGGCAGCCACCGCGATCCCAGCAGGAGAACCGAAACCAGGACGGCAAAGGCCAGCGACGCCGCCAGCGCGAAGCCGAGCATCTGCGGACGCTCGGCGGGCCGGACCATGCGCGAAGCATCGGCAGCCGGCGATCGGGATGCCCTTCCAGCCTGGTTCCAGATGCCGGCGATCCGATCATAGGCCTCGGCATGACGGGGATCCGCATCGCGCCATTGCCGGAACGCGGCATGCTCCGCAGTGCCCGCGTTTTCCGCCAGTCGGGCCACCCAAGCGGCGGCCTCCCGCCGGATCCGCGCCCTCGCCGTTGGAAACAGGCTCATCCGCTCCTCAGGGGCGGTTCAAGATGCGGTCGAGCCGGACGAGCGCCTTGCTCATCTGCTTCTCGACGCCCTTGACCGAGAGCCCGGTCCGTTCGGCAATCTCCGCGTAGCTCATCCCGTCGATCCGGTGCGCCATGAAAATCTCCCGCGTCTTGGGACGCAGACGCATCATAGCCGCCTCCAGGCGCCTGAGAATATCTCTCGATTCAAGAAGCGTCTGCTGGTCCGGGCCGGCCAGCAGTTCCTCATCGGCCACGACGTGCAGGCCGGCCGAATTTCTAAAGTTATTCTTCGACCGGTCCTTGAGCAAATTGGCCGCGATTGTCCGGAGGTAGGCCTGCGGCCTGTCGAGCGACGTCGACCACGACTGATGCATTTTCGTGAAGCGGAAGAACACGTCCTGGACGAGATCCTGGGCGTCATCGCCGCTGCCGGTCTGCCGCGACAGGATTCGAAGCAGCTTTGGGGACTCGCTTCGATACAGCTCCGCAAGGAACTGCTCTTGGCCACCTGCGGCCGGCCCATCTTCGGACGGGATCGGCTCCCCTTCCAGGCAGGCGCCTGCCTTCACTGTGCCGCCCAATGCCACTTTGCGAATGCGTCAACCCGCCGGCTAAGCGACCCGCCTACGCGGCCGCAGCTGTCGCAATCCGTCCGCACGCCTGCCTCCCGCTTGCGAGGCAGTCGGCGAAAGCCGGGTGTTGAGAACATGCTTGGACATGCGCCGCCGCCTTTAACCGCGAACGGTCTGGACATGCGCGACGGCCACCCGGCCGAAATGGAAGCCACGGAAGATTCACAAGCAAGGTTCTCACGCCTCGGCGCCCTTGAGGGCGCAGGAAAAGAATAGGCAGGAGGATCGGAAGTGCAAGGGCGTTTAATACTTGGCGTCCGAGCCCGATGGTTGCCCTGAGGCTCGGGATCCAACTCAGTGCGGGCCGACAGCCCGGTAGGAACGGTTCATTTCGATTCCGCGCGGTGCGTCCGTCGGCGGTCGTGCGTTTTCGACCATGTGGGAGGGATGAACGTCAGGACTGAGGAATGTCGCCTGCCAGCTGCCAACGGACCGGGACAATTGCGCCTTCTGCAGCGGACGGTAATCACTCTTCGCTTCCCCGGCGCAGAGGCCCGAGACCGAAGCCCATTGTCGAATTTCCAGAGCCGCTGTTCAGTTCATGGAGCGAACCCGATACCTTCCGTGAATCGCTCGCCCTGCACATCGCCCGACATGGCGAATCATGCTGGCATCTTTGCAGGGCTATCGTGCGTCCGCGCGAGCGTTTCGACCGGGCCACGCTGCAGTCCTGGGTTGCCGGAGACCGGGTACCAAGGAGCGCCCGCAGCATGGCGATTCTCGCGCGGATCGAACGGCGCTACAGACTGCCGGCCGGACACTTCAAGGCCTTGCTGCCCCACGCCGCTCGAGCGACTGCCGGGCACCGACTGAAGGGGGTTAGCTCGGCCGAAAGGCGACGGCTTGCCTGGCATCTTCCTGACGACTTTGGCTCCCGAACCCCTTCGGAGCGGGCCGAGATTCTGGAATGGATAGGCAAAAATATCCTGGCCGGTGCGACTGACTATCGCCGCTACCAGACCGATGCGCGAAAGCACCGTTATGCTGTGAAATTTCCGACGCTCGGTGGTCGCTCCACTGGGAGAAATTCAGATGCGAACGACACCGTCGACCGCAGCCTGACAGATACTCTCGAGGCGCCACCCAGCCTGTGCGCCGAGATGGAAAGATTGATCGAGTTCAAGACAGCTGCGCTGACCAATCTTGGCTTTCGCCGCAACGGCGTGTGGTGCGAGGAAACGTCGTCCCAGCGTATCGAGCATTTCGGGCTGATGTTCGGCGCACTGAGTGCGCCGCCAGACGGACCGGTCGACGGCCTCGGCTTGCCGCTCCACAAGGTCACCTTCGCCCTGCTGATCTTTCCAGCGATCTGGGATTGGTACTTGAACTGGCGCGAACGTCGGCGCGGCTTCTTCACCAACTGGGAAGTCGACATGCTGCGGCTCGGGCTCTCGCTCGCCCGATCGGAAACCGGTTGGTTGCGGCAATCGCCAGATCTGGCACACAGCCTCCGCGTCATTGATCCATTCGTGGCTGAAGAAGACATCGCGGCGGCGCATGGTGATTGGTCGGGCCTGTGCGACCGCTTCTGCGGCTATGCAGTTTCGCGGGCCAGGGAAGTCGCCCGCGTGGCCCGAATCCATCGCGACCCATTCGAGCCGATACTTCCGGTGCTTGAAGCCGACAGCCCGCTTGGCGAGTACCGCAAGATCACCGAGGAGATACTTAGGCGGATGCCGGACTCGCGGCGCTATCCCCTGAGCGCGGCCGAAGCGACGCGCTCTTTCTTGATGTTGCGGCTCGGCCTCCATCTAGGCCTGAGGCAGAAGAATTTGAGAGAGTTGCTGCTCTGCAAACCGGGTGAGTCGCCGCGAAGCGATCGGGAGCTTGAGCGCCTGCGCCGAGGCGAAATTCGATGGAGCGAGCGGTTGGGCGGCTGGGAGGTGTTGATCCCCTGCCTCGCCTTCAAGAATGCCGGCTCATCATTCTTTGCAAATCGGCCATTTCGTCTGATGCTGCCGAATCTGGGATTGCTGTATGAGCATTTGGATGCCTGGGTTCGACTTCATCGCAAACTACTGCTCAAGAATGCCCCGGATCCCGGCACCCTGTTCGTGAAGACCGTTAAAACAAGCAGCCGGGACGCCTCGTACAACAGGAACACGTTCTACGACGCATGGCGGCTCGTCATCCAGCGCTACGGCATCTGGAATCCCTATACCCAGCGTGGTGCAATTCCCGGCCTGCTACCGCACGGGCGGCACTGTGTCAGGGACGTTCTTGCGACGCATGTCCTGAAGCAAACTGGCTCGTACGAGCAGGCGAGCTATGCCATCCAGGACACGCCAAAGATGGTAGCCAAGCACTACGGCCGCTTCTTGCCCCAGGACAAGGCGTCACTCGCAGCGAAAATTCTCAATCGAGCTTGGGATTGATGTGGCCATTAGTGGGCTGTTGGCCTAAGTAGTGCATTGTAGAGTAGTGTATTATACATGTAACACGGAGTGCAGCTAAGTGACTGTTTTTGCTAATAATATTGCGAACTCTTAATCAGCGGGTCCTAGGTTCGAGCCCTAGTGCGTCCACCACCTTCTTTTCAATGACTTAACTCACATTACTTACGACGAGCTCGAGCCTCGGACTGGGCTGGCTGTGTCCTACATTGTGCCCACGGCTTTTGAGCACTTCCAAAGGGTTTAGGCGATCCAACTGGGGACAGCGGGGTCCGGGAGAGGGCCACGCGTCTCGACGTCGGCATGGAGCTTGGGCCGGCCTGCTGGTCGCCCCCTCGAACGTTGCACGGGGACGGGACGCGGGTATCGAGGGGATGGTCCCCGGCATCTGACGGTCTCAGGCTGGGAGTTGGTATCTGCTTTTCCCCGCCTCCTCTCCTGTGGGCCGCTCCGGCACTTTTGAAGCGAAGTAACGGCGGGCGTCTCCACGCGGCCCCTCGATCCCCTTTAATGTTGGGAGGCCAAGCGTATCGCCTCATTCTGATTTGGTGAGGCCTGCACGACTGTCCGCAATTCCGAGGATGAACCTTCTCGCATAATTTTCATAGAGCTCGAGCTCTTTGTCATTGGCGAGGCGGGTTAGCAGCTGTGCCATGGCCTTTCTGTCGACCCCGCCCTGCCCACTTGGCCCCAAGTCCATCGCAGCAATCGCCATTGCGAGGGCCTTCAGGATCGTCTGACGCTCAAATTCGTCGGCAATTGCCCATCGGTCGAAGTCCTGTGTCACGGCCCATCCTCTCACCGGTGCGATCAAAAAAAGGACGCCAGCATTTGGCGGGAGATACTCACATTATCAGGGTTCAGGATCCCGAGCTCAACAGCGCGATGCCTCTGCTCAGCCTTCGCTCAGCTCAAGGAAATAGCGTCTCATGGCTTCGCGTGTTTCAGTAGCCAGTTCGACAAAGCTGCGCCGACCGTCCCTGGGGTCTGACCGCCTCGTGAACAGACCGGTATCGGTCATGGTGGAGAGCCAGCGAAGTGCCGTCGTCGGTGGTACGCCCGCCGAGTTGCACAAGGAAGTCACCGGTACCCGAAGCTGTGCCAGCTCGGCATGATAAAGGGTGAGCAACATGTCCCAGGCCGGATCCGCGAACAGTTCGGCGTCGAGATAGCGCGACCGCAAACGGCGTGCACGAATGGCTTGCTTCACGGTCTCCGCAGAAACTTCGCTCTTGGGGGGGCAACCGGTTACCTGGCTATCCCGTGCCCCATCGGCGTCGCACCCGATCGACAATTGAGCGAGCGTCGAAGCAATCCTGCTCACCTCATCGGACAATCGCCTGAGGTTTTCAGAAGAGTCGGCTGCGGATGATTTGCTCGGAAAATTAACGCCCATTGGTCCACCCTTCTTCAACTTCTGGACCGAGCAGGAGGCAGATTGCTCCAAATAGAAGCAATTGTCAGCCGAAACTGAGTTCATTTTGGATGGAAAAGGTCGACCTGGGTCAACAAGCCCTATTCTCCCCCGCCCACTTATGGCGGGTATGGGCTCCGCCTACGGGTTCTTCCGTTTGCAACGCGCGAGCAGCGATTCACATCCAAAAGGCTCGAACCGCCCAATTTTCGAAACGAGATGGGCCGAGAAAGCATGTCGGCTTCCCCGGCCCTGATTCGGCACGAAGCCTGAGGAGCAACTGCAATCCTACGCGTCAACCGGCTTGTCTCGTGGGCCTACCGATCACTTCCAACACCGGCATCGTGGAAAAAAGCTCGCCATTCTGCTGAAGGACGGCAGTGCGTCGAGCCGACCTGCAATATCTCACAACGCAAATGCAGTGCGTATTGCGATGGACGACCTATGCAACTATCGGGCTGCCCTACTGGAAAAATCCTGAAGATTTAGGATGTTCAGGTTTGGCACAGCGCGAAGATGGCGGTCGTCCATCAAGTGACAAGCCGGCCAAGTGCAAGTAGCGAAATTGCAAATCAAATCTCGGAGACCGAAATGGCAGGACGGGCTCAAATGGCCGGATCACTGGACCCCAACCCCGCACCACAGCCCGCGAACGAAGCGCTCGTAATGATGGTTGAGGCGTTAAGGCTAATAGATCTTTGTGACGGTGCAGGTGTGCCCGGGGCGCACCTGGACCTTGCAATTCATCGATTACGCGAATGGATCGAAGCGACCGGGTCTAAATCAGCTTCGCACCCGTCGGCACCGTCTTGAAATAGGCGTTCATCGCCTCCAGGCCCTCATTCGAAAGCATGAGAAATTGCCGGCGGCCGTCCATCGGATCGGCCCTGCGATTGATCAGGCCTTCGCGTTCCAGCTGACCGATCCAACGCAGCGCGGTCGTCGCGGGGACCGCGGCGGCGTGGCAGGCACTTGTGACCGCAACCCGCTGTTGCGCCAGCTCGGCCGCATAAAGGTCCAACAATATATCCCATGCCGGATCTGCAAATAAGTCGGCCTTGAAGAAGCGGGCACGGTTACGGCGCATTTTCAGTATGGCGCGAACTTCCTGTTGGCTGACCTGCTGGTCCGGGCTCCTCATCGATGGCGCTCCCGCCATTTGGTCGACGACCTTGAGCGCCGAACCTAGCGACTCCCGGAGCTTCTCCGCCTGATGGAAAAACGGGTCATTCCGGCCAACCCGCGACGGAGCAACTTTGGCAAATTCCATGACGCACCCCACAATTCTTCTGGTTCCCAGCTGGAAACCAGTGCATCTGTCATTTACCAATAGTCGTTATGGTTAGTTTACCAATTCATCCGGATTGGATCAAATATAGTTCCGATTCGGAACGACGGGTCTAGTTACAGCAATTGCCGGTACAGAGCCCGGCTCGTGGCTGAAAACCGGGCCTCTCTAAAATTTGAGGCTCGACCAGCCATCAGCCGATCGAAGCTGATATTCACCCTGAGTCGACTGTGGAAGTCTCTGCCTCCACGATGCACCAGCGTAAAGCCGCTTGCCGGGAAGAGAGACGCACGCCCCTCTCGCGTCGCACTGTTTTCCTTCAGCGAGCTCGACGCTTGCGTTGCCCACATTGGTGAGAGTGAGGTCCATGCCGGTCCGTTCCACCCTAACCTCCTTCCGGACCGCCGGCGGGCGTGCCAGAACGAGCAGGTCGTAACCGACCAGCAGCTTGAGGCCGCTCTCGCTGCTCGCAACCTCACCGCTTACCGGCTTGATCGTCACCCGATAGACCCGCTCCTGTTCGGTGGGGTTGCCGATCGTCGCAATGCGCAGGGTCCGCCGCTGCTGGGGCTCCAGGATGAATCGCACCGGCGACACCAGGAGGCCCAGTTTCGTGGGGTCTGGCGTGGTGACATGTTTCTCCGATGGCATGCCAGGATTGAGCAGCTCGCGGGCCTCGACCAGCACATAGGCGCGCTCGGGCGAATTGTTGGAGACCTCGACGTCGCTTGCTTTCGGAGCGCCCGGCTTGAACTCGACGATGAGCTGGCTGACTACAAGTTCAGCCGCCGCAGGCCGCGACGCCACCATCGCTGACGCCACAATGATCGCGATAAGGCTCCGCGACATCAGCTCTCTTTTGCCTGTCCAACTTTTCCTTAACGACACACCAAATCTCCCGCTGAAACCAGTCCGTCTATCGCTTGCTTTGGGCCGATCGCCATCGAGCAGCTCATGCCGCCCTGGCTCGTTGCGTGCAGTTGATCACCGCTCTTGGTTTCGATCTGGAAATAGCCCCCTGAATCAGTCCGGCCAATACCATGCGGCCCGCTGACGTCCGCCTGTGCAAGTGGCATTCCGTCCGGGCCGACCGCCCGCCCGAACAAGATGAACAGCGGCGTGACCGTCCAGTCTACCTTCGACACATTGCCTGGATAGACGGTGACCGTCTTTGGCGCGGTATCGAAGGCGGCGATCTGGCCGCCGATCGGGCGAAGCCGCACTTCATAGGTTCGGTATGGCGGCAGGAACAGCAGCAGGCGCCCGCCGCCGCCAACCGTGCCACGCTTCACATTGTCGACCAGCAGCTCGAATTTCTGGGTTGGATCGCTTCCGTCGATCGATGCCATGATGGCCGTATCGTTCATGTCCCGGCCGGCAAGCCCGAACGCATTGCTGGCGAGCACAAGGCCCCCGTCGATCGTCGCCGTATATTGGGTCGTTTGACGGTCCCCGAACTGGTGGAGAAGATCGGCCCTGGCGTTGAACGCTCGGGAACGTGCGTAAGCGGACGCCCGCGCATAGGAAGCGTCCGCGTCGCGGCCGACGGCGGCTGTTCCGGAAATCTGGCTGTCCTCCAGCTGCCGATACCAGGCCGCCTGGGCCTCGCCGACAAACCGGTTGGTGCCGCCGGGGCGATCCGACTGATGGCTGACCCCGCCCGTACCCGAGAAAGAGAAGTCGCCGCGATTGCCGAGAATGCGCACGCCGACAAAAGTCGCAAAGTCGCGGTCAGTCTTTCGCGCGTCTGCCTGCACCACAATATCCCAGCGGCTCTGCCGAACGATTGGGACCTCAACCGATGCGCCAATGCTGTAGTCCGAATCCCTCGATCCGTTCTTTCGATAGATGCCGGTCAGCCGAACGTTCGCCTGGCCGAAGCGATATCCCAGGATCGACAGCAATTGCGTATAGCTGCCGCGGTCCGCAAAACCGGACTGCGGATCTTCGCTGAACGTTCCTTCGGACGTGCTGACCGGGATCAGCGGGCGGCCGTCCTTGCTTACCACCTTGCGCAGGTCAAAGCTCAACGAAACAGGCCCCTTGCCGGTCGACGCGACCCGGACCAGAGCACCATAGTCCGAGGCGGACGAAGCCAGCGCGGCGACCCTCACCTGAGCCAAGCGGCTATGATAATTGGCCCCGGTTTCGACAATTGCCTTATGCGGCGTGCCCAGGACGGCGGCATCGAGGCCGAAGGTGGGGGCGATCCGGTAGGACGCGGCCAGCTCGTAGAAGAACGTATCTCCATCGAGCGAAAATCCCTCGCTCGACGAAGGAAGCAAGCCGACGAAGGCCGAAAACAGCGGACGCCCAAGTGGCGCCATCGCCGATCCTTTGGTGAAAAAGCGCTGTTCCAGTCGGACCGGGCGGCCGTCTTCCTGGATTCTCAACAATAGGTCGTAGGAGCCGTTCGGCAAAGCTGCCGTATCGATCAACCGGTTCCCCGCCGAATAGATTCGGGTCGAGACGACCCGCCCGTCGACCAGCACATCGACCCGGGCGGGCTGCTGGAGGAAAATGGGAAGCGGAGTCCCCTCGAGCAACTCCTTGTTCTGGAGGGTATCGAGCTGGGTTACCGCGCCCAGGCCGGCAATCTTGCGGCGGCCGATGAGGTCGGTGCCGGGCGCCCAGAAAATACCGCCTGCATATCGCCAGTCCTTGCGGTCCGCCTCGAGGCTCAGATTGTCGAAGGTGAGCTTTGAGCCGGTCGAGAGCGAACTGTCGCTCCTGAGACGAATGCTCCCGAGTGAGGCGATCGAGCGGTTCTGGATGTGCCAGCTTTCCCGGCTTCGGGTCGAGCCGGATACGGTCGCTCCGAACAGGCTCACCAGAGCCGGCTCGCTCTCCGGCTGCGGAAGGAAGGTCATCGCGGCGGGATCCGGCTTTGAAAGCAGGTCCGGATTGACGAATATGTCTACCCGGAACCGCTCTTCATCGAGGATGATTCCGGAGCGCGCGGGCTCGAGGGAACCGCATCCCTCGCGGCGGGCCTGCCCGCAGGCCATTGAAACATTGCTTGGCAGCGTTCCAGTGAGCGAGGCTGCAAGTTCCTCGGGCCGGGCGACGTTGGGGATCAGGGCGGCGACCGCCTCGGGATTGTCGAATGTGAGCGACCCTGGGCTTGCGGTCGCTCTGATTTCGCCCAGCTTCCGGCCGCCGAAATAGACATCGAGCAGCACCTGCCGCTCCGAAGCGAGCGACTCAAAACCTTCCGGCGCCGACGCCGTAAAGCCTGCCCGTCCCGAAGACGCAGAAGCAGACGGCGCAAATATGAACGCTGCGCTAACCGTAATTGCAAGAAGGAGACAGTTGCGGCCTGGAGGGGTGGAAATGCGCATATTTCCCTCCTCATTCGGCCGCGACGAGGAGGGTCAGTGAACCGCTATAGTTGCCCTGGCGCGCCTGCGAGAGCTGCGAGGCACGAAGGATAATGGAGAGGCTCGCGGATGTTGCGGGGCCAGAGTTGCAGGTCTGTTGCGAGGCAGCGCTCGTCTGGCCGGTCAGCGGAACGCCGGGCGCAAGGCTGGTGCCGCTCGTCTGGCCCGACTGGGAGCTCCACTGGACTTCATAGACAAGGGCATCGGAGCCGCTCGATAGTGCAAAAGATGAGCCGGGGCCCGACCCTGAAGCCGAGATGCTATAAGCCCCAGCCGTACTCTGGCTGAACACACATAGGTTCTGCGACTGGCTGCTGTCGGCCTGGAGGTTGGAGATCAGGCCGAAGCTCACGTCGGAAATATTGGTGATCCGGACCCTTTGCGCCCAAGCGGCCCGGGGTTGAACCGCCAGGAGCAGCAAAACACCCGCCCACAGGCTGGCGCGCAGCATGGTTCGCCGAGCACCGCGCGCCCGCTCGCCCTCATGCCGAGGGCCGTCGTTGAGCGATCTCGGCATTGGCCCCGCCGCCTGGAGACTTATTCCGGAGCGACGAGGAGAGTCAGCGTGCCGTCGTAGGTCACTCCGGCGTCCATGCCCTGAAGCGTTGCCGACCCGATCGATACCACCAGGCTCGCCGAGGCGGCGGGACCCGCGGAACAGTCCGAATTGGTTGCCGTCGAAGTCTGGCCGGTCAGTGCCGTTGTTGCGGTCAGGCTGGTGCCGCTCGTCTGGCCCGAGCTCGACGCCCACTGGACCGTATAGGGCACGACCGGCAGAGCGCCGCTGGCAAGCGTGAAGGCGCCGGCGGCTCCGCTGCCAGTGGCGGTGATGCTGTAGCCCCTGGTGCTGGTATTGCTCCAGACGCAGACATTTTGCGCGTTGGTCGCATTGACCGAAGGATCAGCGTTGGTGAAGGCCACGTCGCTGAGGCCGCTGATGCGAACGCGCCCGGGGACCGACGCGTTGATCGTCAGCGATCCGGTAGACGTTGCGCCAAAGGAGCCCTGTGTCGAAGCGGCAGCGGGAGCCGCGATCAGCAGCGAACCCGCAATGCCGAACAGGTGCGACATACGAATTTGGTTAATCATCGTCCATTTCCCACGAGGTTCCATCCGAATTGGAGGAATCATCAAGGACTTAGACAGGATGATGCTTTAATTTTGAGTTAAACCAGCAGCTTCTCGGAAAGAAGGCTGGCAGATTGTGATGCGTCCGATACGGACATAAGGGCAAGTAACCATTTTCCTTCGCCGGCATATTGCCGTTGAGATGAAACCGCATCTCGCTTCCTGGGCGCCCGTTGGCACTTGGCCGGCTGGATCGCCGGGCAATCACAGGCGCCGGCTGGCACTCGCCTGCGTCGCATTGATCGCTGCCAGCCCAGTAGCGGCGAAGGCGCCGGAGGAAATGGGGCCGACTGCGTCTGCCAGCATCGGAATCTCGCTGTCAGTAGCAAAGAGATATAGCCTATCCGTCAGAGCAATTGCTTCCGAGCGTCAAGGTCTGAAGCAGCAGGTCCGTGGGCAGTATTGCCTCGCCTCCAATATGAGGGAGATGCATTTGCCGGTAATGCTGGTTCGGGTGTCGCCGAACCACGAAGAAGAAAATATATATGGTGTCGCAACAGACGCCATTCAGATTCTGCCTTGCAGTGCCTCCGGCGAGGCGCCCAATGCGCCGGACAAGCTCGACGAATCCGCGGTCATGCGGGAAGTCATCGTGATCCCGGAGTAGCCAAAAACTTCCCCTCATGCTGTCGGCACTGGCAGCGCTGGCCCTCAGACAGAACTCATTTTGCGGCCGGATCCGACTTGACGTCACTGTGACGGGGCAATGCGGCCATTCGCCGCCAAAATGGAGGTAATGTTAAGCGGGCGACCATCGCTGAGAGGCTAAACGATATCCCCGAAATGATGGATTATGAGCGTGCTCGCAAGCAAGCCCTTTGCCCAACTCTCCAACGCCTCAATCGGGCGCGGGGAGCGGCGCGCCGTTACCAGATCGGGCTTCGCCGTCCGCCAGGACGGGTCGACCGCCTCCGTAAGACTCACCGACCTGTCGAACGGCGGCTGCGGACTCGAGACGACTGCGGGACTGGAGCCCGGCGAGCGCATTGAGCTTTCAGTCCATCCTCACGAGGCGGTTGTCGCCAGGGTCCGCTGGTGTGCGAACGGGCGCGCCGGGATTAGGTTTGAAGTCGTACCCGCTGCACAGGAAAGATTGCCGAGAAGAAGCGAGCGGAGCGCCCTCGCCGCGGTAGTGACTCTGCGTCGAACAGGAAAAGCCAATTTTTGAGTTCAGGTGCTGGACGTGTCAAATACGGGCTGTCGGCTGGATGCTGTTGATCGACCGGAGGTCGGTGAGCGCGTCTGGATCAAGTTCGAGGGGCTTGAATCGATTGAATCGACGGTGTGCTGGGTGGCCGGTTTCAAGGTCGGTCTGAAATATTGCAACCCGATCCATCCTGCGGTTTTCGATCGGCTGCTAAAAGGGTTCAACGGCTGCGCGTCCGATCGCTAGCTCTGCGTCCTATAATCCTCGCTTTCTCCTAGGATATGAACATCCCTCGATGGGAGGAAAACAACGCGAAGCAAGTTAGTACGATCTAGTAGCGCTGTTCATTCAGCTGCATCGGTGCCCGCTCCTCAAATCCGAACATCCGCCGTTGCAACGCCCAATCGAGAGGCAGGTCAGCATGCACCAGCTGCTTTCTGGTCAAGCCCGGCGGCTGCGATCCATCGAGGATCGCGCCAATAATGTCGGGGGCCAGATAGTTCAGACGAAGGATGCGGGAAGCTGTCGAGCCGGTGCGTTTGTGCAAGCGCGATGCGATCTGGGTCATGGAAAGACGCTCCACTTCATTCAGTCGCTTTGCCTCGCGCGCCTCATCCAGGAGTTTTGTGAGGCCCCGATTGGGACGCCTCGGCTGAACGTCGCCGGCCGTCGGCAGTATCAACTGCCTTTGACAGCGAATGACGCTTAGTGGGACGGTCAGGAGATCGGTCGGCTCATGACTATTTCCGAAACTCTGATCTTGCTTAAAAAATCCCTTACCGTTCCATCTGAGAAACCGCTCAAGCTGGCGGTTACGGAGCACCAGCCTGATCTGGTCCCGCCCGACCTCGATCCTTCCTACGAGAGCCTTGAGTAGCGCCGCAGTTCGATCGTTGTCGTTCGTCGTAAGGAGATGAACGAGGTCGACACCCCTACGACCTAGCCGGTCGAGATCAGGCCCGTGAACGCCTCCTTGGATGAGCGTCGAGCGCATGCGTTCCCGATCGCAAATCGCATCGGACACGGCCGTCTTCACGAGCGATTCCAGCCGGTCGGCATTTGCCCTGAACCGACGCATCGGCGGCTTGCGGGCCCACGCGGGTGTGCTTGAGATATAGTAACGATACCGCCTACCCTTCGCTAGGCCGTCGGCGATGGTCATTGGTCTGCCAAGGGCGTCACAAACAATGCCAAGCAGCACATTGGGTGACGGCCCGATGTGGATCTTGTAAGCGCTGCGCTCCAGTCGAACATTCTGGGCCCGCTGCCAGGTTTCCCGGTCGATGATCGGCTGATGTTGACCAGGAATTGGGCCATCACTGGTCGGGACATCGCCCACGCAGAACGGATTCTTAATGATGTGATGGATTGTCGCATGGGCGATCTGAGTATCACCGTACTTTCGACCATCTTTTGTCACATAAGCTTTCGAGCGGATTCCATCGGCCTCTAGCTCCCTTCTGACCATGCCGTAGGACCTAGTTAGGATAAACCTGTCGAATATCCGGCGAACAACAGCAGCCTCAACCTCATTGATCACAAGCCGACCCTGTACGATGTCGTAGCCGTATGGTGGAATGCCCCCTGTCCACAGACCTCTACGCTTCATAGCAAGCTGTTTGTCCCGTATCCTGTCTGCGTGCATCTCCCGCTCGAATTGGGCGAAGGTCAGGAGGATATTGAGGACAAGCCTTCCAAGGGTATCACTCGTGTCGAACGACTGGGTAATCGATACAAATCCCACCCCATGTCTCTCGAACAGCTCGAGCAGCTTCATGAAGTCACGAAGGCTGCGGGTCAGCCGGTCAATTTTGTACAATACGACAATGTCGACAAGGCCTCGCTCAATGTCGCTGATCAGCGCCTGCATGGCCGGGCGTTCGAGCGTTCCTCCCGATTGTCCCAGATCGTCGTAGCGCGTCGGCAGTTCGCGCCAGCCCCGGTGCTTTTGGGACCTGACATAGGAAGAGCAAATATCTCTCTGAGTCTCCGTCGAATTATATTCTGGATCATATTGCCCGATGACGCTTTTGCGCGTGTAGATTGCGCATCGAGCTGTTGTAGACCTTGCTTGGCCGTCCATCTCGCGTCTCCCAATTCGACAGAAGAAACGCTTGGCCAAAAAGTTGCGACGGCGGGATGGGCTTTGCCGAACCGACCGCCTCGCAAAACCTCGGCTCGCAAATGAAATCCTACAAGTCAAATGAGCAAACGCCCGCTTGCTCGCCAATATCCGCTGTCTCCCTTATCGGACATTGGCGCAGTCCTTCAGCAAGAGTACGCTGTCTAAGGCAGTTCGCGAATGTTCGATAGTTTCCCACACAGCAGCTTGCCGAATTTTGAAGTCCCGCCGATTGGTTCGGCAGACCTTCATTTATTTCGTTCGAATCATCCGCCTGGATGGCTGCTGGCCGAACGGCGGCCGTGCTTCATAGCATCCCGCGACTCTGGGTGCTGCAATGCCGGGTTCCGCCGGCCGTTTTCAGAAGTGACTTAAGACGCACGAGGCGAGCATCGCTATGCAGCCTGTTCCAGGGCCTTGAACCGCATTCGGCAAGAGGTGTCGACAAGGCTCTTGAGATGCTCGACGCGGCTTCCAAGCCACTCCAGCTCGGCGGCAGTGATGCGATATTCGCGGGAATAGCGGGCCTTGATGTAGGCTTCGCGGAGCCGCGCATAGGCGCGCTTCTCATCGCGGCTCGAGGCGGGCCAGACCTGCTTGAGGCTCGGCTCCATGTCCTCCGCAAGCGCGCGCAGGCGATTCAGATTGTGGGTCTTGGGCGTGTAGAGCGTTCGCACCAGGAACAGGCATTGGTAGAGGCGCTCGACTGTTTGATGGAGATCGAACGCGGCCTTGTTGCTCCAGCCTTGGGTCATCGCAAACCGAGCCGTTCCTAATGACTCTTCTGCACTCTGCATCCAGCGCTCGAAGTAATCGCGCGTCTCATCGAGCGCCTGCTGCGCCGAGAGCGGCTGCGGTTCGACGAAGGGTTGGCCCGGCTCCTCGAACAGGAGAATGCCTTCGTGAAGAATGTCGATGAAGAAATAGCGGCCGAGCCGCAGCTTCTCGTTCACATCGTCGAGGCTGTGATAAATCAGGCTGACTGGCGTCCGGAGCGCCTTCCCTTCCGACAATTCGGCGAGCAGCCTGTCCTCGGTCTCGGCCCAGAATTCAGGGACGTCTGTCAAATCCTCATGATCGACGACGACCAACAGATCGAAATCAGAGAAGTAGCGGCCGACTGGATCCTCAACCCAGTCGCCCCGCGCATAGCTTCCAAACAGGATGATCTTCAGGAGCTTGCCGTTGCGAAATCGCGGCTGGGTGCGGTGCCTAATCGCCTCGGCAAAGCCATCGCGGATCAGCTTGACGACATGATCGAGCTCGCGCCTTTTGGCGTCCGGGAGATGGTCGAGATCGGACCGCATCTACATATACCTAGCCAGCATTTATGGCGATGCACAGCCTCGCGGAGGAGAGCGCTGCCAGGGAACCTTCCCAACAGCATCTCATCCCAAGGAGCTTCCCCGTCAGCTCCTTGCGGCTCGTTCGTCAAGCATATGCCGGCCGACCCTCGACCAGCTGATCGACAACTGCCGGATCCGCCAGGGTCGATGTGTCGCCAAGGTTTGACACATCCCCTTCCGCAATCTTGCGGAGGATTCGGCGCATGATCTTCCCGGACCGGGTCTTGGGCAGGGAAGGAGCGAACTGGATCACGTCAGGTGTGGCGATCGGGCCGATCTCCCTCCTCACCCATTGCACCAGCTCGCGGCGTAGATCGTCGTCCGTCGGGCAGCCCGCATTGACGGTGACATAGGCGTAGATGCCCTGGCCTTTGATGTCGTGCGGCATGCCGACCACCGCCGCCTCGGCGACATGATGATGTGCGACCAGCGCGCTTTCGATCTCGGCGGTGCCCAGCCGGTGGCCCGAGACATTGATGACATCATCGATCCGCCCTGTGATCCAATAATAGCCGTCCTCGTCGCGACGGCAGCCGTCGCCGCTGAAATAGAGGCCTGGGTAAGTAGTGAAATAGGTCTGGAAGAACCGCTCATGGTCGCCCCAGACGGTGCGCATCTGCCCGGGCCAGCTGTCGGTGATGACCAGCGCGCCTTCCGCGGGGCCGTCCAGGAATTGCCCGGTGCCGTCGACCACTGCCGGCCTTACTCCGAACAGCGGCTTGGTGGCGCTGCCGGGCTTGAGGTCGGTCGCGCCGGGAAGTGGCGAGATCAGGATCCCGCCGGTCTCCGTCTGCCACCAGGTATCGACGATTGGGCAACGGCCCTCACCGACCACGCGATGATACCAGCCCCAGGCTTCGGGGTTGATCGGCTCGCCGACCGTGCCCAGCAATTTCAGCGATTTGCGAGAAGTCTTTTCAACCCAGTCATCACCCTCTCGCATCAGCGCGCGCAGCGCGGTCGGAGCGGTGTAGAGGATTTCGACGCGGTGCTTGTCGACCACCTGCCAGATGCGACTGGGGTCCGGCCAGTTGGGCACGCCTTCGTACATGACGCTGGTCGCCCCGTTCGCCAGCGGCCCGTACACAATATAGCTGTGCCCCGTGACCCAGCCGATGTCGGCCGCGCACCAGTAGATCTGGCCGGGACGATAATCGAACACATATTGGTGGGTGAGCGAGGTCCAGACGGCATAGCCGCCAGTGGTATGGAGGACGCCCTTGGGCTGACCGGTCGAGCCCGAGGTGTAGAGGATGAACAGCGGATCCTCGGCGCCCATTTCCTCGGGCGCGCAGTCGGCGGACACGTCGGCTTCTGCTTCGTCCCACCATAGATCGCGGCCGTCTTGCATTGGCACCGCTGCGCCGGTGCGCTTGAGGACGATGACCTTCCGGACAGAGGTGCAATGGTCGAGCGCGGCATCGACATTGGCCTTCAACGGGATCGGCTTGCCGCCGCGCAGTCCTTCGTCGGCGGTGACCACGAGCGTGCTGTCGCAGTCGATGATCCGCCCCGCCAGCGCCTCGGGCGAGAAGCCGCCGAACACCACCGAATGGATCGCGCCGATCCGCGCGCAGGCCAGCATCGCCACCGCCGCTTCCGGCACCATCGGCATATAGATGGTGACTCGGTCGCCGCGGCGGACGCCCTGCGCCTTCATGGCATTGGCGAAGCGGCATACCATGCCGTGCAGCTCGCGATAGCTGATGGTCCTGCCTTGCGCGGCGGGATCGTCGGGCTCCCAGACGATGGCGGCGGTGTCGCCGCGCTCGGCCAAGTGGCGGTCGAGGCAATTGGCCGAGAGGTTCAACGTTCCATCCGCAAACCAGCGGATTCCAAAATCGTCCTCGTGGAAGCTGGTCTGCATGACCGTGGAGAAGGGCCTGATCCAGTCTATCCGCTGCGCCTCGCGTCGCCAGAAGCCGGCCGGATCCTCGATCGACTCGCGGTACAGTTCCGCATAACGATTGGCATCGATTAGCGCCTTTGCGCCCCACTCCGCGGGCACCGGGTACACAGCGTCGGTCATGCCGGCCTCTCCTCTTGCTGGCGTTGAACTAGGATGCCGTAGCGTCGCTGCAAAGCCCCTCGCTTGTGTCAAATTGGTCGGCTAGCACAGGTTCATGGTCTTGCTTGTCACTGGCGCCGCGGGCTTTATCGGATCTGCCGTCGCGATGGCGCTGCTCGATCGCGGCGAACAGGTCGTCGGGATCGACAATCTCAATGACTATTACGACCCGGCCCTGAAGCGCGCCCGGCTCGAACGGCTGAAGGCTGCGCATGGCAATGCCTTCACCTTTGAGCAGGTGGATTTCGGCGACCAGGAGGCGCTGGAAGCCTTTGCCAGGCCGCACCGCTTTGACCGGATCGTCCATCTTGGAGCGCAGGCCGGGGTCCGCTATTCGCTGGTCAATCCGCAGGCCTATGTCCGCGCCAACCTGATGGGGCAGATCAACCTGCTCGAGCTCGCCCGGCACGGCGAAGTCGAGCATTTCGTCTACGCTAGCTCTTCGTCGGTCTATGGCGGCAACGAGACGCTACCATTCCGGGTCGAGGATCGGGTCGACCATCCCGTTTCGCTCTATGCCGCGACCAAGAAAGCGGACGAGCTGATGAGCGAGAGCTACGCCCATCTTTATCGCTTGCCCATGACCGGCCTGCGCTTCTTCACCGTCTACGGTCCGTGGGGCAGGCCGGACATGGCGATGTGGCTATTCACCAAGGCGCTCTATGAAGGCAGGCCGCTTGCGATCTTCAACAATGGCGAGATGCGGCGCGACTTCACCTACATCGACGACATCGTCCGCGGCGTTCTGGCCTGTCTCGACGGCCCGCCGGCCGACGACGGCGAACTCAAGGCCGGGGGAAGCAAGAGCCCCCATGCCATCTACAACATCGGCAACCACCGCTCCGAAGAGCTGATGCGGATGGTCGGCCTGATCGAGCAAGCCACTGGCCGCAAGGCGGTATTCGATTTCCAGCCAATGCAGGCCGGGGATGTGAAGGACACGTTCGCCGACATCAGCGCGATCCAGCGCGACCATGGTTTCCAGCCGGCGACGACAATCGACGAGGGCATTCCGCGGTTCGTCCAGTGGTTCAAAGAATATCACCGCATCGACTGAAAAGGACCCGCATGCCCCTCCCCGCGATCTTCGACCGCCTGCGCATTCCGGTCATCGGCGCGCCATTGTTCATCGTCTCCAATCCCGATCTGGTAATCGCTCAGTGCAAGGCCGGGATCGTCGGCAGCTTCCCGGCACTGAACGCGCGGCCGCAGAGCCAGCTCGACGAGTGGATCCACCAGATCACCGAGGAACTGGCCGCATATGATCGCGACCATCCCGACACGCCGTCGGCGCCGTTCGCGGTCAACCAGATCGTTCACCGCTCCAACGACCGGTTTGAAGAGGATATGGTGACCTGCGCCAAGTGGCAGGTGCCGATCGTCATCACCTCACTGGGGGCCCGGACCGAGCTCAACGATGCGGTGCATGGCTGGGGCGGAATCACCTTGCATGACATCATCGACGACCGCTTTGCCCGCAAGGCGATCGAGAAAGGCGCCGACGGGCTGATCGCGGTCGCTGCAGGGGCCGGCGGCCATGCCGGGCGCTGGTCGCCGTTCGCCCTAGTGCAGGAAATCCGCAAATGGTTCGACGGGCCGCTTGCCCTGTCGGGCGCGATCGCCACCGGTGGCGCGATCCTAGCGGCCACCGCAATGGGCGCCGACTTTGCCTATATCGGGTCGCCGTTCATTGCCACGCCCGAGGCACGGGCGACCGATGAGTATAAGCTGGCGATCACCGAAAGCGGCGCGGGAGACATCGTCACCTCGGCGCTGTTCACGGGGGTGAGCGGCAACTATCTGCGCAAGTCGATCGTCGCGGCCGGCCTGGACCCGGACGATCTGCCGCTGCCGGGCCCGGATGCCATGAATTTCCAGTCGGCGACTGGCGCGAAGGCCTGGCGTGACATTTGGGGATCGGGCCAGGGGATCGGCGTGGTCGACAAGGTGACGCCAGCGTCGGAGCTAATTGCACGTCTGTCGAGCGAATATGCCGAGGCCAAGTCGAAGCTCTGCCGTTAGGCCAGCTGTTCCAGCCTTTCCCGCCACTCTCCCGTTAATGGCGCTGGGCGGCGGCTTTCCCGGCCGACATAGACATGGGTGAAATTCCCCTGCGCCGACGGCTCCGCCAATCCTGCGCCGAACACGCCGACGCGGTAGGTAACGCTCGATGTTCCGAGCCGATCGACCGCGATCCCGACCTCGACGTCGCCAGGGAAACTGAGGGGCGCGAAGTAGGAGCAGCCCGTCTCGACGACCAGGCCGATCGGATCACCGCGCTCGATATCGAGCAGGCCCGCTTCGACCAGCCAACGGTTCACCGCCGTGTCGAACCACTCATAATAGACGGTATTGTTGACATGGCCGTAGGCGTCATTGTCCGCCCAGCGCATGGTGACCGTCATGAACCAGCGATAGTTCTCACGCCCGAGCGGGAGCGGGCGGCTCACCAGGCAGCCTCGTAAAGGCGGCGCGCATCCGCTTCCTCGATCGGACAAGGATTGTTCACCAGCAACCGCGTTTGCTTCATCGCTTCCTTGGCCAGCAGCGGAATGTCCGACTCCGGGATGCCATGGTCGCGCAAGCGCGGCTTGAGGCCGCTGGCTCGTACGAGCTGGTCGAGCCCATCGATCAGCGTCGCGCAGCGGGCCTGGCTTCCCTGCCCATTGCATTCCGGCGCGAGGATCGGCGCCAGCTCGGCGTAAAGCTCCCGGGCCGCCTCGCTGTTGTGCTGCAACACCACGCGCAGCATCAGCGCATTGCTCAGCCCATGCGGCAAGTGATGGACGCCGCCAAGCGGATAGGCCAGTGCATGGACACCCGCGACCGGCGCGTTGGCGAATGCTTGTCCGGCGAGATGCGCTCCGAGCAGCATCGCCGAACGCGCTTCGACGTTGCGCGGCTCCTCGATCGCCTTCAGCAGATTGCCAGTCAGCAATCGGAAGGCCTCGCGCGCAAGCGCGTCAGACAGCGGGTTCTTGAGCCGGGCGGAGGTATAGGCCTCGACCGAATGGACGATCGCGTCGATGCCGGTGGCCGCGGTGACATGGGCCGGCAGGCCCAGCGTCAAGCTGGCGTCCAGCACCGCCCAATCGGCGAGCAACGGCCAGGCGTTGACCGCCAGCTTCACCCCGCCCTCACAGGTGATGACCGAGATCGGCGTCGCCTCGGAGCCGGTGCCCGCGGTCGTCGGGACCAGCGCCAGCGGCAGCCTTTGCCCCTTGGCCAGTCCGACGCCCCAGATGCTGTCGAGCTCGTCGCGCGAGCCGAGCAGGTATGCGGCCAGCTTGGCAACGTCCATCGGGCTGCCGCCGCCGAAGCCGATGACGTGGCTGACGTCATGACGCCGCCCGAGCTCGACCGCGGCCAGCAGCGTGTCTTTCGAAGGATCGGCCTCGACCGCATCGAACAGGATGATGTCGTGCCCGCCCGCTTCAAGTGAAGCGCGGCAGGCGTCAGTCAGGCCGAGACGGAGCACGTCCCGGTCCGTGACGAACAGGCAGGGACCGTCCGGCAACAGTTCGGCAAGTTGAGTGGCGCTGCCGTCGCCGGAAATCAGCCTCGGTCCGGGATGGAAGGTGAAGGGCCGCATGAGGCCGAACACTAGAAGCTTAGCGGTCGCGGTTCCAGATCAGGTCGCGTTCCAGCCTGCCCATCAAGGCCCGCGCCGGGCTCTGGGCCGGTTCCTCGAGCAACTGGCCCTCGTCGAGGCGCTTGATCCGCGAATAGAGGTCCGAGCTGGCATTGATCAACCGCGCAGCCGCCTCCGGCAGCTGGGCAACGACCAGTGGGTCGCTGTCGTTTGCGTGACCCAAACGGCGCTCAGGACGGCGACCGTCCGCCGATTTGATTTCGCCAGTCTCGACCGCCTTCTGGGTCAGTAGCCAGGCGACGATGTGCATGATGCGGGTCGTGACCTTCAGCGACTCGCAGGCGAAGCCGACCCGGGCAAACGGCTCCAGCGTCTGGCGATCGTCGCGGCCGGCCTCGTCGAAATAGGCGCGAGCCTCGTCGGCCAGCAACATCGCCTCGGTATACAGCGAATCGACCAGCCGCGGGGTGATCCGCGCTTCCTGTGGCTGCTCTTCGTTCGATTCGGTCATTGCACCGCCGATTCTGCCATTAGTCCGGGCCGGATGAAACGCCTGACTTGGCCTCCAAGGCAATGTTGATGGAACGGCTGTCCCGTCCCCGGACAGGGGTCAGGCGATGATGTCGGGGACGATCCGGTCCGAAATCAGCTGGATTTCATCCTTGAGCGCCAGCTTCTTCTTCTTCATCCGCGCCAGCTCCAGCTGGTCGCAATTGCCGGTCGTGCGGAGCAGCTCGATTTCCTGATCTAGGCGGCGGTGCTCGGCCTTGAGAAGCGCCAGCACCTCCCGCGGATCGTCGTCGTTCATGCTTCCATCCTACAGGAAGGTCGCTCCGTCGTCACCTTCGGCCCGGGCAACGGCGAGCCGCGCGATGCGCTCGCCAAACCGTGCGATTCAGTAGGGACAAAGACATCGTTTCGTGATTTATTCACGAAGTTGTCACGCGTCAGCCAACGAAAGGAAATTGACCGATGGACAAGGCCCATGCCGAGGCAATTGCATCCAAACATGCCGCTCTTCACGCAATCATCGACGCCGAAGAGCACCGACCTCACCCGGACGTGGACCTGCTGACGCGATTGAAAAAGGAAAAACTTCGGCTGAAAGATGAGCTGGTCGGACACTAGCTCATGTAGGCCAGGAAAAAGGCCGGCGGCTCCATTGAGCGGCCGGCCTTTTTGATTCTTGGCTAAACCCTAGTCATCGCGCGAAACGCGCTCGATCCGCTCGTGCTTTTCCTGCGCCTCAAGCGTCATCGTCGCGATCGGCCGCGCTTCGAGCCGGGCCAGCGAGATCGGGTCGCCGGTCACTTCGCAATAGCCATATTCGCCCTCATAGAGGCGGCGGATGGCGGCATCGATCTTGGCGATCAGCTTGCGCTGGCGGTCGCGGGTGCGGAGTTCGATCGACCAGTCCGTCTCGCTTGACGCACGGTCGGCAATGTCCGGTTCCCGCAGCGAGTCGACCTGGAGCTGCGCCATGGTCGCGCGGCTTTCCTCGATGATCGACTCTTTCCAGTCCTTGAGCTTTCTGAGGAAGTAGGCGCGCTGCTGGGCGCACATGAATTCTTCGGAATCTGATGGACGATAACTGTCCGCCAAAACGATCTGGTCGAATTGTTGGGGACCTGATCCGTACAGGTCCACTAGAGCAGTAGCCATCAATTTCCCTCCCCGACACAAGCGCCTGCCGCCGCCGCGACCGGGCCACCGGTAACGGCCGGAGGCAAATACACTAGACATTCCCGACACTTAATTCGGGTATGCCGGCATTCCCAACGCGCTCATAGTTAAGGCCCCGCCCATTAACAAGGACTGACCGACCTATTGGCAAATTTACTGGGGATTGTTGCAGGGAAAACGCAGGTGGTTGTCCCAGCGTCGCACAATCCGCATAGGAACTATGTGCGCGTTCTTCTGACCAACGACGACGGAATCCATGCGCCGGGCCTGGCAGTGCTTGAGTCGATCGCTGCCGGCCTGTCCAACGATGTGTGGGTCGTGGCTCCGGCGGAAGAACAGTCCGGGGCCGGCCACTCGCTGACGCTGTCGCGCCCGATCCGCCTGAGGAAGCATCGCGAACGGCGCTTTTCGGTGAGCGGGACGCCGACCGATGCGGTAATGATGGCGCTGGCACATATCATGAAAGATTGTCCGCCCGACCTGATCCTCTCCGGCATCAACCGCGGCGCCAACCTGGCCGAGGACGTGACCTATTCGGGTACCGTTTCTGCAGCCATGGAAGGAGCGCTGGCCGGAGTCCGATCGATCGCGCTCAGCCAGGTCTATGCCAAGGAAGGACTCGGCGACCAGGTTCCCTTCGGCGCCGCGGAGGCCTGGGCCGGACGGGTGTTGCAGCCGCTGATGGACGCTCCGTTCGTGCCGGGCACGCTAGTCAACGTCAATTTCCCTGCGCTGGCGCCGGAAGCGGTCAAGGGCGTTCGGGTGTGCCGGCAGGGCATTCGCGACTATGGGCGGCTCAGGATCATCGAGCGGACCGACCCGCGCGGCTATCGCTATTATTGGTTCGGCCTCGCCCCGACGGTCGAGACGCCGGGTCATATCACCGACCTTGAAGTGGTGGCCGACGGCTACGTCGCTGTGACCCCGCTCTATCTCGACCTGACGCATGAGCCGGGGCTTGATCGGTTGGCCCAGAGTTTCGATCCAAACGCTGTCAAGTTCGCTTTGGACTAGGCGCCGGTTGCAACACATTGGTATGACCTGATATTGCAGGATAGTGGAACCCCTATCGGCAGACTATTCGGGCGTTATAACAGGAAAGCCTAACGATGATCAGCCAGCCAGCCCAGACGCCAATCATGAATGGTGCAGCGCTGACAGCCAGAATTATTAAAGATCAACTCATTGACATTGATCAAGCTAGTTCTGGATTACTCGGTTTAGACAATTCTCTACAAGTAATATCTATTGAGACTTTTGATTGTAACCAAATTCCATTCGCAATTGGTTCCGCCATCAGCGATGCTGTGATGGCATCGGCTACCGGAATAGTGATTTATAGCATCGCCCCAGAAGGAACATCTTCTGCCTTCGACAGTGACGAAATTGAACGTTTCACACGACTTTGCGAATCCATGAACGTAGTGCTTTTGGACGTGATCAGCTTTTCGTCATCTGTGGCTCAAGGATGGACCAGCGCCCGCCAGCGAGGAGAAATCTAGAATCGCCTTGTTTCAACTTCCACTGCGCTTGCACGGCGTGACGATACCTCAATCGGTGATGTCAATGAATGGCCGGGTCAGTTTCAGCTAAATGGGAGGTATCCAGAATCCACCGGGATTGCCCTTCCACGGCCAACGCGGTGAGTATCCCAGTGCGATAGGCACCGGTATCGATTCCGATTCGATTAGCGCGTTCTTCTACAATCGGGTTGATGCTATGGCCATGAACCACCACGGCGCCATAATCCCCTTTGAATTCAAGAAATGGCGACCGAATCCAACGATGATCCGCCGGTGCCTGTAGGGACAGGTCAATGCCCGGCCTGACCCCTGCATGCACGAACAAATAGTCCCCGAAACGAAGAGTATCCGCGAAACCGGCGATGAAACGTGCATGTTCCTCAGGAATTGCACGGCGGATTGTGTCTAGCGCCGACGCCTCGTTGGTAAGATCGATATCTGCCGGATTACAGCCGTAACTCTCCAGGCACTCAGCTCCACCGAATTTGAGCCAATTGGCGAGGATCCCTTCCTCGCGGTTGAAGATTCGAAGAAGCACTTCTTCATGATTGCCCGTCAGGAAAAATGGCTTGATCGAATCGTGACTATAGGTCCGCATCCGTTCGATCACACCGCGAGAATCCGGTCCCCGATCGATGAGGTCGCCCAGCATCACCAGAAGGTTCTGACGCGGCGGTTTGCGTTCAACATCATGCTCAATCTTCGCAAGAATGACGTTGAGTAAATCCAGCCGGCCGTGAACGTCTCCGACGGCATAGGCCCGATAGCCCTTAGGACCTTTGGGCGCATCCTTCTTCTTGTTGAGCCAGCTCAGCATCAAATTTCCTAACTCCAACTGCCAACTTGCAGTTGCCGAACTCCGCTTAGGCAAGATTTCAATGCCTGGTAGTCCGCTCGCGCCTTCGTCCTGATACCCTGGAGGACGAAATCATCATCCAGTCCACAGAATGCGTCGCATGGCGACAAAATCCCACTCAACGGCACCCCACGTCACGCCATGGACCCTGGATCAGGCCTGACCGCTGGCGTCGAGTGGCGACAGCAACGTGAATTCGGGAATGTCGGCAGTGATTTGCCGGCCATCCTCGTCGACGAAGATATAGTGGCCGCGCATCGAACCGGCGGGCGTGTCGAGCGGGCAGCCCGAGACATAGTCATAGCTCTGGCCCGAGCAGATGACCGGCATTTCGCCGACGACACCCTGCCCCCGAACCTCATGGACATTCCCCCGCCCGTCGACGATCCGCCAGTAACGCTCCATCAGCTGAACGGTCCGTTCGCCGCCGTTCTCGATCCGGATATGATAGGACCAGAACCAACGGCCCTGGTCGGGCGCCGATTGCTCGGGGAGGAAGCTGACCGCGACCCGCACCGTAAGGTCGCCGGTCACGGCGACATCGGGAAACAGCAGCGCCATGGTATCGGCCATGGCTTACGCTACGCCTGGCCGGCGGCGCGGCGCAAGCGCTCAACCAGCCTCGAACGCGCTTCCGCCACGGGCGCCGAGCGGTCGGTGACCAGGTCGCGGAGCAAAAAATGGCCGGACAGCGCCATTCCGTCGAGAATTTCCGGCCAGCCGGCAATGCCGCCTTCGGTGACGAAACGCGGCAACGGCAGCAGCTTGCCAGCATAGGGTGCCGCTTCGGCCGCGCTCACCGCTCGCCCCGATCGGGGGCTGACAGCGACCAGGCCGTCATTGCTTCCCGAGACCGCGCATGTTTCCAGATCGAGACCGAAGCCGAGCTCGGCTAGTAGCAGCAGCTCATAGCGGACCAGCGCCGCGCCCCAGCCTCCGGCCGAGGGAGCGGCCTCGATCGCCGCCAATAGGCCGTCCAAAGCCTGGTAAATGCGCGGATATGGCTGGCTTTCCGGCAATGCGGTGGCGGTCAGCGCGCAAATCCAGTCGATCGCGGCCGCCGGCAAAGCCTCCTGGAGCAGGGGTCCCCGGCTATGGACCAGCTCGATGGTGCCCTGGGCAAGCTGAGCTTCGGTCCGCGCCGACAGGGTCGCCTCGACCTGGTTACCGGGCATCAGCACGGGACGCAGCCGGCGCCCTCTCGCGCCGCGGACATAGCAGGCCTGAAGGCCATGCTCGGGAGTCATCACCCGCACCACCGCGCCGTGCTCGCCGTGCGGGCGAAGCGCGACGACGATCGCGGAGGTGGTGAGCCGCATCAGCCGCGCGGGTGGAAGAAATCGTGGATCTGGCGGGCCATGGCGCGACTGATGCCGGGCGCCCGCTCGAGATCCTCCAGCGCCGCACCCTTGACCGCCCGCGCGGTGCCGAAATGCATCAGCAGCGCCCGCTTGCGGTTGGGACCGATGCCCGGCACCTCGTCCAGAGTCGACGTGGTCAGGCTCTTGGCGCGCTTCTGCCGATGGGTGCCGATGGCGAAGCGATGCGCCTCGTCGCGCAGCCGTTGGAGATAGAAGAGCAGCGGCGCGTTGGGCGGGAAGGTGACTTCGCGACTACCGGGCAGGTGGAAGACTTCGCGACCCTCGCGGCCGTGATGCGGCCCCTTGGCGACGCTGACCAGCGGCAATTCGTGGACGCCCAGCTCCTCCATCACGTCCTGCACGGCCGATAGCTGCCCCTTGCCGCCGTCGATCAGCAACAGGTCGGGCCATTCGCCTCCGGTCCGATCGGGATCCTCCTTCTCGAGCCGGGCGAAGCGCCGCTCCAGCACCTCGCGCATCATGCCAAAATCGTCGCCAGGCGTAACACCCGACTTGATGTTGAATTTGCGGTAGGCGTTCTTGCGGAAACCCTCCGGCCCGGCGACGACCATCGCCCCGGTGGCGTTGGTGCCCATGATGTGGCTGTTGTCGTAAATCTCGATCCGCTTCGGCGGCTCGGGCAGCTCGAACACCTCGGCCAGCTCGCGCAGCAGCTTGCCCTGGGTGGTGGTCTCCGCCATCCGCCGGTCTAATGCCTCTTCCGCGTTGCGCTTCGCTTGTTCGATCAGCTTGCGCCGGGCGCCGCGCTGAGGCTGGCTGATCTCGACTTTGTAGCCGGCGCGCTCACACAACGCCTCGCCAATCAGCTCCGCCTCCTTGAGGTCGCGATCGACCAGGACCCGTCTGGGCGGCGGCACCTCTTCGTAGAATTGCATGAGGAAGCTGCTCAGCACCTCCTCCTCCGGCACGTCATTGACGTGGGCCGGGAAGAAGCTGCGGTGACCCCAATTCTGCCCGCCGCGAATGAAAAAGGCCTGGATGCACATCTGCCCTGCCTTGCAAGCCAGCGCGAAAATGTCGCCGTCGCCCAGCCCCTCGGCATGGACTGTCTGGCTGCCCTGTATATAGGTCAGGGCGCGCAGGCGGTCGCGATAGACCGCGGCCAGCTCGAAATCGCGCCGCTCCGCCGCTTCGGCCATCAGCTTGCCCAGCCGTACCTGCACCCCTGTCGACTTGCCGGCCAGGAAATTCTTGGCGTCCTCCACCAGCTCGGCATAGTCCGCCTCGCTGATCTTCCCCACGCACGGCGCCGAGCAGCGCTTGATCTGGTAGAGCAGGCAAGGCCGGGTCCGGTTGGCGAAGAAGCTGTCGGAGCAGCTCCTCAGCAGGAACAGCTTCTGCAACGCGTTGAGCGTGCTGGTGACCGATCCGGCGCTGGCGAACGGCCCGAAATACTGCCCCTTGGCGCGCCTGGCACCGCGATGCTTCTGGACCCGGGGGAAGGCGTGATCTTCGCGCAGCAGAATGAAGGGGAAGCTCTTGTCGTCGCGCAGCAGCACGTTGAATGCCGGCCGGAAGCGCTTGATCAGCTGGGCCTCGAGCAGCAGTGCCTCGGCCTCGGTGCGGGTCGTGACGATCGTCATGTCGCGGGTCTGCGCGACCATCCGTTGCAGCCGCTTGGGCAGCTTGGCGACCTGGGTGTAATTGGTCACCCGGTTCTTCAGCGCCCTCGCCTTGCCGACGTAGAGCACCTCGCCCCTGGCATCCTGCATCCGGTAGACGCCCGGCCGCGCCGGCAACGTCTTCAGCACATTGCGGATCGCTCTCACGCCTGCCTCGAGGTCAGGCGCGTCCGCCCCACGCAGCGCGTAGGTCGCCTTCTCCTCATTGAAACGGTCGCTCGAGCCCGGATGGTCGGGCCTGCCGGCTGGCGTTCGGTCCATATCCCCGATGTAGGAGCGACAACGGCGCGAGGCCAGCCGTCAACTGGGCGCATCCCCTGCTGCACTCACCGCTGTGCCTATGCCCTGCCGGCCACGCTGATGCTCAGCAATCCCGAACTGATCACAATCGAGGAAAAAGCCGCCTAAGCGGCTGCCCTCGCCTCTTCCTGCTCGCTCAGCATCCAGTCGACCGCCATTCGGGCGTGGATCGCGGTGGTGTCGTAAACCGGCAGCACATTGGCGCGCGGGTCGACCGCCAGCACCAGCTCGGTGCAACCGAGCACGATCGCCTGGACCTTTTGCTTGCCGAGCTCGGTGATCAGCGTCTTCAGCTTGCGCTGGCTTTCTCGCACGACGCGCCCGGCCGCCAGTTCCTCGTAAATGATCCGGTCGACCTCAGCCTTCCACAGCGGGTTGAGGTCGACCAGCTGGATCCCGCGGCTCTCGTACCGCTCGCGCAGAAAGGGTTCGGACTGCACGAAGCGCGTTCCGAGCAGCGCGACCCGGCTGCGGCGGTCTGCGACGATCCGCTCCGCGGCTGCGTCGCCGATGTGGAGGATCGGCAGGCCGGTTTCCTCGGCCACCTCATCGGCCACCCGATGCATCGTATTGGATGCGAGCAGCAGGCCCTCGGCGCCGCTGGCCTTCAGACGTCGGGCCGCTTCGACGGTAGTGCGGGCGACGCCGGCCCAGTCCTCGGCCTGCTGCATGGCGACGAAGGGGGCGAGGTCGAGGCTTTCGATGCTGAGGATGGCACTGTGCAGCCCGCCGATCCGCTGGGCGATGCCGCGGTTGATCTGCTCATAATAGAGTGCGGTCGAGGTCCAGCTCGTGCCGCCGATGATGCCGAGTTTTTTCAACGCCTACCCTTCCCCGAAATCCCCGCCGGCGGGGTCCGGCTGGGAGCTCTAACCCAGAATGCGATTCCGCCTCCGGGTTAGTGGGAAAGCGCCGTTAACCCAAGGCCTTAACGATCTCCTCGACCATTTTCTTGGCGTCGGCGAGAAGCATCATCGTGTTGTCACGGTAGAATAACTCATTGTCGACGCCGGCGTATCCGACCCCTCCCATCGAACGCTTGACGAACAGGACGGTGCGGGCCTTTTCCACGTCGAGGACCGGCATGCCATAGATCGGCGATCCCTTGTCGGTCTTGGCCGCGGGATTGGTGACGTCGTTGGCGCCGATGACGAAGGCGACGTCGGCGGTGGCGAACTCGCTGTTGATGTCCTCCAGCTCGAACACCTCGTCATAGGGGACGTTGGCCTCGGCCAGCAGGACGTTCATATGGCCCGGCATTCGGCCGGCGACCGGGTGGATGGCGAACTTCACTTCCACCCCCTCCTCCTTCAGCTGGTCGGTCATTTCGCGCAGGATATGCTGGGCCTGGGATACGGCCATGCCGTAGCCGGGGACGATGATGACCTTGTCAGCCTGCTTCATCAGGAACGCGGCATCCTCGGCCGAGCCGCGCTTGTATGGGCGGTCGATCGCCGCCGCTTCGCCCGACGATTCCACCGCGCCGAACCCGCCGGCGATGACCGAGATGAAGCTGCGGTTCATCGCCCGGCACATGATGTAGCTGAGGATTGCGCCGGAGCTGCCGACCAGCGCGCCGGTGATGATCATCGCCGTGTTGTGCAGCGTGAACCCCATCGCGGCGGCGGCCCAGCCCGAATAGCTGTTGAGCATCGAGATCACGACCGGCATGTCCGCGCCGCCGATGGGGACGATCAACAGGAAGCCAATGGCGAACGCCAGCGCGGTCACGAGCCAGAAATCCATCGGCGACTGCGAATGCCAGAAGCCGAAGGAGAAGAAGGCGATCGCCAGCAGCAGGCCGAGGTTGATCCAGTGCCGCGCGGGCAACAGGATCGGCTTGCCGCTCATGTTTCCATTGAGCTTGAGGAAGGCGATGACAGACCCGGAGAAGGTGATCGCACCGATGGCGACGCCGAGGATCATCTCGATCCGACTGAGGCCCAAGATAGCGCCCGAATCATCGACGATGCCGAAAGCATCAGGGTTCAGGAAAGCCGCCGCACCGACCAGCACTGCGGCCATGCCCACCAGTGAGTGAAATGCCGCGACCAATTGCGGCATTGCGGTCATTTGAATGCGACGCGCAATGACTAAGCCGACTGCTCCGCCAATGGCGATAGCTACCACTATCTGGGCAAATGTGATCACGTCGAACGTCGATTGAATTGCTGAAGTCGACCCCAGGTCAAAATCGCTCGCCCGGCCAGTTCTCACTGCACCACCGGTCGTCGGTGCGTGGACAATCAGGGTCGTGACCACGGCAATCGCCATGCCGATCATGCCGAGGCGGTTGCCGCGCTGGCTGCTCGCCGGGCTCGACAGGCCGCGCAGCGCGAGGATGAAGCAGATGCCGGAGATCAGGTAGGCGAGGAGCACCCAGGCGGGCGGGGTGTGAGCGACAGCCTCAGGCATATTTACCCCCGTCATGCTGAACTTGTTTCAGCATCCATTTCGATGAAGTGCGGTGCGGGCGGAAAGATGGACCCTGAAACAAGTTCAGGGTGACGGGTTGCCGGGGGCAAGCCGGCGGTCCTGAACTCAGGGTGACGGCTGAAGGGCGCGTCATTGGCGCTCCTTCTTCTTGTACATCGCCAGCATTCGGGCGGTGACGGCGAAGCCGCCGAAGATGTTCACCGAAGCCAGCGCCACTGCGACTAGCCCCAGCCATTTCGACTGGACGCTGCCCGCCGCCGCCGCGGCGATCAGCGCGCCGACCACGATCACCGAGCTAATGGCGTTGGTCACGCTCATCAGCGGCGTGTGCAGCGCCGGGGTGACCGACCACACCACATAATAGCCGACGAAACAGGCCAGCACGAAGATCGACAGGATCGAGATGAAGTCCAACGGACGCCTCCCCCGGTTTTTGGTTGGTGGGGTTGTGGCAAGCGGATCAGGGCTTGTCGAGGGCACGAAAAAAGGCCGCCGTGGTTAGCGGCGGCCTCTTTCTTGTTCCCCGGCGTAGGCCGGGGTCCAGGGCGCTGCGCAAGCAGCGCCTATGGCGCTCCTGGGCCCCGGCCTTCGCCGGGGAACAGTCAGCCGACGATCTCGTCGTCCTTGAAGAAAAAGGCGATCTCCGTCGCCGCATTCTCGTCGCTGTCCGAGCCGTGGACCGAGTTGGCCTCGATCGATTCGGCGAAGTTCTTGCGAATGGTGCCCTCGGCGGCGTCGGCAGGGTTGGTTGCGCCCATGACGTCGCGGTTGAGCTTCACCGCATCCTCGCCCTCCAGCAC
>JALYNQ010000104.1 GCA_030773115.1 Pseudomonadota bacterium
GGCGGACGGTTGCCTCGGTGCCGAGCACGCCGATTACCCGGCTTTTCGACATTTCGGCCGCCGGCTTGATCGCCGGGACGGTGCCGACCACGGGAATGTCGAGCGCGGCTCGGACATGATCCAGCGCGATGGTCGATGCCGTGTTGCAGGCGATAACTGCCAGGCGCGGCCGAAAACGTTCGACCAGCCGACCGAGCAGCGCCGGAACGCGCGCCGCCAGCTCCGCCTCGCTCTTCGTGCCATAGGGGTAGCCGGCATTGTCCGCGGCATAGACGATCCCCGCATTTGGCAGCAGCGTCCGCGTCGGCTGCAACACCGACAGCCCGCCCACGCCCGAATCGAAGAAGAGGAGGGGAGAAGACGGGTCCATTATCTTCCTCCCCTCGAATTCGAGGGGAGGGGGACCGCCGCAGGCGGTGGAGGGGTTCTTTCTGCGCAGCGTTCAAGAATGAGGTTCAGCACCCCTTCGAGATTGTCCCGAATATTCGAAGCGTCAATGCGGAGTGTGACGATCCCTTGGCGCGCCACCCATTTGTCGCGCCTTGCATCTCGTTCTGGATTGTCGCCCAGTTGGTGCCCATAGCCATCGATTTCGATCGCCAGCAATGAACCGTGACAATAGAAATCGAGGACATAGGGTCCCAACGGATGCTGTCGCCGAAATTTGAAGCCGTTCGGCCGCTCACGAAGCAGCCGCCAGAGTATCCGCTCCGGCGGCGTCATCGTGCGCCGCAATTGTCGCGCTTGGAATACTGACATCTAGAACCCCTCCACCATGCTTACGCATGGTCCCCCTCCCCAGCAATTGATGGGGAGGAAGCCTTATTGCGGCCCACTAACGATCTGCTACGCATCGGCTAATGGACGGATCGACGCTCCTCGCGCTTGTGGTCGGATATCTCCTCGGCTCGATCCCGTTCGGGCTGTTGCTGACCCGGCTGGCCGGCAAGGGCGACATACGTGACATTGGGTCGGGCAATATCGGCGCGACCAATGTCCTGCGCACCGGTTCGAAAGGCCTGGCCGCGGCGACGCTGATCCTTGATGCCCTGAAGGGCGCGGCCGCGGTGTTTATCGCCCAGCGCCTGTGGCCCGACGCAGTCAGTTTCGCCTCCGCCGGGGCCCTCATCGGCCACCTCTATACCGCCTGGCTGCGCTTCAAGGGTGGCAAGGGCGTCGCTACCATGCTCGGCATCCTCGCTCCACTCTTCTGGCAGGCAGCGGTGGTTTACGCCTTGCTGTGGGTCGGCCTGTTGCTGGTTCTGCGCATCAGCTCGGTCGCCGGCATGGCCGCAGCCGCCAGTGCTCCAGTCACCGCCGCGGTGCTTGGCGAAGAAGCGCTGTTCCCGATGCTGCTCGGCTTCGCGCTGCTGGTGATATGGAAACATCGGGAGAATATCCGGCGGCTGGCGAGAGGCGAGGAGCCTCGCGTGGGTAGGAAAGCTTGAGCACCCCGCACGACTTGGTCGACCGGCTGCGACTGATCCGCACGCCCGGCATCGGACCGGTCGCCTTTCGCCAGCTGCTGCTCCGCTTCGGCAGCGCCGAGGCCGCGCTTGCCGCCATTCCAGATCTCGCCCGGCGTGGTGGCGGAAAGATTCCGGCGCTGTTCGCCAGCGACAAGTCCCAACGCGAGATCGAATCCGTCGATAAGCTGGGCGCGCGCTATCTGTCGCTCGGCCAAGGCCTCTATCCCGCTGCGCTGGCGGTGCTCGAAGACGCCCCGCCGCTGATCGTCGTCAAGGGAAACCTTGCCATGCTCGACCGGCCGATGGTGGCGATCGTCGGCGCCCGCAACGCCAGCGCCGCCGCCTGCCGCTTCGCCCGCGGCCTGGCGCATGATCTGGGACGGGAAGGGGTGGTGGTCGTGTCCGGCCTGGCGCGGGGCATCGACAGCGCCGCTCATGACGGTTCGCTCGAAAGCGGCACGATCGCCGTAATCGCCGGCGGCATCGACGTCTATTATCCGCCGGAAAACCGGTCCCGCCAGGACGATATCGCGACGCGAGGCCTTTTGATTGCGGAGATGCCGCCTGGGACTGAACCCAGGGCGCGGCACTTTCCTTACAGGAACCGGATCATCGCCGGGCTGGCGGCGGGAACCGTCGTCGTTGAAGCCGCTCCTCAGTCCGGTTCGTTGATCACCGCCCGCTTGGCGGCGGAAGCCGGGCGCGAGGTGATGGCAGTCCCGGGCTCGCCGCTCGACCCCCGCGCCCAGGGTTGTAACCAACTGATCCGCGATGGCGCGACCCTGATCCAGACCGCGGCCGACGTGATGGAGAGCATCACCCATCTCAACGGCCGGGTGGCAAGCCCTTCGCGCGATTTCGATCATCAGCCATCATCCGCGCCAGTCGATGCCGAGACCGACATCCGGGTCCGGATCGAGGAGCTGCTAGGCCCGTCGCCGGTGCCGGTCGACGAGATCGTCCGCCTGTCGGGCGCTGAGCCGGGCGCGGTGCAGCTGGTGCTGCTCGAGCTGGACCTCGCCGGACGTCTCGACCGCCATGCCGGGAACAAGGTCAGCTTGCAGACCGCTTGACGCGGCGGAATCACCCGTCCGAAAATCGCGCGTACGTACGTAGAGGGGTGCAGCGTTGAAGCTTGTCGTCGTCGAATCGCCCGCCAAGGCGAAGACCATCGAGAAATATCTGGGGCCGGGCCACAAAGTGCTGGCGAGCTATGGCCATGTCCGCGACCTGCCGGCCAAGGACGGTTCCGTCGATCCCGACCAGGGCTTCGCGATGGAGTGGGAGAATTATCCCGACAAGGCCAAGCAGCTCAAAGCCATCGCCGACGCGGCCAAGACCGCAGACACATTGATCCTGGCTACCGACCCCGATCGTGAGGGCGAAGCGATCAGCTGGCACGTTCAGGAGGTGCTGAAGAAGCGCAAGGCGCTGCCAGCAAAGGTCGACCGCGTCACCTTCAATGCCATCACCAAAACGGCCGTGACCGAGGCCATGGCGCATCCACGCGGTCTCGATGAGGATTTGATCGACGCCTATAGGGCGCGGCGCGCGCTCGACTATCTTGTCGGTTTCACCCTGTCGCCGATTCTGTGGCGCAAGCTGCCGGGTGCCAAGTCGGCCGGACGCGTCCAATCGGTCGCGTTGCGCCTGATCGTCGACCGCGAGCGCGAGATCGAGCTGTTCAAGAGCCAGGAATATTGGCAGGTCTCGGCCCGGTTCGAGGCCGACGGGACGCCGTTCACGGCGCGCCTCGTCGCGCTCGACGGAAACAAGCTCGACCGACTCAGCATCGGCGACAAGGGCTCGGCCGAAGCGGCGAAAAAGGTCGTCGAGGACGGCCGCTTCACGGTTGCCTCGGTAGAGACCAAACCGCTGTCGAAGAACCCGCCGCCACCATTCACTACCTCGACCCTCCAGCAGGAGGCGGCGCGCAAGCTCGGTTTCTCTGCCAGTCACACGATGCGGCTGGCCCAGTCGCTCTACGAGGATGGGCTCATCACCTACATGCGGACCGACGGGGTGCAGATGGCCGGCGAGGCGATCAGTGCCGCCCGGCGCGCGGTCGCCGACCGCTATGACGCCGGCTATCTGCCCGACAAGCCGCGCCAATATACGAGCAAGGCCAAGAACGCCCAGGAAGCGCATGAAGCAATCCGGCCGACTGATTTCTCAAAAGACCGCGCCGGGTCGGGCGATCATGGCCGGCTCTATCAGCTGATCTTCAACCGCGCGTTGGCGAGCCAGATGGCTTCGGCGCGGCTGGAGCGGACCACGGTCGAGCTGACCGACGGCGCCGGGCGAGCTGCGCTGCGGGCGACGGGACAAGTCACGATCTTCCCAGGCTATCTCGCGCTTTATGAGGAGGGCCGCGACGAGAAAGCGGACGACGATGAAGCGGCGCGGATGCCGCAGCTTCGCTCCGGCGATGCTCCCGTGAAGACCGGTGTCGAGGCCACCCAGCATTTCACCCAGCCGCCTCCGCGCTATTCCGAAGCGAGCCTGGTCAAGCGGCTGGAGGAGCTCGGCATCGGCCGGCCGTCGACCTATGCGGCGACGCTCCAGACGCTAAAGGACCGCGAATATGTCCGGCTCGACAAGGCGCGCTTCATTCCCGAGGAGAGCGGTCGTCTCGTCACTGCCTTCCTCGAGCGCTTCTTCGAGCGCTACGTCAGCTTCGACTATACCGCGGAGCTGGAGGAAGAGCTGGACGACGTCTCAGGCGGCCGGCTCGACTGGCAGAAATTGCTCGAAGACTTCTGGCGCGACTTCAAGCCGAAGGCCGGCGAAGTGATGGAACAGAAGCCGTCTGACGTGACGGCCGCGCTCGACGATTTCCTGTCGCCATACCTCTTCCCCGACAAAGGCGACGGCAGCGACCCGCGGCTATGCCCGCTGTGCGGCACCGGCAGGCTGGGGCTGCGCGGTGGGAAGTTCGGCGCCTTCGTCGCCTGCTCCAACTACCCCGAGTGCAAATATACCCGCCGCTTCGGTCAGGGCGAGGAAGCGGCCAGCGACGGGCCGGCCGAGATCGGCAACGGCATCGTGCTGAAGAGCGGAAGGTTCGGGCCTTATCTCGAGCGCGACGGCGCCCGCGCTTCGCTGCCCAAGGATGTACCGCAGGACAGCCTGACGTTGGAGATGGCGGAGAAGCTGCTGTCGCTGCCACGCGAGATTGGTTCGCATCCCGAGACCGGTAAGCCGATCGTGGCGTCGATCGGCCGGTACGGCCCTTATTTGCAGCATGACGGCAAATATGCGCGGCTGAGCTCCACCGCCGAGGTGTTCGACACCGGAATGAACGCCGCGGTGGTCAAGCTGGCCGAAGCGGCGGCGGCCAAGGGCGAGCGCAGTGGCTCGCGTGAGCCGATCGCAGTGCTTGGCGCCCATCCGGAGAGCGGCAAGGAATTGAAGGTCATGGAAGGGCGCTTCGGGCCTTACGTCAGCGATGGCACGACCCACGCGACCTTGCCCAAGAGCGCCGATCGCAAGGCAGTGACGCTGGAGGAGGCGGTGACGCTGATCGATGCCAAGGCGGCCAAGGGCCCGTCGAAGGGCAAGCGCAAGGCGCCGGCGCGCAAATCCTCCCCGGCACGGGGAGGTGGCAGGCTGAAGGCCTGACGGTGGGGGCCCACCGCCGAGCTCTGCAAC
>JALYNQ010000105.1 GCA_030773115.1 Pseudomonadota bacterium
TGCGCGACCGCGCCCAATAGGGATCGGTACCGTCCTTGAAGAGGACGGTGACGAAGCTGTCGCCGAAGAAGGAGAAGCCGCGCACCGCCCGGACCTGCGGCGCCGACAGCATGGTGCTCGCCAGCGGATAGGTGACTTGCGCCTCGACCGTGCTCGGCGCCTGGCCGGGGTAGCTGGTTCGGATGATCACCTGCGTGTCCGACAGGTCGGGCAGGGCGTCGACCGGTGTCCGGGTCAGCGAATAGACACCGGCAAGCGCGAGGAAAACGGCACCCAGGAGCACGAACAGCCGGTTGGCGACCGACCAGCGAATGATCCGCTCGATCATCGCGTCGCGCCTGGCTCAGATATTCGAGCGTTCGCGAGCGCGCCCAGTAAAGGTCGGTGCCGTCCTTGAAGAGCACGGTGACGAAGCTGTCGCCGAAGAAGGAGAAGCCGCGCACCGCCCTGACCTGCGGCGCCGACAACATGGTGCTCGCCAGCGGATAGGTGACCTGCGCCTCGACGGTGCTCGGCGCCTGTCCAGGGTAGGAAGTACGGATGATGACCTGCGTATCCGAGAGGTCCGGCAGGGCGTCGACCGGCGTCCGGGTCAGCGAGTAGATGCCCGCGAGCGCAAGGAACACCGCGCCCAGCAGAACGAACAGCCGGTTGGCGACCGACCAGCGGATGATCCGCTCGATCATCGGCCGGCCTCCGGGCCAATGCGCTCGACGATATATTGATTGCCTTCCGGCCTCGGATTGACGGCGAAGTCGACCCGAAGGCCGCGCTTGAGGCCGCGCAGCATCGCCGGGCGCCGAACCTTGAAGGTCATCGTCATCGCCGGCCAGCTCAGCTCGGGGATGGCTTCGTGGCGGATTGTCACGAAGCCGGCCGGATCGACCGAGGTGACGACGCCCCGGCTCCCTGCCTGCCTCGGTGGCGGCGCCTGGGTGGTCTGCAGCCGGCTGAGGTAGCCGGACAGCGATGCCTCAGAGTCGATCAGAAACTGGCCGGAAGCAACGACCTCCTCGCCGGGCTTGAGGCCCGCTACGATCTCGGTCCACTGGTCATAGTCGCGGCCGGTGCGGATTTCCTGAGGCACGAAGCTTCCGCCGCGCCTGACGATCACCAGCTGGCGCCGTCCGGTGTCGATCACCGCCTCGCTCGGGACGACCACGGCCATTCCGCCGGCGCCCTGGAGCGTGACATTGGCGAACATGCCGGACCTGAGGCGCCCGCCGGGGTTGGGAAGGGTGATCCTCACCTGCGCGGTGCGGCTCTGCGCGTTCAAGGACGGGAAGATGTAGTCGACGACCCCGCGCCGCACCTCACCCGCATAGGCGGGGAAGACGATCTCGGCCGGCTGACCGACGCGGATGTTGCCCATCGACGCTTCGGGCACGTCGGCGACGACCAGAACCTGGCCCAATCCCTGGATGGTGACGATCGACTGGCCGGGGCTGACCTGCGCGCCCGGCCGGGCGCCGATGGTGGTGACGACGCCCCCGGTCCGGCTGACGACCGCATAGGTGCGCTGCGGGGCGCCGCCGCGCTCCAGCCTTCGCACCGATCCTTCGGGCAGGCCCAGCAGCTTGAGGCGGCTTCGAGCGGCCGACCGCAGGCTGGCCGAGGCCACGCCCTTGCTCGCCATCAGCGCGCGATATTCATTCTGGGCGGCGAGCAGCTCGGGCGAATAGACCTCGGCCACGACGCGGCCGGCGCCGATCGGCTCGCCCTCGGCGCGTACCGACAGCCGCTCGATGAAGCCGGGCGTCAGCGTCTGCACCTGGGTGATCAGCCTCTGGTCGAAGTCGACCCGGCCGACCGCTCGAACGACGGGAGCGATGTCGCGGGTCTCGACCCTCGCCATGCGGATGCCGAGGTTCTGCATCATGGATGGAGAGACGGTCACCCCGCCGCCGGCGCCCTCGTCGGCATATTTGGGGATGAGCTCCATCCCCATCGACGACTTGCCCGGCCCCGGATAGCGCTCGTTCGGGATCATCGGATCGTACCAGTAGAGGATGCGCCGTCCGTTGCCGTCGGCCTGCGCCTGTTCGGCGCCGCCGCTGCTTGCGAGCATGTAGCCGGCGAGGCCGGAGAGCAGCGCCAGCAGCAGGGCGAGGGCGGCGATCAGCGCCGGCCGCTCCTTCGTCCGGCGGATGATCATGGTTACCGTATCGCGGATCATCGCGGCTGTTCTCCCGTCAGATAGAGGAGCTCGGCGGCGGCCCGGGCGCGTGCGCCCTGCTGCTCGACGAGCTGGACATTGGCCTCGACGTAGCGGCGGACGATGTTGAGCGGCAGCTCGAGCGTCCCCTGGCCGCCGGCATAGCGGGCCTCCGCGGCCTTGAACGATGCGTCCAGCGACGGAATCGCCTTGTCGCGCAGAAGCGCGATCTGCGCGTCGGCCTTGCGGTAATCGGCCAGCGCGGCGCCATAGGTGCCGCCGAGCTCGCGCGCCGCGTCCAGGGTGCGCAACCGCGCCGCGTCGGCGCGCGCCTGCGCCTCGGCGATGCGGCGGTTCTGGAGACCGCGTCGATTGATCTGCAGCGGGATGCTCACCTGCGCGCTGACCATCTCGCCATAGCGCGGGCGGAAGCCGATCATGGCCGACCAGCTGACGCTGGGCCGGCGCTCCGCGCGGGCGACGTCCGTCTGGCGTTCAGCGGCCTCTTCCTTTGCTCGCGCCGCGAGGATTTCGGGGTGGGTCGCGAAGGCACTCGCTTCGGAAGCTTGCGAAGGAAGCGCCAGGCTGGGGACTCGGTCGGGTAGGGGCCGCTGCGCGGCCGGACCGATCCACCGTCCGAGCTCGGCGCGGGCGCGTACCTCGTCGCCCCTGGCTGCGCTTGCCTGCGCTTCGGCGAGCGCGACCTCGGCCTGCGCCTCCAGCGCCAACGCCGGCGAGGAGGCACCGGTCGGGACTCCTGCCTCGATCACCTTGAGGCCGGTTTGAAGATCGCTGACGACCTGGGCCAGCAGCCGCTGCCTGGCGGCCGCCTCCACGGCGCCAAGCCAGGCGATCATCACGTCGCGCTGGATCTTTCGCTGCCGGGCAGTCCCTTCAGCGCGGCTGACCACCGCTTCCGCCTGCAATCGGGATGCCTCGGCTTCCCGGCGGGAGCGGCGGACCTGCTCGCGCATGACCCCGATCGTGTACATGGTCATCTCGTCGTCCGTCGGGCTGAAGGCGTTGTCGCCCCGGATCGGGAAATTCTGAATGCCCACGCTCACCTCAGGGTCCGGCAGGCTGCGCGCCGCGATCGCTGCCTGCTCGGAGGCAATGGCATCCCGTTCGAACGCCGCCACCCCGGGCTGCTCGCCGCGCGCCACGGCAAGCGCCTCGTCGAGGGTGAGGACCGGATCGCTGTGGACCGGGCCAGCCATCTCCGCCGGCGGACTCGCCTGGGCAGCAACGACCGCAGCTGATGGCGCAGCAACAAGCAGCGAGGTTGCGAGCAGGGCCCCCGCCAGTCCGCTGAGGTCGTGAAGCGCGGCCATTCTACCGATCCTTCGACAGCGAGGTCAGCGTGTAGGCGCTGCCGTCCTGCCTGAATGCAAAGGAGACGCGATCGCCGGCGCGCACGCCCTTTGCCATTTCCGGCGACCCGGCCCGGAAGGTCATGGTCATCGCCGGCCAGCCGATCCCTTCGATTGGTCCGTGTGCGATCGTGACCTGGTCGCCCGAGATCGCCGTCACCGAGCCGGCGCCGGCATAGACCTCGCCGGCCTGCGAGGCGGCCTGGTTCGTATCCGCGCCGACGCGGTTCACGGCACCTGCATTCTGCTTTTCGCCGCATGCGGCGAGCAGGAGCGACAGCGCCAACGCGCCGCCCAATTTCATGGCATTCATCTTGCTTACCTTCAGTCCAGCATTGCCGGGACGAGATCCCGGCTTCAGCCATGCGCTACAACACCACGCAGCGCAGTGACGTTTGGAGGAAGGCCGTTTGTATGGGCGCGCGCCGACGAATGCGCCGGCAGGCGCACGGCCTTAGCTGAAGGTGGTTCGTGGAGGCGGGTCGGCGCCCGACGGGTCCCTCGAGTGAAGGGCAGCGGAGTGCAGCCCGATCAGCTGCGCCGCGATTGGCTCCGCCGGAGCCGCGGCCCTGCCGATCGAGGGCACCACGGCGCCGGGGCAAAGCGTTGCGCAGCTCGGCGCGCACTGGGCCTTGCAGCAGTCCATCTCGTCATGATTCACCATCGACGAAGAGGATGCAGCCATCGGGCAGTCCGGGCGCACGGCAAAGGCCGGCCCTGACGTCAGCGCCAGGGACAGGGCAAGCAGGATCAGGGCGATGAGGCGCCGCATGGGTCCAGAATATGGCAGATCCGCCTTAACATGCAATTACGGATCCAGAACATTCGTCCGAAGCGTGGTTAGGCTTCCCGCGAGCGGGTCCGGGCTGTGCGTCGCTAACGCTCATGCAGCTTGCGCCAGCCATAGCGGGTCACGCCGCGCGGCTTGAAGATCGCCAGGACGACGATCACGATCAGGACCACAAGCGCTCCTACGGAGTGGGGCAGGGTTCCGGGCAGGGCGCGGGGATCGGCAATCGAGGCTGCCGTGGCCGCCAGGCTGCTGACGACCTGCGCCTCCTGCAGCAGAACGATCGTTGCAAGAAGGGTCATCAGGAACTTCAGAAGCACCCAATAGTGGCGGAACAGGCCCCATCGGGTGCCCTCGGCGTTGACCAGCCCGATGAGAACCGAGGCGAGCGCCAACGGAACGATCGCATACCAGATAGTGAGGTCCATCGCGACATAGGCGGCCCGTACCGCCTGTGGATCGCTGCCGGTCACGGCCGTGACGTCGAGCGCGAGATAGGCAAGGACCGCGCCCAGCCAGCCGACCGAGGTTGCGACGTGAGCGGTGAGAACGACCTTGCGAAGCCGGGGCGACATCGGTTGCCAGGACCATGGCCGGATGGTGGAGAAGCCTCCCCAACGGGAAGGCAGCAAGCCCCTGTCGGTGGCCCAGCCCCAGTTGAGAAACACCGTCGTGAGGAAGAGCGCTCCCAAAAGCAGGAGGCGCCCCGCTCCGCCATGGCCGCCGCCTTCGCCCGCGGGGGCGTGGCGGGCAGGGCCGTGCCCGCCGCCGCCGGAGAGAATGCTGTACAGCACGAACAGGAACAGCAGGCCCGCAAGGATGCCGAACAGCCTGACCCACCGCGGCACCCCGGGGTAGGGTTGAATGCCGACCGGATTTGGCTCCTGCTTTGTTGTCATCACACCTGCCCTCAACCCACTGGATGCAGCTCACTGTACGATCAGCAGCAGCCCGTCAGGTTCTTTTGGCGGATGAAACCCGCTAAGACGGCCGGTATCGAACACAGCTGCCTCGAATGACCGGGAACATGATCGAAACGCCGAACATCGACCGCCGTGTGGTCCGCACCAGGGAGCTACTGCACCAGGCGCTGATGTCCCTGATCATTGAGAAGGGATATGACGAGGTCACCGTCGCGGCATCTGCGATACGGCCAATGTCGGCCGTTCCACCTTTTACGGCCACTTCACCTGCAAGGACGATCTGAGGCAGCACGGGGTCGACCATGTGCGCAGGGCGATCGTCGGCGAGCACCGGGAGGCCATGGCTGCCGACGGCGATTTTCCTGACCGGCCTTTCGCATTCAGCCTGATCATGTTCGAACGTGCCCGCGATCATCTTGACCGCTATCGCTCGCTCGTCGGCGGCGACGGCGGCAGCGTCGTTCTCGCGACCATTCGCGAGACGCTCTCCGACCTTGTTCGGGAGGAGTTGGCCGCAGCGTGCGAGAAGGATAACGGCATCCCGCGCGAACTTGTGGTCCGCTATGTGGCCGGCGCCTTCATGGACGTGCTGACGTGGTGGCTCGATGGCGGGGCGAAGCTGCCGCCGGAGCGGATCGACGCGATGTTCCGGCGCTTGGCGACGGAAGGCATCGTGCAAGGCCCGTTTGATGCCGAGCTGGCCTCTTAGGCCTCCAACCGATCCGCCGGATGATGGAGAACCGGACCAGGGAAAATCAAACTCCGCTCAAGAACCCCGTCCCCGTCGAAGTGCGGGAATGAGCCTCCCGCAACTGCACAGGCGCTCAGCGGGAATGCTCATCAAGCACTCCGATGCCGTGGCGAAAGACCAGCTCACCGCCCTTCCAGCCGCTGTAGAGCAGGATCAGGACGGCAATCCCCGACAGGTAGATCCCGGTCGAGGCGACGAAGCCGGGATTTCCGAGCCGTAGGAGGAGGTTCGCGGCCTCAAGCAGGACCAGCATCAGGTTGGCGGCCATGTGTCTGACCGCTTCGCTGTAGTCGGAGCCCCGGTCACTGGCACCGCGCCAGCGGCGGCGCAGTGGCTTTCCCCGGAGGGGCTCGATTTTTGAGCCATCCATTTTCGAGCCTCTGCCCGCCGGCTGAAGTGCGCCATCCCTGGCAGCTTGGGGGCGCGGCCAGTCGCCGCCCGGCTGAGCGAGGTTGCAATGGATGACGATATCGCCCGAGCGGCGCGGGCCAAGAAAGGGAGTCCCTTCCTGTCGACCGAACAGGCGGCCTTCTATCTGGGCCTCAGCGCCCGCAAGCTCCAGCAGATGCGCGCCGCCGGCACGGGGCCGGTCTTCCGCCGGCACAGCCGCTATGTCCGCTATCTGGCTTTCGGCCTACGACTTCGTGACCGAACGGGGCTCCCGCTTTCTCAACGAATATGCCCGCGCTGCGCAGCCGTTCGCCCAGGTCGGCGACCGGACGGTCTCGGTCCAGGTGACCAGCGTCGTCCGGGCTTCCGACCGCTCGTTCCAGGTGGAATGGATCGAGACGGCCTATGAGCGCGGCAGCCTTACCGGGACGTCGCGCTGGACCGCGATCCTTGCCGTGCAGGTGAAGCAGCCGGCCTCCGCCGACGAGCTCAGGAAGAACCCGCTCGGGCTCCGGATCGACGGAATCGACTGGAGCAAGGAGCTCGACGCAGCCGAGCCGGCCAAGGCTGCCCTCAGCCCGGCGGCTCCCCCCGCGCCGGCGGCCGAGCCGACGCTCCCGCTCGGCTCCCCGCTCGACCCCAATCTCGCGTCCGAGCCTTCGCGCTCGCCAGCTTCGGAAAGAATCTCGCGATGAACACGACTGCGCTTCTCCTTGCGACGGCCGCGGCCCTCGCCGACGGACCCGTTCAGGATCCGGCGGCCACCGCCCCCGCCGCCCTGTCCGCGCAACGGCCACAAAGCTCGAAAGCCCTGATCGCGAAGCCGGACAGCTTGCTCGCCGCGGCGGCCGAGGTACATCCCTGGTGGAACGGCGCCGTCTACCACCTTGCGACCGCCCCCGAGCGCGTCAGCGACATCGCGCTACAGCCGGGCGAGACGCTGATCGCGGTCGCCGCCGGCGACACCGCCCGCTGGGTGATCGGCGACACGACAAGCGGCTCCGGCCCGATGCGCCGCATCCACATATTGGTGAAGCCCGCGGCGTCCGGGCTTCGCACCAATCTCGTGATCACGACCGACCGGCGCGTCTATCATCTCGAGCTCGCGAGCGGCGGCAAGGTCATGACGAGCATCGCCTGGACCTATCCGCAGGATGAGCTGCTGGCGTTGCACAGGCAGCAGTCGGCTCTGGCCTCGGTCGAGCCGGTGGCAGGGCCGGTCGCCGTCGAGCGCCTCAACTTCAACTATGCGATCGACGGGGATGCGCCCGTCTGGCGGCCAATCCGAGCGTTCGATGACGGAGCCCAAGTGTTCATCGAGTTCCCGCCCGCGCTCGACAGCAGCGAGGCGCCGCCGCTGTTCGTCGTCGGCGCCTCCGGCAAGGTAGAGCTCGTCAATTACCGCAAGCGTGGGCGCTACTATGTCGTCGACCGACTGTTCGGGGTCGCCGAGCTTCGCCTCGGCGGGAAACGCCAGCAGGTGGTCCGCATCACCCGAAGCGATGGCAGGCGCCAGAGCAAGCGCGCCGGGAGGGCTTCATGAGCGAGGGCGAACGTACCGAGACGCCACTTGCGGCGCCGAAGGAGGATCCTGAGACCCTGGTCCTTCGAGGCCGGCCGAGGCCTGTCATCCGCTTTCGCCGCGGGCTGATCATCGGCGTCACCGGGACGGCGACCGCGGCGCTCATCGGCCTTGCCTGGCTCGCGCTCGAGCCACCGTCGTTCAAGCTGGCGGGCGATGCGGGTGCGTCGGAGCTCGCTTCAAAGGCGGCACCCGACGGCCTTGCCGACGCTCCGGCAAGCTATGCCGACGTTCCGCAGCTCGGACCCCCGCTTCCCGGCGACCTTGGCCGGCCAATCCTGGAGCAGCAGCGAAAGCTCGACGGTGCCACTGCGGCTGACGGGCAGGCAATGGTGGATCAGGCGGAATTCGATTGGCAGAGGCAGGCGGAACAGCGTCTTGCCGATCAGGCCGAAGCCGCTCGGACATCGGCAGTGCTGGTCCGCATAGCGGTGCCAGCAGCACCGGACCAGCGGCCTACGGCCATTTCTGCGACGCAGCCTGACGAGCGATTGGAAGCATCGGCTGGGCCGGCAGCGACTGCCGGCCAGCAGAGGAAGATCGACTTCGCCCGTGCTGAGGGCCGCGACACCAATCCGCATCCGTTGCTTGGGCCGCCGTCGCCCTGGACCTTGAGCGCCGGGACGGTGGTCCCCGCGAGCCTCATCACCGGCATCAACTCGGATCTTCCCGGCATCGTGCTCGCCCAGGTGACGGAGCAAGTGCGCGACAGCGCCACCGGGCGGGCGGTCCTGATCCCGCAGGGCTCGCGCCTGATCGGCAGTTACGACAGCATGGTCGCGTTCGGGCAGAGGCGCGCGCTCATCGTCTGGCAGCGCATCGTCCTTCCGGACGGATCGTCGGTGCAGCTCGACAATGTGCCCGCCGCGGACCTCGCCGGCTATGCGGGATTGGAGGACAAGGTCGATTTCCACGAGTGGCGGCTCCTGAAGGGCATTGGTCTCTCAACCCTGCTTGGAATCGGAAGCGAGCTCAGCCTCGGAAGCGAGGACAGCGATCTCGTGCGGGCAATCGAGCGGTCGGTCCAGCGCGACGGGGCGAGAGCAGGCGACCAGCTCGCCTCGCGCAATCTCGAGGTGCAGCCGACGCTGACCATCCAGCCCGGCTGGCCTGTCCGCGCGATTCTGCACAAGGATCTCATACTGAAGCCGTGGAGAGGCTGACCATGGCCGCTATCAAGCTCGAGCGGCTACCGGATCGGAACCCGGTCAAGCTCACAATTCTCGTCTCTCCGGAGCTCAATCGCGCGCTCGGCGATTACGCCGCGGCTTATGAGGCGGCCTACGGCCAGGCCGAGCCCGTGGCGGAGCTCATTCCGGCAATGCTGTCGGCATTCCTGCAAAGCGACCGCGGATTTGTCCGGGCCCGTAGGTCTGGCACGCAACGAGCTGATCGGATTTGATCCGAACTGGATGAAAGCTCAACTCGGCCTTCAGGACATCCATTTACCAAGGTGTCCGGAACAGGAGGCGGCGATAAGTGTCAGATCTCGAGCAGCGACCCATTCGCGTTGAAGTGGCCGAGCACTGCACAATAGTGCGCGAAGATGGCACGCTCGTTGATGGAATTCTCGTCGACCTCTCGGACGAGGGCTTCTGCCTGGAGACCAGCGCCGGCCTTGAATTTGGCGAGAGAGTTGAGATGCGAGTCTCAGGGCTCGGGTGTATCGCAGGCCTCATTCGCTGGCTCGATGCCAACGTGCAGGCGGAGTGCTCGAACCATGCTTCCGGGGAGCTTGCGAGGCTTCCTAGCTCAGGGCTCCTTCCCGAGAGTTGAGCTCTGCTTCGAGGGATGCCACCGCTTCGACGACCGCTTCAAACGCGGGCGGCGTGCCGAAAATCATTCCGGTCATGGCCGAATAGTCGCGGCGGAGATCGTCGTACATGCCGCCCTCGGGGACAAGCGCGAAGGTCGGAGGCGCTGCACTCGCAAGATCATAGTCGGGCCGGTTGAAGAACATGCGCGCATGGAGGACGCAATCGGCGCCGAGCTCCGAGTTGGCGATCGCTCCCTGTCCGGAATCCGAAGCCATCAGCTCATGGATGTCATAATAGTGGCGGGAAATCCGATGGCCGCCGCCGCGCAACTCGCCGCGGATTTCGTACCAGCGCCTGAGCCCGTGAAGAATGACGACCTTGTCCCAGAAGGTACGCTCAGCATCGACGACCGTCACGTTCGGTACGGTGAGATCGAGCCCGGGAAGATCGTCATTCGCATAGGGGGCAATGGGCTGGATTGTGTTCGGATCGAGCGCGGATTTTGCGCCGGACTCGATCCTGACGACCTTGTCGATGTAGCGATCCGCCGACGTCGCCGTTGGATAGCGCACGAGCAGCGACTGGCGGTCGGCAGGGTTCGGCTCGATCCTAAGCTGGCCAGCGTCCATGCCCGTGCGACTGGCCGCATCGGCCGCGATCTGAGCGAGCTGCTCCAGGAGAGCTCCGTTGATATAGTCCTCGCAGGCGGCCTTGATCGCATCGAGCGCCGCCTCGCGCTTCTTGCCGCTCAATTGGGAAAGCTCCTCGACCGACCAGGCTCGGCCGAGATCGTCCCGGAAGACGGTGACGTCGATATCCTCCGAGAAGCGCTTGATGAGGCCGAAGCTCTTCGACAGCGATGTCCCGCCCTTGAAGAGCAGTCGCGGCCCGTCACGCCCGTTGAACAGCGCGTCGAGCGTCCAGCAGACCCAGAAGTCCTTTTCGGCATTCTGCGGCGTGGTGCCGAGCCGCTGCGCGGTTGTCGTAAAGAGGCCGGAGCGCGTGTCCGCATCCGCCCTCAGGACCTCGTCGAAGGCGAGATTCATCATGCTTGTGCTTCGGGATTGACGATCGGCCTCAGGAGATCCTGCATCCAGGCGGGCAGGGTCGGCATGCCATCGGCGAGATCGGCCCGCACCTGGTCGGCCTGGGGAAGTCGTCTCAGGAGGGCGCGGACCTGAGCACTCAGCGTCGGCAGGTCGGTCGTGTCACGTAGCCAGTGAAGGGCCTGAACCAGGCGCATCGCCGGCCGGCCGGCCCAGTAGAGCTTGCTGGCAGCGGTCGGCTTGAAGCTGATCGTGAGCTTACCGAGATGAATGGGGCGAAGGCGTGCATCGGTATGGACCACGATCTTCGCGGGAACTGCGTTGGTGAGGCCGAGGTCATTGGCCGCCGTCATGCCGTCGACGAGCACGCGGATCTGGTTGCGCCGAGCCACGGCGTCGATCACTTGGCGCGGATCAGGCGGATTGCTCTGTCCGGTGAGCCGGTTCAATTGAGGCTTGTCATAGAGACCATCGTCGATGCGGCGGATATCCTTTGCGGATGCGAGCCGCTGGAGGGCTTTCCGGACCGCGTCGTAGCTGCCACAGTCGAGAAGGTCGTTCACGGTCCACACGCTGGAAGGCGTGCCGCTCGAAATCCGGGAGAGAATAAGGTCCTTGAGGTCGCTCATGTCCCAAAAATGTATACAAATTTGGGACAGGAAATGGAAGCCGCATTCTTTTGAGTCCCAAAAATCGCAAGCTGATTCGTCGGATGCGTAACCAATTGCGTCCAACTGCCCATTTCCTGACGGCTCCAGGGCGGCAAATGTGGCCAGATGAATAACCTTGCTCAAGAGCCGCCGGATCTTTGGATTGTACGCGAGCATCGCGAACTCGCTCGCCGGCAGAGCGCTCGCCCGATGGCGAAATGATGTGGCAAGGAGGTTAGCCCGTCCTCATTGGTCGGAGCGAATTCCGGTCTAAAATATCGGCGATGTCCAACTATTCTGCCCATGCTGGCAGCCATGGTTCGTTAGCGGATCGGCTGAAATACCGCGGTACGCCGGGCGAGCAACCAAGTCAGGCTTGAGGCGAACGGCCGGTGAACAAGAGCTTCAGCCGCAATTCAATTGACGGGTCTCAATGTGACCTGCCCGCAATGAAGCGGACAGGTTAGGAGTTGGGCGATGAAGTTCTTGATGGTGGCGGCCGCTGCTGCGGCTCTGGGCACGGCCGGGGTGGCACACGCCCAATATCCCGGTCAGTATGGCTATGGCCAATATGGCGGCGGCTACTCAGGCGGCAGCGACTGGAACAACGGACGTGGCGGCTACGGCCTCTTCGAGAGGGAGTACCGGCATACAATTGAGGGCATTCGCCACGGGCTGAGCGACGGGACCTACTCGCGTCGGCAGGCAGACCGCTTCTACCGGGAACTCGAAAACATCCGGTACGATGCCATGCGGTCCATGCGTTATGGCAGCTACCGGGACGATTTCATTCGTGCGCGTATGACCCGACTCCACCAGCGAATGCATTTCAAGCACGATCGCAATCATGACCGTCAGGACGGCTATGGCTCATACGGCAGCTACGGCGGATATCAGCCAGCGTATGGCGGCAACGACCACCCCGACCACGACGATCACGACGATTGAGCGCGCTTCGCCGGATCCGGTGGAGATCGGATCCGGCTGCTCCCGCGTCCAGCGGCGACGTCCCCGAGCGTGTCCTCCACTCCTCCAACCGGCGGTGCGGTGTGGGACAGGCCGCTTCCTGTTCAAACTATGTTGAACGACCCTGCTGCGAGGGGGACGAAATACAAAGCAACATTTGGATTTCGATGCGTTCTCGGCTCGTGGTCAATATAGCTTGGCTTCCTGGCGTGCTGCCAAATTCAGGGCTTGGAAGGTCTCGCGCCGCTCCGCCGTCGTGATACAAAAGCTCGGATATCTGACCAATTCAACCAAGGATTCACATCACAGATTCCGGGCTTCAGGGACAGTCCATTGCGATTCAGATCTCGGCTACATCGCGGCCGGAGGGGCGAGAGTGCCGAGCCAGGCGACGAGCGCGAGGATGGCGACCGCCGACCCGGTTTCCGCGGCGAGGCTGGTGCGCAGCCCGGTGACGGCGGCATTGTGATCGCCGCGCGCGATGGCGGCTTCGAGCGCCGGCGTCATCCGGTACCGATTGATCGCGGCAAGTCCCAGCATGGCCAGGAACAGGAGCAGCTTGGCGACCAGCAGCTGGCCATAAAGGCTTGTCAGGATCGAGCCAGCGCGCTCGAGCCCGATCAGGAACCAGCTGTTGATGAGCCCGGTAATCACGAGGATGGTGACGACGGTGGTGCCGACAAAGGCGAAGCTTGCCAGCGCGCGGTGCGAGACGTCGACATGGGCCGAGGTCATGATGCGGCGCGGCCGGAACAGCAGGTAGCTCAATGCCATGAGGGCGCCGAGCCAGGCGCCGGCGCCCAGCAGATGGGCGATGTCGGAGAGGAGATGGACGGTGCCGGCGGTTCCTTCCGTCATCGCGCCATGACCGCTCCACGCGAAGGTCCCCAGGGCGATCCCGCCGAGCAGGGCCAGCACCGAGCTCCCGACGCGGCTTGCCGGATCGGCGGTGAGAGTTAGGCCAAGGAGCAGGAGGAGGGCGGCCATTCTGGCCTGCCAGGCAAGGCCGATGCTGGTTTCGAAGACGAGCATCGAGATGGAGGGGGAGTCGACCTGCGCCAGCGGCACGCCCAACATGGATGCCGTCAGGACGAGGATTGCGAAGCCGGAGAGGAGGAGCCCGGCGACCGCCAGAGCTGCATAGAGGAGCCGGAGGGCCCGACGACCCTCCGGCGATCGTTCGGCGCCCCTGAGCCCGTAAAGGCCGAACAGCGGCAGTCCGAACAGCGCCATCAGATCCAGATAGAGACCCAACCTGATGGCGATGCTAAGCCCCTCCATGAAGGACTTATTTCACTTTGAAGCTGTAGCTGCCGGCGACACGGTGCGTGTCGGCGCTGACCGCGCGCCAGTCGAGCTTGTAGGTGCCCGCGGGAAGCGGCTGCCTGAGCTTCACGACCAAAGTCTTTCCGTCGGCGCCGACCGAGGTGGCAACGCCGTTCACCTTCATCGGTCCATGATTGGCCATGCCGGGCATTCCGGTCATGATGAGGTCGACCGACGAGAATTGCCCGACCAGCTTTTCGCTGAAGCGCAGCTCGAGCTTGGACGGCTTGGCGACGAGGGCATTTGCGGCGGGGTTCGAGGCGACCAGCTTGGGATGCGCCAGCGCCGGCGTGGCGACCGTCAGTGCAGCAGCTGCAAGCGCCGAACCGATGATCCCGGTACGAATGAATGACACGTTCAAAAAACTCCTGTTCACTTAAGGTTGCGCGGCTCATTGCCGGTTTCGCCTGAACCGCGCCTGAGGCCTCCATTCACAAAAGCCAAGCGCAGCCCTCGAGGAATCCGGCACGAGGTTCGCCCCAAGATGAGGAGCCTCTGCCAAAGTCGGCTCCGCTTGGCGAGATACCCATAACATTTTCTGATGAGCTCTTCGAAATACGCAATGCCGTTCGATTTATTCTAGGCACAAGCGGTCAGGGCGTTACGACTTCGTGACGGTGAGGAAGCTGCTTCGTCGGTGCGCCGGCCGTCGGGGCAGCATAAGAAGGGGCCCTCGAATGACAGCTCGGAAAACACTCGACCTTTCGTTGTGGGTGACGGCCTCGACGGTCGCCCTTTGCATGTCGGGCGCGGCCGCCGCGCAGACGGCCCCGCCGCCCGAGACACCCGCCCCCGAACAGCAGGCCATCGGCCCCGCCGCAACGCAGGGCGCCGAGGCCGAGGATCCAACACCGGACAGCGACGAGATCGTCGTCACCGGCACGCGCCGCAACGATCTACGGGCGGCGGATTCGCCGACTCCGATCGACATCATCAGCTCGGAGGAGCTGCTCAGCCAAGGCTCCTCCGACGTCAACGACATCCTGCGCAAAGAGGTGCCGGCGATCAACGTCCAGCGCTTCACCAGCAATGACGGCTCGGTGTTCACCCGGCCCTACAGCATGCGCGGCCTTCCGCCCGACCAGACTTTGGTGCTGGTCAACGGCAAGCGCCGCCATCGCGGCGCGACGGTCCAGCTGTCCAACATCCCCTATATCCGCGGGTCCCAGGGCCCGGACCTTGCGACCATACCCTCCATCGCCATCGGGCAGCTCGAAGTGCTGCGCGACGGCGCGTCGGCCATCTACGGCTCGGACGCCATCGCCGGCGTGCTGAACTTCCGCCTACGGACCGACCGCGACGGAGCGACGGTCATCGCGCGCTACGGCCAATTTTATGAGGGCGACGGCGAGGATTACCTCCTGCAGGGCAATGTCGGCCTGCCGTTCACGGACGGCGGCTTCGTCAACATCAGCGGCGAATATGCCAATAGCGACATCACCTCCCGCCAGAACCAGCGCCCGGATGCCCAGGCGCTGATCGACGCGGGAGTTCCGGGCGTTCCGGTTCCCGCGCAGCGCACCGGCAATCCCAAGGCGGAGGCCGCGCGCCTGTTCGTCAACGCCGGGCTCGACCTCAACGACAGACTCGAATTCTACAGTTTCGGCAATTACAGCTGGAGCAAGGGCACCACCGCCTTCTTCTACCGCAATCCCGTCACCAACCCGCTGTTCGCCAGTGTCCCGCTCACCCAGACTCCTGGCGGCCCGCGGTTCAGCTTCCGCGAGATATTTCCGGGCGGTTTCTCGCCCGATTTCCACGCGACCATCCGCGACGCGTCGCTGGTCGGCGGCGTGCGCGGCGACCTGATGGGCGACCTCAAATTCGACCTCAGCAGCTCCTATGGGCAGAACAATGTCGTCTATCGCATCACCAACACGGTGAACCCCT
>JALYNQ010000106.1 GCA_030773115.1 Pseudomonadota bacterium
CTGTCGGCGCCCAGGTCGTCGATGAAGCTCGCTTCTTCGGTGACCTTGTCGGCCTCGACGCCAAGATGTTCGACGACGATCTTCTTCACCCGATCGGCGGTCTCGCTCATGTGGACTTTCCTCCGTTTAGATTTTGCGCTGCCCTAGCGGCACGTTGACCGGTCGGCAAGCGCCAGTTGCGGTTCGCCGACGTCGGCAAAGTGGCGCATTACGGCGCTTCAATGGATTGCTTCGTCACTTCGTTCCTCGCAATGACAGGCTGGTGAAAGACGCCCGAAACCTAACCTCTGGCGAGATCGAGCTCGCCCGATCGATGTTCGGCGATGCGATCGATTATGGCCGGGTCTACATGATCCGCCGCAGATGGTGGCCGTTCCAGCCGAAGGGTATCGTCATGGCCCCGACCGGCAACATTCACTTTCATCCCGAAAGCCCGCTGTGGTCTGACGACTTCTCGAAGGAACGCCTCTCGCTACAGGGCTTGTTCATCCATGAAATGACTCACGTGTGGCAGACGCAAAGCCGGGGCCGCTTCTACCTGCCACTGATGCGGCATCCATTCTGCCGCTACGACTATCAACTGGTCGAGGGACGCCCGTTCGGCCGCTACGGCCTGGAACAGCAGGCCGAGATGGTCCGCCATCGCTTCCTTGCCGACCGCGGAGTGGCAACCGCGACCTTGCTTCCCGGCGGTTTCCTGCCGTTCAACGATCCTGTCACTGTTTCGCAACAGTCCTGACAGGAAACGCCACACCCCCCTTTTCGCAGGCGCGAAGAAGAATAGTCTGCGCGCCGACTTTGGTCGCAATTACAGGGGAATTCCAATGACGATCCGTGTTCAAGCTGTGCGTAGCCTTCTGATCAGTGCCGCAGCCCTGGCAGTCGCAACGCCCGCATGGGCGCAAACGGAGGAAGCCGAGCAGGCGCAGGCGGCCAACCAGGCCACCGAGGCCGAGCAGGGCGACGTGATCATCGTCACCGCGACCAAGCGCGCCTCGACGGTCCAGGACGTTCCGTTCTCGATCAATGCGCAGACGCAGGAAGACATCCAGCGGGCCAACGCCTCGACGATCGAGGACATCAGCCGCAACGTCGCCGGCCTCGCGGTGCAGAACCTCGGGCCGGGCCAGAGCCAGGTGTCGGTCCGCGGCGTGTCGGCCGGCCAGATCGTCCGCGACCAGCCGGGCGTCAAGGAACAGGTCGGCGTCTACCTCGACGAATCGGTGATCTCGCTGTCGCTGTTCACGCCCGACCTAGACCTGTTCGACCTCAACCGGGTCGAGACCCTGCGCGGCCCGCAGGGCACGCTGTTCGGCTCCGGCAGCGTCGGCGGCACCGTCCGCTACATCACCAACCAGCCCCGGCTGGGCCGGACCGAAGGCCTGGTGGAAGCCAACCTCAACAAGGTCCACGACGGCGAAACGGGCGGCCATATCAAGGGCATGGTCAACATCCCGGTGGCTGACACGCTCGCCCTCCGTGCCGTCGGCTATTACCAGGCCTATGCCGGTTTCATCGACGCGTTCGGGCCGGGCGGCGGCCGCAACGTCAACGATGGCGTCCGCGGGGGCTTGCGCATTTCGGCCCTGTGGCAGCCAGTCGAGGAGCTGAAGCTCACGCCGCGCATCGTGTTCCAGGAGGTCACCACCGACGGCTTCAACCGCGGAGAAGTGTTCAATCTCTATCACAATGACTTCACCCAGGGGCCTGATGCCTTCGACAAGCGAGAGCAATTTCTGCTGAGGCGCGAGAAGTTCAAGGACAGCACGGTCCTCGCAGACCTGACGGCCTCCTATGACCTTGGGCCGGTGGAGTTGACCTCAGTCACCACCTATATCGATCGCGACATCCTGGTCAGCCGCGACGCGTCGGCCCTGACCCACTCGGTGTCAGTCGACCTTGGCCTTGATCCGGACGTGCTCAGCATCCCGTCGAACCTTCGCGATACCACCGACCTCAAGACCTTTACGCAGGAGGTTCGCGTCGCCTCGACCGGCGACGGACCGCTGCAGTGGCTGGTCGGCGCATTCTATTCAGACATCGAGCGCATCTATGCCCAGCGCCTTCCGACGCCAGGGTATGACGAGTTCGTGGACGATGTCTTGGGTGCAGGTACGTCGGCAGCCGTGGCCAACGGTTTCGGTCCGGATTCGCCCTACAACGCCGACCTGCCTTACGATATCAAGCAGAAAGCGGTGTTCGGTGAAGCCACCTATGACTTCGGTCAGTTCAAGGTTACCGGCGGCGCTCGCTACTATGACTTCGAAGAAGTCCGCGACTTCGTCTCAGGCGGCCTCTTCTCGGGCGGCGACACGCGGATCGGCGACAAGACCTCATCGAACGGCATCAGCCCGCGCATCATCGCCACCTGGGAGCCGAACCGGAACCTCAGCGTCAACGTCCAGGCGGCCAAGGGCTTCCGGCTCGGCGGCGTCAACGACCCGCTGAATACCCTCCTCTGCTCGCCCGAGGATCTGGATCTCTTCGAGCCGTTCCTCGGCGGCTACGACGACGAAACGCTGTGGAACTACGAAGCCGGGGTCAAATATTCGAAGGGTCCGATCACCGTCAACGGCGCGATCTTCCATACCAAGATCAAGGACTTGCAGGTCACCCTCGATGCCGGCACCTGCTCGTCGCGCCTCGTGTTCAACGTGCCCAAGGCGCACACCACCGGTGTCGAGCTGGAAGCGGCCTTCTCGCCGGTGCGAGGGCTCGATCTGTCGGTGGCCGGCAGCTACGTGTCGGCCGAGTTCGACTCGACCCTGTCACGCGTCGCTGGCACGCCCGACGCGCTGACGGAATCGACTGGCATCCGCAAGGGCAACCGCCTCCCCACGGTGCCGAAGTTCCAGATCGCAGCCACGGCGGGCTACACCACCCGGTTCGGCGACAGCGGCGATCTGAATTTCAACGCCAGCGTCCAGCACGTCGGCAGCCGCTATACCCAGCCCGCGGACCAGGAAAACAACCCGCGTACCTTCGCCCACGGCCTGCCCGTCTTCGGCATGGACGGAAGTGAAGAGACGGTGCTCGACCTCAAGCTGCCTGCCTACCAGCTGGTCAACCTGTCGGCAGGCCTCGAGCTCGACAACGGCATCGAGGTCGTTGCCTACGTCAACAATTTGTTCGACGAAAATCCCAAGCTGTCGTTTGACCGCGAGCGCGGTGGGCGGGCGCGGCTCGGCTTCAACATTGGCACGCCCCGGACCGTGGGCGTCACCACCCGAATCAAGTTCGGGCAATAAGCGTGGGCGGCGAGCCCTCGGGTAAGCCGCTCATGACACGCCGCTCTCTGATCGGCGGAATGACGGCCGGGGCGCTTGCCCCGGCCGTTTTGCGTGCTGCCAAACCGGGCAGCGCGGCCCATGTTGCGGTGATCGGGGCCGGCGTGTTCGGGAGCTGGACGGCCGAGCATCTGCGCCGCGCAGGGCACCGGGTCACGCTGGTCGACATGGCCGGCCCGGCGCACAGCCGCGCCAGCTCCGGCGGCGAAAGCCGGATGACCCGCGGTGGTTATGGCAAGGACGAGATCTACACTCGCATGGCCTTCGCCAGCCTGCCCGAATGGACGAGCCTGAGCGCCACATCGGGCCTGCCGATCTTCATCCCCCACGGAGTGCTGTTCTTCTCGAGCGAGCCCGGCGATTATTTCAGCGGCAGCATGGAGGTTCACCGTCGCCTTGGCCTGCCCTTGGAACAAATGGACGGTAAGCAGCTGCAGCGGCGCTTCCCGATGATCGACTTCGGCGGAATCATCATCGGCCTGTTCGAGCCCGGCTTCGGGGCACTAATGGCACGCCGCGCCGTGCAGACGCTGGTCAAGAACCTCACTGCCGCGGGCGGCCAATTTCGCCACGAAGCCGCTCACACCGTCCAGCAGAAGGAAGGGCCGCTCAAATCGGTCAGGCTGGCGAGCGGCGCCACTCTCGAGGCCGACGCTTTCGTCTTCGCCCTGGGTCCGTGGCTGCCCAAGCTGTTTCCCGACCTGCTCGGACGCCGGATCTTCGCCACCAGGCAGGAAATCTTCTACTTCGCACCGCCGAGCGGCGACCGTCGTTTCCTTCCCGAAGCCATGCCCGGCTGGGCCGACTTCAACCAGGGCGACATGTTCTATGGCTTCCCCGATCTGGAGGCCCGCGGCGTCAAGTTCGCCCATGACAAGCATGGCGCCTATGTCGATCCCGACACCCAGTCGCGCGAGCCCACCCGAGCCGCGCTCGACGAAGTCATCGCCTTCCGCGACCGCCGCTTCCCGCTGCTCAAAGACGCACCTGTGATTGGCGCGGAAGTCTGCCAATATGAGAACAGCTCCAACGGCGACTTCCTGATCGACCGACACCCGGCAATGGCCAATGTGGTGCTGGTCGGCGGCGGTTCGGGCCACGGCTTCAAGCACGGCCCGGAAGTCGGCCGGCTCGCGGCCGAGCTAGTGTCGGGCGGTGGGCCGCAGGGCGAGCCGCGCTTCAGCCTGGCGACCAAGGGTGATACGCAGCACCGCGAGGTGCATTAGGCGGCCCGCGGCCCGCCCCGTCCCTTTACCGGAATTTAATTTGCCGTCTTTTTAGGCAGTTAGAACGGTTCGTCGCTCATAAGCTGGCGCTTCACCTTTAACTTATTGCGGCGCTGAAACATCCCCATATGCAAGGTGCCGTTCGGGCGAGTGTTGCGTCATTCGTCATCTTCGAACGATCTCGGTTGGGGCGGGGGAGTCCCAAGATTCACAAACTCCAGTCCGGTGGCGATTGCCGCCGACGGGCTGGATCGCACGTCCCAAGAGATTGGGCGAAGGCGGGCGTATTATTGCGTCCTGCTCGTGGGACGTCGCGATTTGAGCAGGACTATTACATGGTTTATCTTACCTTGACTGGTGACTATAGTTATAACGAATATTGGCTTAAGAACGCATCAGGCACGACAATTACCGCGACGAACGCGGACTGGCATATCGCCGCCAATGAAACCGTGCCGGCGATCAACATCTACGATTCCGACGGCGTAGTCTTCAACGGCGGTGAGATCTGGGGCGACATCTCCCAGACTGCGGAATGGTCGACCA
>JALYNQ010000107.1 GCA_030773115.1 Pseudomonadota bacterium
GGACAGCGACGAGCTGGCCAGCCCGAGCAGGCCCGTGAGCGAAATCCGCGGGAACAGCGCCGCTCGCGCCGCGCCAATCTCGGCGTTCGCGGCGCGCAGCTGATATTCGGCCTGCAACACGTCGGGGCGCCGCAGCAGGACCAACGAACTGACCCCGGCCGGGAGCAGCTGCACGGTAGGCGCAGCCTGCTCAATGGACCTTGGCAACAGGCCCGGGTCGACCGGCGCGCCGACCAGCAGCTGCAACAGGTTGATGTCCTGTGCCAGCGCGGTTCGTTGCCGGGCGACGCTTGCTTCCGCCGCGCGCAGCACAAGCTCGGCCTGGCGAAGGTCGGTGCGCGGCGCGATCCCGCCTTCCAGCCGCGCTCGGGTCAGCGTGACGCTGCGGCCTGCATTGGAAGCGGTATCCTCGGCGATCGCCAACAGGCTGGCATCGGCCCCATATGTGAGCCAGGCATCGGCGATATCGGCGATCAGCGCCAATCGGGTGGCCCGCGCGGCCGCTTCGCTGGCGAAATAGCGGTTGAGCTCGGCCTTGCTGAGCGAGCGGACGCGGCCGAACAGGTCCAGTTCGAAGCTTGGGATGCCGACGCCGGCCGTGAAGTTGGCGCTCGTGCCGGCCCCGCTTTCCGCTCCCGCTACGCCAACGCTGGCATCCACCTTGGGGAACAGCTCCGCGCGCTGAACGCGATATTGAGCGCGGGCTGCGGCAATATTGGCGGCGGCCGCGGCCAGGTCGCGGTTGTTGGCAAGTCCCTGCTCGATCAACCGCTGCAGCCGAGGATCGCGGAAAATGTCGCGGTAGCTGATCGCCGGCAGTCCCGCTTCGCTCTGACGCAAATAGGGATCACCAGCAGGCCACGAAACGGGCACCGCCGGATCCGGCTGGACATAGGCCGGCTCCATCGACATGCAGCCGGCGAGCAGCAGGGCGGCGAGGGGCGCCAGCCTCCTCATGCGGTCGCCTCGCGCCGTTTTTGTCGCCGCTCCCGGATGTAGACCAGGCCGTCGCGGACGCCCCGCCGGACCAGGACGAAGAACAGCGGGATGTAGAAGATGGCGAGGATGGTCGCGGTCAGCATGCCACCGATCACCGAAGTGCCGATGGCGATGCGGCTATTGGCCCCCGCGCCGGTCGAGATGGCCAGCGGCAGCACGCCGAAGATGAAGGCAAAGCTGGTCATCAGGATCGGTCTGAGCCGGATCCGCGCCGCCTCCAGCGCCGCCTCGATCACTCGCTTGCCCTGCTTCTCAGCCCGCTCGGCGAACTCGACCATCAGAATGGCGTTCTTGGCCGCCAACCCCATGGTCGTCAGCAGGCCGATCTGCAGATAGACGTCGTTCTGCAATCCGCGCAGCGTCACCGCGAAGACGGCACCGACCAGGCCTAGTGGGATGACCAGGATCACCGCGAGCGGGACCGACCAGCTTTCGTAAAGGGCGGCGAGGCAGAGGAACACGACCAGCAGCGAGATGGCGTAAAGCAACGGCGCCTGGCCGGAGGACAGCCGCTCCTCATAGGATTGGCCCGACCAGGCCACGCCGACTCCTGGGATCTGGGACGCGAGGCTCTCGATCGCCTCCATCGCATCGCCGGTGCTCTTGCCCGGCGCTGGCTGGCCCTGGAACTCATAGGATTGGACGCCGAGGAAGCGTGACAGGCTGACCGGCGCGACCGACCAGCCGGTCTGCGCGAAGGAGGAGAAGGGCACCATCTCGCCTTGGCTGTTCCTCACCGACCATTGGTCGATGTCTTCCGGCTTGGCCCGATAGGGCGCATCGCCCTGGACGAAGACGCGCTTGACCCGCCCGCGATCGAGAAAGTCGTTGACGTAGCGTCCACCCCAGGCGGCGGAGAGCGTATTGTTGACGTCAGCGGTGCTAATGCCGAGCGCGGAAATGCGCTCCTGGTTCATGTTGACCTTGAGCGTCGACACGTCGGGCAGCTCGGAAAGGCGTACCTGCTGCAGGGTCGGTTCGCCTTGAGCCATTTCGAGCAGCCGGTCGCGCACTTCCTCAAACTGTTGCTGCGGCATGCCGCTCGTGTTCTGGAGCTGCAGGTTGAACCCGCCAGCCTGTCCCAAACCGCGAATTGGCGGCGGGATGAGGGCGAACACCTGCGCATCGCGATATCCGCCGAATGCGGAGCGGGCGCGTTGGACGATCTCGTCGGCGCTATTCTCCCTGCCTGGGCGGCCTTCGAAGTCGGCCAGGTTGATAAAGGACTGGCCGGCATTCTGTCCGGTCGCGCCCTGGCCGCCGCCGGCGACGATGAAATAGGTTTTGAAATTCTTCTTGTCGGGGCCGTTCATCACATAATTTTCGACGGCCAGCTGCATCTCCTTGGTGCGCTCCAGCGTCGCGCCGGCCGGAAGCCGGAACTGGATTTGCATGGCGCCCTGGTCTTCGGTCGGCAGGAAACCGGTCGGCAGCCGGATGAACATCAAGGCGAGCACCACGCCGACGACTGCGTAACCGCCCAGGAAGCGCCATTTACGGTCGACGACATAGGTCACCGAGCGCACGTACCAGTCGCGCAGGCGGTTGAAGCCGCTGTTGAACCACTCGCGAAACCGCGCGAGGAATTCGCCCAGCCAAGGGAAACGTTTGCCGATGCCGGTCTCGCGCGGATCGGCGTGGTTCCTCTTCAATACGCCGGCGGCAATTGCCGGACTCAACGTCATTGCCACGAACACGGACAGCACCATCGCCGAGACGATGGTGGCGGAGAACTGGCGATAAATGACTCCGGTCGAACCGCCGAAGAACACCATCGGCAGGAATACCGCGGACAGAATGAGCGCGATGGCGATCAGGGCCATCTGGATCTGATCCATCGACATGATGGTCGCCTCCCGGGGCGTCAGCTCGGGATTTTCCTCGAGGATGCGCTCGACATTCTCGACCACCACAATGGCGTCGTCGACCAGCAGGCCGACCGCGAGCACCAAGCCGAACAGGGTCATGGTGTTGATCGAGAAATCGAGCGCGTAGAGGACGGCGAAGGTGCCCATCAGGACCACCGGGATGGCGATCGCCGGGACCAGCGTTGCTCGCCAGCTTTGCAGGAAGACGAACATGACGATGATCACCAGGATCATCGCCTCGACCAACGTCTTCACCACTTCCTCGATGGACAGCTTGATGAAGTCGGTGGTGTCGTAGGCGTAGGCGTAGCGATATCCTGCCGGGAAGCTCTTGGCCAATTCCGCGACGCGCGCCTTGACCGTATCGGCGGTCTCCAGCGCGTCGGCTCCTGGCGCGAGGAAGATAGCGATGCCGGCCCCGGGCTTGCCGTTCAGCCGACGGTCGGAATTATAATTCTCCGCGCCCAGCTCGACGCGCGCGACGTCGCTCAAACGAACCCGGGCGCCGCTGGATTCCGCCTTGACGATGATGTGGCGGAACTGTTCCGCGGTTTGGAAACGCGACGAGGCGGTGACTGTGGCGTTGAGCATCTGCCCCGGGATTGCCGGAGTGCCGCCGACTTCGCCCGCCGCAACTTCGACGTTCTGGGCGGAAATCGCACTGATCACGTCGCCGGGCATCAGCGAGTAGGATCGCAGCTTGGCGGGGTCGAGCCAGATGCGCATGGCATAAGGGGCGCCGAACACGTTGACGTCGCCGACGCCAGGCGTTCGCGCCAGCATGTCCTGCATGTTGCTCGACAGATAATCGGACACGTCCATGTCGGTGGTCCGCCCGGTCTCGTCATAGACGGCGATGATCAGCAGGAAGTCGGTCGAGGATTTGGTGACGCGCACTCCCTGCTGCTGGACCTGCTGCGGCAGCCGCGAGACTGCGGACTGGACCGCGTTCTGCACCTGCACCTGGGCGATGTCGGGGTCGGTTCCCTTCTCGAAGGTGACGTTGATCGTCGCCTGGCCGCGAGAGCTGGACGAGGATTGGAAATAGAGCAGGCCATCGAGGCCGGTCAGCTGTTGCTCGAGCACCTGGGTGACGCTGTCCTGCAAGGTCTGCGCCGAGGCGCCGGGATAGGTAGCGCGAACATTGACCTGCGGCGGCGCGACGTCGGGATATTGGGCGATCGGCAGCTGGTTGATGGCCCCCAGCCCGAGCAACATGATGATGATGGCGATCACCCAGGCGAAGATCGGGCGATCGATGAAGATGCGAGACATGGGTTAGGAAGCGCGCCCGTTGGCGCCAGCGGGCCGGGCCCGTTGCGGAGTGCTCGCCGGCACCGGCTTGATCTTCGTGCCTTCCCTGAGGTTGGCGACACCTTGGGTGATTACCTTCTCGCCGCCGGCCAGGCCCTGGGTTACCACCCAGTTCGGCCCATCGGTCCGCTCGGCAACAACGGTCCGCTGGACCGCCGTATTGCCCGGGCCGACGACCCAGAGAGTGGCATTGCCCTTGGGATCGCGCGAGATCGCCTGCTGGGGCACGAGATAGGCAGTCGTGTTGATCGCCTGGGCAAATTGGGCGGTGACGAACATTCCGGGAAGCAGCAGCGACTGGGGATTGGGAAAGCGCGCGCGAAGCGTCACCGAGCCGGTATCGGTGTTGACCACGACCTCGGTGAACTGGACCGTGCCAGTGTAGCCGTAGTCGCTTCCGTCGGGCAGCTTGAGCCGGACTTGGGTCATGGTCGGGATGGTACCGCCCTGGGCGAGCGAGCGTCGCAGCGCAAGAAGATCGGGCGCCGACTGCTGGATATCGACATAGACCGGGTCGAGCCTGGTGATGGTGGTCAGCGCTTCCGCCTGGTTGGCAGTCACCAGGGCGCCCTCGGTCACTGCGGAAAGCCCGATGCGGCCGCTGATCGGGGCGGGCACGCGCGTGTAGCGAAGATTGATCTGCGCGGTTTGTAGCTGCGCCCGATTTTGCGCGATGGCCGCTTCGGCCTGACGGGCCTGGGCCAGCGCGTCGGTATAATCCTGCTTGGAGACCGCTTCCATCTCGGCCAGGGGGCGATAACGGTTGGCACGAGCGCGAGCGGCCTCCGACTGGGCCCGGGCGGCGCGGACGTTCGCCGATGCCTGGTTGACCTGCGCCTGGTAGAGGCTGGGATCAATTTGATAGAGCGTCTGGCCCTGGCGGACGATCGACCCTTCGCGAAACAGCCGGCGTCGGACCACGCCGGACACCTGCGGACGAATCTCGGAAATCTGGAATGCGGCGACTCGGCCGGGAAGCGATTGCTCGACCGGCACGCTGCTCGCCTGCACCACCACATAACCGACCTGCACCGGGCCACCCTCACGACCGCCGGGGCCGCGCTGCGCCCCACCGCTGCCGCAGGAAGTGACCAGCAACAGCGCAGCTGCGGCCGCGATCTTACCGGCCGCCCGAAGGCGCGCGTTCAGTCCAACAGCCGCGATCACCATCGAGCTCTGGACCTCTTCATTGCCTATCCTTGCCTGGCGGTGGGTGAGTCGAATGCAACTCTTAGCGCCTGCCGTTACCGGTTACAGCCGCGTCACTGCCCCTTAGCGGACGCTGTATGACCGTTCGTCGAAGCGTTTGTCGCAGGAACCAAAAATCGGTTTCGTTTCAAGACATAGATTTTGCGCTTCTAGCGCTGTTTCACTTTTCAATGGATCTCGGATCCAGCGGGCAGCAATTTCCGCTCCGTCCGAGGCTGGACGGATTTCGCGACCAGCCGCTATCTGCTTAATCATGAACTGCTTGGCGGCCACGCTGGCCTTCGTCCTGTCATTTTCTTCCGTCGGCGGCGCCATCTCGATCGCGCGGCCATGATGTCGGCGCCGGTTTCGAAAGGCCGATTGCTGCTGTTCGCCTTCGGCGACTTCGCCTTCAACCTCTACTGGCAGAGCGTGATGCTGTTCCTGCTCTTCTATTACACTGAGGCGCTGGAACTGCCGATGGCGGTCGCCGCGACGACCTATATGGTGGCCTCGATCTGGGATGGGATCGCCAATTTCATCGCCGGTATCTACGTCGACCGCAGCCAGGACAGGTTGAAGTTCGGTACGCTGCTGACGGTCGGCAGCGTTCCGCTCGCATTGACGTTCGTCCTCGCCTACCTGCCGCCGCCGAACGCCGGTTTTGTCGGCGTTGCGATGGTGTTCGCCGGGCATTTGCTATTCCGCACCGCCTATGCCGCGATCAATGTCCCCTATCTCGCCATGTCGGCGCGGATCACATCGGACGACCAGGATCGCGCCTTTGTCGCCGGGATGCGCATGCTGTTCGGGACGGCCGCCGCGGTCGGGGTGGCCCTGACAACGGTGCCGATTGGCCGATGGCTGACTGGGACGGACGACGCGGCGCGCGCCTATCTCGGCGCGGCGATCTTCTTCGCCTGTCTTGGCGCGGCCATCCTGATGCTGGTCGGCCGGGTCTACCGCGACGCAGCGCATCCGGAACATCGCGCGCCGGCGTCACTGAAAGATGCCCTCGCCAGCCTCGTCCGGAACAGGGCGTTCGTCAGCTTGAGCGCGGCAATGATGGCGATGATTGTCGCCATCACGGTGCTCAACAAGTCGGTGCTCTATTATTTCAAATATCTGCTCGAGGATCCCGACGCGGGCCAGCTGGCGCTCGCATCGATGGGGTTGGCCAGCGGGGTCGCGATTCCGCTGTGGATGCTGATCGGCCGCGTTGCCGGATTGCGCGCGCTGTGGCTGATCACGGCCGGCATCGCCATGGCGGGGCTGCTGCTGTTCGCCGCGGTCGACGTCCATCAGGCCGGAATCATGCAGCTGTTCCTGATGGGCATGCAGGCCATGATCGTCGGGTTGAATTTCGTATTCTGGGCAATGCTGCCCAACACCATCGAATATGGCGAGCGCCAGACCGGATTGCATGTGGAAGGCACGGTATTCGGCCTGGCCGCGCTGCTGCAGCGGATCGCCATCGGCATTGCCACGGCGATCCTTGGCTGGAGTTTCGTCTCGGCGGGCTTCGTTGCCAATGTCCAGCAGAGCGAAGAGACGCTGGCCGGAATACGCGCGACGGTGGTGCTGGTGCCGCTGATCTTCCTCGCTTTGTCCTGCGTGGCGATGTGGCTCAATCCGCTCGGCCGCGGCACGCATCGCCGAATTGTCCGGGAGCTGGAGTCCGAAGCCGCTTAGGCCGTCAGCTCGAAGGTGCCGTGAACGCCGTCGGCCTCGGCTGACGGCGCGATCCACAGGTCGAACATGCCCGGTTCGACGATCGGCTTATTGTCGGCGCCAATGAACCACAGGTCGCCGGCGCGGATGGTGAAACGGACCGTCTCCGACTGGCCGGGCGCCAGTGCGATCTTGCGATAGGCCTTGAGTTCGCGAACCGGCCGGGTGATGCTCGCCACGCGATCATGCGTGTAGAGCTGCACCACTTCCTCGGCGGCTCGGCGGCCGCGGTTGGTGATCCTCGCGCTGACCGCGATCTCCCCACCCATCGTCATAGTCGGCGAGCTGATCGTCAGGTCGCTATATTCGATCCGGCCGTAGGTCAGCCCATGGCCGAACGGATATAGCGCGGTGTTGGTGAGGTCTCGGAACCGCGCCTTGTAAGCCTCCAGCTTTCCTTCCGGATTGGGGCGGCCGGTGCGCTTGTGGGCATAATAATAAGGCTGCTGGCCCGATCGGCGCGGGAAGCTGGTCGGCAGGCGGCCCGACGGGCTGTAAGCGCCGAACAGGACATCGGCGATCGAGTGGCCGGTTTCGGTACCAAGGAACCAGGTGACGAGGATCGCCTGGGCGCTGGCAACCGCACCCTCCAGAGCCAGCGCTCGCCCATTCTTGAGGACCACGACCATTGGTTTGCCGAGCGCTGCCACGGCTTCCGCCAAGCGTTGTTGCGGTTCGGGGACAACGATCTCGGTGCGCGATTGCGCTTCGCCCGACATACCCTGGGATTCGCCAATGGCCAGGACGACGATGTCGGCTTGTCGTGCGGCAGCGACCGCCGCATCGATGCCGCCCGCGATCGGCTCCTCCACGCCCGAGCCCTCGGCGACGATCAAGCTCCCCTTGTCGGCCAGGGCGGCACGGACGCCAGTCTCGAGCGATATCGCCTTGGCGTCATCGCCATAGACGCACCAGGGACCGATGAGGTCATGCTGTCCGCCGGCAAATGGACCGATCAGCGCGATGCGCTTGCCGGTCCTGGGGAGGGGAAGCAGGTCGCCGTCGTTCTTGAGCATGACGATCGACTTGCGACCGGCCTCTCGCGCAAGCGCCCGGTTCTTCGGCAGCATGGAGCGCGCCGTCTCGCGCTTCTCGTCGATGCGGACGAACGGATTCTCGAACAGGCCGAGCATGGCCTTCATCGCCAACACCCGCCTCACCGACTGGTTGAGCTGGGCTTCGGGTACCTCGCCCTTGCGCACCAGGTCCGGCAGATGCTGGCGATAGAGGCCGCTTTGCATGCTCATGTCGACGCCGGCGAGGAAGGCAAGGCGGGCCGCATCGCGGCCGTCCTTGGCGAATCCATGGAGGATCATTTCCTCGTCGCCCGTATAGTCGGACACGACGAAGCCCTGGAAACCCCATTCGCCCCGCAGAAGGTCGGTCATCAGCCAACGGTTGCCGGTCGCCGGGATTCCAGACAACTCGTTGAACGATGCCATAGCCGATAGCGCGCCCGCATCGAATGCCGCCTTGAAAGGCGGAAGATAGACTTCGCGGAGCGTCCTCTCCGACATGTCGACACTGTTGTAGTCGAGCCCGGCCTCGGCCGCGCCATAGGCGGCGAAATGTTTCGCCGTTGCCAGGAAATGAGCGTTGGACGCCAGGTCTTTGCCCTGGAAGCCACGCACCCGCGCCGCGGCGAAGATGTTGCCGAGCAGCACGTCCTCGCCAGCACCCTCGACGCCGCGGCCCCAGCGCTGGTCGCGGGCAATGTCGACCATCGGCGCGAAGTTCCAGTCGATGCCTGCGCCGGCCGCCTCGAACGCCGCCGCCTCGGCTGTCCGCCGGGCAAGTTCGGGCTCGAAGCTTGCTACTTCGGCCAGCGGTACCGGGAAGATGGTGCGATGCCCGTGAATGATGTCGGCCGCGAAGATCAGCGGGATCTTCATCCGCGACTCGCGCACGGCCGCGGTTTGCATCAGCCTGTGCATGCGCGCGCCCGCGCCGTTGAACACGCCGGTCAATTGGCCGCGCCGCGTTTCCTCCAATTGCCCCTCGAAGTTGCGTTCCGCCGGCGGATTGAGCGCCGCCGCGGCACTGCCGCCCCACGCAGAGGCCATCAGGCTCAATTGGCCGGCCTTCTCCTCCAGCGTCATCCGCGCGATGAGATCGTCGATGAAGGCCGGAACCGGCAGTTGCCCGGCGCGCTGGAGCAAGGCCCGTGCCGGGCTGGCGGCCCAGGCCGCCGCGGCTCCCAAGCCGACCAGCGCCGCGCGCCGTGAAATCCGGGTATCGAGCATAATCCTCTCCGCCCGCTTGGCGCGGCATGTGTCTTGGGCCTGCTTCGCGGGCTTGCCGCGATCGGCCGTAACCGGTTACATGACGCTTGCTGGCGACAAATGCAATCGGGCAAAAATCGCTTGCCTTGGCCAACCGGCACCCGCAATCCGGTGGAGCAATGGCCGAACCCACGATCCGCGATGTTGCCCGCCTGGCCCAAGTGTCCATTGCATCTGTCTCGCGCACCCTCAACAATCTTGGCAGCGTGGCCGAGGGAACGAGGCGCAAGGTCGAGGATGCGGCGCGCCAACTCGGCTATGTGCCGCACGCCGGGGCCCGCAGCCTTAGCCTGGCCAGGACCCGGGCCATCGGCGTGGTGCTGCCCGACACTCACGGCGAATTCTTTTCCGAGGTGATGCGCGGAATGGACCGCGAGGCGAGCGCTCGCGACTATGTCCTCCTGCTCTCCAACATGCATGGCGCCCGCGAGCATCCCGAGCATGTTCTTCGGACGATGCGCGGCAGAGTTGACGGGCTGGTCGTCATGGCCCCTCACCTCGACGCCGATGAGGTCGAGAATGCTCTGCCGCCGCGGCTGCCCGCGGTGCTGCTAAACGCCCATGGCGGCGTCCGCTCGCACAGCAGCTTCGGCGTCGACAATGCCCATGGCGTCAGATCGATTGTCGATCATCTGCAGGCGATCGGCCGCCAACATATCGTCCATGTCGCGGGCCCCGCCGATAATGTGGATGCGCTACAACGGAGCGAGGCGTTCAAATTGGCCGTGGGCGGACAGAAGGCGATCATCATTCCCGGCGACTATAGCGAGGAGTCCGGCATCGCAGCGGTGCGAAAGCTGATCGACGAGCGCATAACCTTCGATGCCATCTTTGCCGCCAATGACATGATGGCCATCGGCGCGATCGAGGAACTGCGTTCGCAGGGCATCGACGTGCCGGGCGCGGTCGCGGTCGCAGGCTTCGACGACATTCCGCTTGCCCGTCATCTCGGTCTGACTACCGCCAGGATCCGCATCGACGAGCTTGGCGCTCATGCCATCGAGCGGTTGATCGACATCATCGACAATGGCGAGGATGCCACCATTCAGCGGCTCCATGCCCCCGAGCTGATCGTTAGAGCCTCGACCGCGGGCTAACGCATCCTCCCCACCGGGCTGAGCTTCGAAACGCCGGTCTCGTTGAACGCCTCGACCGCGATCCAATAGGGTACGCCCTTATTGAGCGAACGCAGCTCCTTATGAAGCGATGGCCCGCTGCCCAGCTCGTCATCCCACAGCTGATAGGTCATCGTCAGTCGATCGGGCCGGACACCGAAGCGAATGTTGTAGCCGACGGCGCCAGCCACCCTTTGCCACCGGACAGTTGCATCGCGCTGATCCTGATGCCGGGTGGCGCTGATGGCCGAAGGCGTCGCTGGCACCGTGCCGTCGGCATTGCCGAATATGCGCAGGTCGCTGATGGCCAGATTGGCGGCACCGACATGGCCGTGCACATAGCGGATGAAGCGGGTGCGGACGGGTCGGGCCAGTTCGAGATAGGCGTTGGGCCGGTCTCGCCGCGGACCGCCAGGCCTTGCCAATGGCTGCCAATTTCGTCCGTTCGTCGAGTGCTGCAGTTCGAATTCGGTATAGATGTCAGGCGCATCGCCGAAGCGGCCGGACTTGTAGTCGGCATAGTTGACCTGGATAGCCCGCACCGTTTTGGCCGAGCCAAGGTCGAGGGTCAGCGTTTCTCCCGAACTGTTTGCCGCGGCCACCCAGAACGTGCGGGGGTCCTCATCGGTCGCCCGGTCGGCGGCGAACTCGCCCATGGTCGAGGAGGCCGTCGCCGGCTTGCGGTAGCTGAGCAGCATCCAGCCGGTGAACAGGCCGTTGGGATCGTCAATCTTCCTGGTCGGCATCCAGTGCGGGAAATCGCCGAACCGCGATGAGGACCATAACTGGCCATCCGCCTCGAACTTGGTCGGGAACATATTGATTCGCCGCTCGAATGTCCAGTTGTAGCCGATCCAGGGCGTGCCGGTGTTCCACCAATTGCCATGCTCGTCCTGGAAGGTGGAACCGTGGCCGGCGCCCTCGACGAAGCCGCCCGGCTTATAGGCGAACGGATTGTAATCGGCATATTTGAACGGCCCCAATGGCTTGTCGGAGACATAGGTGCCGTTGGCATAGGCGTTGAACTCGGTCCCCGGCGCGCCGTATTGCAGATAGTAGCGGCCGCCGACTTTGTTCATCCAGGCGCCTTCCATATAGGGCCTGGTCGGCTGCCCGTTGGCCAGCAAGCCATTATGATCCTGCCCGAATCGCTCCCAGCCATGATTGTCGGGATCGAGGTTGAACAGTTTGGTCGGCTCGCCCTTGTAGATCAGCTTGCCGTCCCGCCTCTCGATCTCGATGCCGTAGAGCGGGAAGACGTTGGAGCTGCCCCAGTAGAGATACCAGCGGCCGTCATCGTCCTTGAGCAGGCCCGGATCCCACGGGCCCGGCGGCACCTCGTTCGGCTTCATCTTCTCCAGATCCCGGTCGTCGACCGCATTCGGAAGCGGCGGCATGCTCCGGACG
>JALYNQ010000108.1 GCA_030773115.1 Pseudomonadota bacterium
ATTCCCGTCTTCGCGGAACAGGGAGGAGCGAATTTACCCGACGATCTCTTCGCCCTTGAAGAAGAAGGCGATTTCGGTCGCGGCATTCTCGTCGCTGTCCGAGCCGTGGACCGAATTGGCCTCGATCGATTCGGCATAGAGCTTGCGGATGGTGCCCTCGGCGGCGTCGGCCGGGTTGGTCGCGCCCATCACGTCGCGGTTGAGCTTCACCGCATCCTCGCCCTCGAGGACCTGAACCACCACCGGACCCGAGGTCATGAAGGTGCAGAGGTCGTTGTAGAAGGGCCGTTCCTTGTGGACCGCGTAGAAGCCCTCGGCCTGTTCGCGCGTCATTCGGATCCGCTTCGAGGCAATGACGCGGAGGCCCGCATCCTCCAGCGCCTTGGTGACCGCGCCGGTCAGGTTGCGCCGGGTGGCGTCGGGCTTGATGATCGAAAAGGTGCGGGTAACCGCCATTGGGATGCTCCGGAATGTCAGGGGTTGGAATTGGCCGCGCCCCTAGCGGCTCATGCTTTCTTCGTCCAGCGCCCGTCTTCGAGCGCCCAATAGTTGCGTTCGACGCCGTCGCGGCCGGAAAGCAGCTTCCAGGCCAGCCGCGCACCCTCCAGCGTGCCCTCGTCGAACAGGTAGAAAGCGCGGTCATAGGCCAGCGCCGCCTCCCGCCATTCGCCGTCGGCGATCAGGATGTTGCGCGCCAGGTTGGGTGCGTCGGTGCCGGTCGAGAGCAGGATCGGCTGCGCGATGTCGTCAGAGCCGCCTGCCTGCGCGTGCGGCAGGAAGCTGGCCGCGCCCTGGTCCCACAGCTGCCGGTCGAGGCGGGCGAGCAGGGCTTCGTCCGATGCGACTACCAGCAGCCGCTGGCCGTCGTCGATGAGCTTGCTCGCGATGGAGGCTATCACGCTGTCCGGCTGAGCCGCGCCGAGCTGATAGAAGTCGACTCTCATCTTGTCATCGCGAGGAGCGCAGCGACGTGGCGATCCATGGATTGCTTTGCTTCGCTCGCAATGACGGATTCTTAGGCCTCAACGACATCCGCGATATACTGATCGAGCAGGCGAACGCCGAAACCGGTGGCGCCCTTGTCGTAGGTGGGCTTGGCCTTGTCCGACCAGGCCATGCCGGCGATGTCGAGATGCGCCCAGGCGACGCCGTCGTCGACGAAGCGCTTGAGGAACTGCGCCGCAGTGATCGACCCTGCCTCGCGCGGGCCGACATTCTTCATGTCGGCGATCGGGGAATCGATCAGCCGGTCGTAGGCCTCTCCCAGCGGCTGGCGCCACAATTTGTCGCCGCTTCCCTCGGCCGCCTTGATCAGGCCGGCGGCCAGCGCATCGTCGTTGGCGAACATGCCGGCATATTCATGGCCGAGCGCGATCACCATCGCCCCGGTCAGCGTGGCTAGATCGATCATCGCCTTCGGCTTGAGCGTGCGCTGGGCCCAGGTCATCGCATCGCACAGCACCAGCCGGCCTTCGGCGTCGGTGTTGATCACCTCGACAGTCTGGCCCGACATGGTGGTGACCACGTCGCCCGGCCGCTGGGCATTGCCGTCGGGCATGTTCTCGACCAGCCCGCAGACGCCGACGACATTGGCTTTGGCTTTCCGCCCGGCGAGCGCCTTCATCGCCCCGACAACCGCGCCGGCGCCGCCCATGTCCCACTTCATCGCTTCCATATTCTGGGCCGGCTTGATCGAGATGCCGCCGGTGTCGAAGGTCACGCCCTTGCCGATGAATGCGACCGGCGCCTCGCCGGCCTTGCCGCCGTTCCACTTGAGGACCAGCATCTTGGGCTCGCGGACCGAGCCCTGGGCGACGCCGAGCAATGCGCCCATGCCGAGCCTGGCCATCTCGTCGCGGCCGAGCACCTGCAGCTCGAGGCCGAGGCCCTTGACGCTCTCGGTGACGCGCTCGACGAAGCTTTCCGGGTAAATGATGTTGGCCGGTTCGGTGACCAGCTCACGGGTCAGGGAAACGCCCTCGACCAGCGGGGCGTAGCGGGTGGCATAGCGTTGCTCGGCTTCTGCGCCAGCGCCGACGATGGTGACGGTGGCAAGGGTCGGCTTCTGCTTGTCCTTGAGCCGGGTCCGGTAGCGGTCGTAGCGCCAGGAGCGGAGCGCCGCGGCCAGGGCGACGCGGGCCGCCGCGTCGGCGTCGAACTTGAGGCCGCTGAGGTCGATCACCGCATGGGTCTCGCCGGACGTCAGGAGGCGCGCGACTGCGGTGCCGGCGAGCTTCTCCGGGCCTTCTCCGCTGGCCGCATCCGCTCCCGCCCCGACCACCAGCAGGCGCCGGCCGCCGTCATGGTCGAGAAAATATTCAACCGCGCTGTTGGCATCACCCTCGAACCGGCTGCGCTTCAGCGCCGCTTCGACCCCGGCCCTGGCCGCGCCCAGTCCGTCCACCCCGGGCCGGAGATTTCCGGCGGCGGGCAGCACCAGGGCGAAATCGCCGGTCGGGCGGGCGTCGGCAAAGCGGATCTGCATGGATTTCCTCGGACTGCGGATGCGGCGTTTTGCCGCCCTTTAGGGCCTCGCTCGCATCATGGCAAAGGGGCGGTTCGCCGGAAGGCGGATTGCCGCCTTTGCCGCAAGGTGCAATAGGCGGGCTTCCACTTGTATTCGGACCGGGCGGGACCTTGCTGGCAGTGCGATCGATCAGCCTATGTTTGACTGCGCTGCCGTTGATCCTGGCCCTCCCCCAAGCGGCCATGGCGCAGGAAGCCGCCGCACCGCTGCCCGAGGCCACCTCTGCCGAACCGGTGATCGAGTTCAGCGCGGACGAGGTTACTTACGACACCAATGCCGACCTGGTGACCGCCCGGGGCCGGGTGCGCATGTCGCGCGACGGCAACTACCTGGCCACCGACAGGGTCAGCTGGGACCGCAAGAGCGGTCGCGTGGTTGCAGAGGGCAATGTGGTGGTGGTCACTCCACAGGGCGACAAGCTGGTTGGCGAGCGGGTCGACCTGACCGATTCATTGCGCGACGGAACGGTCGACAATTTGCTGATCGTGCTGGAAAGCGGCGGGCGGATCGCCGCGACCCGCGGCACGCGAACTGGCGATATCTCATCGCTTGAAAATGCCGTCTATTCGGCTTGCCCGGTGGTCACCGAGACCGGATGCCCCAGGAACCCCAGCTGGAAGATCAGCGCCGCCAGAGTGTCGCACGACAGCGCCTCGGGCCGCATCCGCTTCAATGGGGGGCGGCTGACGGTCCTCGGGGTGACCCTCCCCCTGCTGCCGGTGTTCAGCATCGGCGACGGGTCGCAAAAGGGCGGGTTCAGCGGCGCGCTGGTGCCGGGCATCCGGATCGACAGCAACAATGGGCTGGAACTCGATTTCCCCTATTATTGGCGGATCGACCGCAATCGCGACCTGACCATCACCCCGCATATCTACACCGGCTCGCTGCCCGCATTGGAGGCCCGCTGGCGGCACCTCACAACCATCGGCGCCTATCAACTGAGCGGATTTGTAACCTACGGCAACGTCCCCGACCCCGACGCGATCGACCTGACTCCCGAAGACCGCGAGGGTGTTCGCGGTTATTTCGAAGGCAATGGCCGCTTCCAGCTCGACCCCTACTGGACTCTCACCGGCTCATTCCGCGCAGCGACCGACAAGACAGTTGCGCGCCGATACGACATTACGCGCGACGACCGGCTGCGCAGCTTCATCAGCGCCGAGCGAATCGACCTGGACAGCTATATCTCGATCGAGGGATGGGCATTTCAGGGCCTGAGGAGCACCGACCAGCAGAACCGGATCCCGATTGCACTGCCGGCGATCGATGCCCGCCTCCGGCTCGACGAGCCGGTGCTCGGCGGCAAAGTGGAAGTGCAGGCCAACAGCCTCGCCATCCTTCGTATCGACGGCCAGGACACGCAGCGTGCCTTCGCAAGCGCGCGATGGGATCTGCGGAAGCTGACCCGGATGGGCCAGGAATTGACTCTGACCGCCTATGCGCGGGCCGATGCCTATCATACGCAGGACTCCGATGAGACCGCGGTCGATATCTATCGCGGAGAGGATGGCTGGCAGTTTCGGGGCATTGGCGCGCTGGCCGCGGAGGTCAAATGGCCGCTGGTTGGCGCCCTGTGGGGGGGCACCCAGCGCCTGACCCCGCGTGTCCAGTTGGTGCTGACGCCGCCGACGGAAAATCTCGACATCCCCAATGAGGACGCGCGCGCCGTCGACCTGGAGGACAGTAATCTGTTCGCGCTGAACCGCTTCCCCGGATACGACCGGTGGGAAGATGGCTCGCGCGTAACCTACGGGCTGGAATGGGCCTTCGACCGGCCGAAATGGTCGATCGATGCGGTGGTCGGGCAGAGCTATCGGCTGACGCGCGAGCCGAGCATCTTTCCCGACGGCACCGGCCTCACCGACCGATTTTCCGATATCGTCGGCCGGACCCGCGTCCGGTTCGGACGGCTGGTCGATGTCACCCACCGCTATCGGATCGACAAGGACAGCCTCGCCATCCGCCGCAACGAGCTGGACCTCACCGTCGGAACCGACCTGACCTATGTCCAGGTCGGATATCTCAGGCTCAACCGCGATATTTCGACGGCAATCGAGGATCTGCGCGACAAGGAGGAGCTGCGGCTGGCCGGACGCTGGCAGCTTCACCGCTATTGGTCGGTGTTCGGCTCGACCGTGCTCGACTTGAGCGACGAGGAAGAAGATCCGCTAAACTTGGCGGACGGCTTTGAGCCCGTTCGCCATCGCATAGGCATCGCCTATGAAGATGAATGTCTAGAGCTTGGCGTGGCGTGGAAGCGCGACTATGAGCGGATCGGGGAGTTCCGCAAGGGCAGCACATTTTCGATCAACTTCTCGCTGAAAGGGATCGGCCGCTAAGCTGCGGTTCAGCCCGCCTGCGTAAAGGGCGAATCACTATAGCGTTGGCGATAAAGGGATTTTTGAGGGTGGCAGTGAATCAGACGATGTTTTCGAGGCGCCTGGTGCGCAGCGTTCCAGTGGCCCTCGGGCTGGCCCTCGCGACGGCCGCCATCGCCCAGCAGGAAGCGCCGCAGACAAATTCGACCGCGGCGCTCAAGCTGCCGGAGAATCCGCAAATATTCGGCACGGCGCTGCCGTCGGTCGTCAAGGCGACCGCCATAATTAACGGCGAAGTCATTACCCAGACCGATGTCGACCAGCGGCTGGCGCTGATGGCGATCGCCAACAACGCCCCAATTCCCGCCAACGAGATCGATCGGCTGCGCCAGCAGATCCTCAGCAACCTGATCGACGAAACGCTGCAAATCCAGGCCGCCAAGGCCGAGGAAATCGAGATCAGCGACGCCGATATCGACAAGACCGTCGCGCGCGTTGCCGGCAATGTGAAGCAGACGCCCGATCAGATGGCAGCCTATCTCAAGACCCGCGGCTCCTCGATCAAATCGATTCGCCGCCAGATCCTGGGCGAAATGGCCTGGCGCCGCCTGCAGTCGAAGAAGATCGAGAGCACGGTCAGCGTCGGCGAAGAGGAAGTTAAGGCGGTCATCGACAAGCTCACCAAGTCAAAGGGCACCGAGGAATTCCGGGTTGGAGAGATCTTCATCTCCGCCAGCAGCGCCAATGAGGCGCAAGCGGCCACCAAGGCCCAGCAGATATATCAGGCGCTGCAACAGGGCGGCTCCTTCGTCGGCTATGCCCGCCAGATGTCCGAAGCCTCGACCGCGGCGGTCGGTGGCGATCTCGGCTGGGTGCGTCCGGAGCAGTTGCCAGACGAGCTGGGCAATGCGATTCGCCAGATGCGCCCGGGCATGGTGTCGGCGCCGATCAAGCTGGCGGGCGGCTATTCGATCGTCGCGGTCCAGGACATGCGCAAGGTCCTGACCGCGGACCTGCGCGATTCCGTCCTGACACTGAAGCAGGTGACGGTCTCCTTCCCGGCCGGGACTACCCGCGCCCAGGCAGAACCGCTCGTCGCCCGCTTCGCGCAGGCCGCACAGAATATCGGCGGCTGCGGCGGTGCGGAGCGGATCGGCTCCGAGCTCAACGCCGAGGTGGTGCAGTCCGACGAGGTCAAGATGCGCGACCTGCCGCCGGCGCTGCAGGAAATGATGATGCAGATGCAGGTCGGCCAAGCCACCCGCCCGTTCGGCTCGATCGAGGAGGGCGTGCGGGTGCTCGTGCTGTGCGGGCGCGATATCGCCGACCCGAGCATGCCGAGCTTCGACCAGGTCTACGCCCAGCTCAACGAAGAGCGCATCAACCTGCGCTCGCGCCGTTACCTGCGCGACCTCAGGCGTGACGCAATCATCGACTTCCGCTAAGTCGGGAGGCGATGACCAATATTTATCGGCCGCTGGCCGTTTCGCTGGGTGATCCAGCCGGGATCGGCCCGGAAGTCGTCGGAAAATGCTGGGATCATCGCGACCGCTTCGGGCTGCCACCGTTCGTCGCGATCGGCGACCCGCGCAGTCTTGCGACCGTCTGGGACGGACCGATCGCCACCATTGACGATCCTCGCGAAGCCGACAGCGCGTTCGACGTCGGCCTGCCGATCCTGCCGATTGCCTCGGCCGAGGGAGACATTCCCGGCCATCCGACCGTTGCCGGCGCTCATTGTTCACTGGACGCGCTTGAGCTGGCGGTCGGCCTGGCACGATCGGGGTCGGCGGCTGCGGTGGTGACCGGTCCTGTATCCAAGCAGCAGCTTTACAACATCGGCTTCTCGCATCCCGGGCAGACCGAGTTCGTCGCAGAGCGGTGCGGCATCTCGCCGTCCAACGTCGCGATGATGCTTGCCGGCCCGACGCTGAAGACGGTGCCGGTCACGACCCATCTGCCGTTGAGCGAAGTGGCGCACTCGCTGAACCCGGGCCTAATCGAGGCGCGCGGCCGGTCTGCCTTGCGCGGCCTGCAGCGCAGCTTCGGGATTGCCGATCCGCGGCTGGCGGTCGCCGGCCTCAATCCCCATGCGGGCGAAGGCGGCTCGCTCGGCCGCGAGGAAATCGAGCTGATCATTCCGGCGATCGAGGCGCTTCGAGCCGAAGGTTGGCGGGTGACTGGCCCCCACCCCGCCGACACGATGTTCCATGCCTCTGCCCGGGCCAATTATGACGCCGCGCTGTGCATGTATCATGACCAGGCTTTAATCCCGTTGAAGGCGCTGCATTTCGAGGAGGGCGTCAACATAACGCTCGGCCTGCCGATCATCCGAACTGCCCCCGACCATGGCACCGCTTTCGACATCGCCGGGCAGGATCGCGCCGACCCGCGCGCGATGGCGGCCGCAATCCGCCTTGCCGCCGAGTGCGCGATCCATCGCGCCTCCGTTCCCGCCTGAGCCGATGCCAGAGCCCCTGCGCGACGTGATTGCCCGCCACGGGCTGCAGGCGACCAAGGCGCTCGGCCAGAATTTCATTCTCGACCGCCAACTGCTGGCCCGGATCGCTGCGATCCCCGGCCCGCTTGAGGGCGCGAATGTCTATGAGGTCGGCCCCGGACCCGGTGGCCTGACGCGGGCGCTGCTCGATGTCGGGGCCAATGTCATCGCGGTGGAACGCGATCGGCGCTGCCTTCCCGCACTGGCCGAACTGGAAACGGATTTTCCCGGGCGGATCCGGATCATTTCCGGCGATGCTCTCGACATCGACGAACGTGCCGAGGTGGGCGACGGCGCCCATATCGTCGCCAACCTGCCCTACAATGTCGGCACCGCATTGCTGCTGCGCTGGCTGGAAGGAAACTGGCCGCCCTGGTGGTCGTCACTGACGCTGATGTTCCAGCGCGAGGTGGCCGAGCGCATCGTCGCCAGGCCCGGAACCGAGCATTACGGACGGCTGTCGGTCGCGGCGCAATGGCGCGCCCTGCCGCGGATCGCGATGCAGGTACATCGCTCGGCTTTCGTACCGCCGCCAAAGGTAGCGTCGGCAGTGGTGCATATCGTCCCGGGGATTCAACCGGAAGGCGTCAATCCGCTCGTGCTGGAGCGGCTGACGGCCGCCGCATTTGGTCAGCGCCGCAAGATGATGCGGTCGAGCCTGAAAGGCGTCGACGGAGCACTCGAGGCGCTGGAAAGTCTGGGTATCGGCGCAGAACGCCGCGCCGAGACGGTCAGCGTTGAGGAGTTTGTCGCTGTTGCACGGGCGTTGAGTTAGTTCTTTTTGGGGACTTCCGGAGTCTTGGCCGCGGCCAGCGCCGGACCCTTGGCGATCACCGCCGACAGGACCGCTACCTGCGGGCAACCCGCCGTTCCGCACAGCTTCTGAAGCTTCACGAGATTTTCGCGAGCCCGGGGCAGCGCACCGAGCTCGACCATCGCCTCGCCCTGCACGGCGATCGCATCGCGATCCGTGGGCTCGAGCGCCAGCGACTTGTTGGTCAGCTTGATCGCCTGTCCGTACAGCTTTTGCTTGATTGCGACCTTGGCCATCGCGGTGAACGCCGCGCGGTTCTTGGGATCGACCACCAGCGCCGTTTCCAGGGCGTCGTCGGCCTCGACCAGCTTGCCCTGCGCCAGCAGCGTCTCGCCCTGCTTCAGCAGCTCGACCGACTTGGGCGCGATCTGGTCGTCGGGACGCTGGCCAACCACGGCGACCGGCACGGTCGAAGCCATTAGTCCAAGGCACAAAATGAACGGCGTCAGGCGCATCATAATCTCCAACCAATCGCGCACGCCTATCACGACTTGGCGAAACGCGCGACGAAAAAGCCGTCAGTGGCATCGTGCGCCGGTGTCAGGAGCCTTCCCGAACCGTCCGCACGACCACCATCGAAAGGCACATCCTGCACGATCCAAGATGAATGGCGCCCTAAGAAGTTCCTCGCCTGATCGGCCCCTTCGGCTCGGATGATCGAGCAAGTGGCATAGACCAGCGCCCCGCCGGGTTTGACCAGCAGCGCGGCGATATCGAGCAACCGCTGCTGCAGCCTGACGAGGCGGTCGAGCCGCTCCGGGGTCAGCCGCCAGCGGCCTTCGGGATTGCGGCGCCAGGTGCCGCTGCCGCTGCACGGCGCGTCGACCAGCACGACGTCGCATTGGCCGTCGAGGTCGGCGAGTTGGGCAGCCTCGCGCCCGCCGTCGAGCAAACGGACGGCGATGGCCGCTCCGGCGCGTTCGGCACGGGCCGGCAGCTGGCTGACCCGGGCACGATTGGTATCGGACGCGAAGATTTCCGCCCCGGGCGCGGCCGCGGCGAGCGACAGCGACTTGCCGCCTGCCCCGGCACATAGGTCGAGGATGCGCATGCCGTCCCGCGGCCGGCAGGCTAGCGCGATCAGCTGGCTGCCCTCGTCCTGCACTTCGACCAGGCCGCCGGCGAAGGCCGGACGGTCGTCCACCCGCGTGTCGGGCGGCAGGCGAAGGCCCCAGGGGCTGTGGCGCGTCGGCTCGGCCTCCTCGAACGCCTCGAGCATCGCCTCGCGCGTGGTTCGGGCGATATTGACGCGCAGGTCGAGCGGCGCGCGATCGAGCAGCGCCGGCCACTCGTCGGCGGTCACCAGGTCGGACAGCAATGGGTGGACCCAGGCCGGCACCACAGTTGCGACGGACGCCGCCTCATCGGGTTCGCGCGGCGCCGGGCCATGCGGCGAGCCATCGAATTGCGCGGCCAGCTGCTCGTCGTCATCCGCCAGCCCGAGCATGGCCGTCCGGCCGCTGTCGGGCCGCTCGCCGCTGCGGCGGATGGCACGGAACACCAGCTCGCGAACCGCCCGCCGGTCTTTTGAGCCGGCGTATCGTCTGGTCTTGAAGTAGCGGGTGACGATCGCGTCTGCCGGCGGGCCGTCGTCGCGGGCCGCAGCGATGACCTGGTCGAGGATCTCGATCGCCGTCTGGACCCGCGCGGAGGGGGTCACAAAGCTGTCCGTTCGTCCTGAGCGGAGCGCGAAGCGCGTAGTCGAAGGGCATATTGCCCGATCGCCGTGCCAGCGCCCTTCGACAAGCTCAGGACGAACGACTGCTGTGCGGCCTGCACCGACCTATCGCGTCGGATAGTTAGGCGCTTCCCGCGTGATGGCAACGTCATGGACATGGCTTTCGCTGAGGCCAGCATTGGTGATCCTGACGAACTTGGCCCGCTGTTGCAGCTCCGCGATGGTGGTCGAGCCGGTATAGCCCATCGCCGCCTTCACGCCGCCTACCAGCTGATGGATTATGTCGCGGACCGGCCCCTTGATCGGCACCTGTCCTTCGATCCCTTCAGGCACCAGCTTCAGCTGATCCTTGATGTCCTGCTGGAAATAGCGGTCGGCCGAGCCGCGCGCCATCGCCCCGACCGAGCCCATGCCGCGATAAGCCTTGTAGGCGCGGCCCTGGTAGAGAAAGGTCTCGCCCGGCGCTTCCTCGGTGCCGGCCAGGAGCGAGCCGACCATCACGGTGGAGGCACCGGCCGCCAGAGCCTTGGCGATGTCGCCGGAGGTGCGGATGCCGCCGTCGGCAATCACCGGCACGTCGCCCGCCGCCTTGGCCGCGGCCATGATCGCCGACAGCTGCGGCACGCCGACGCCGGCGACGATGCGGGTGGTGCAGATCGAGCCGGGACCGATCCCGACCTTGATTGCATCGGCGCCCGCATCGGCCAGCGCCCTGGCGGCGTCGGCCGTGGCGACATTGCCGGCCACCACCTGGACGCTGTTCGACAGGCTTTTCACCCGCTCGACCGCCGCGCCGACGTCGCGGTTATGGCCGTGGGCGGTGTCGATCACGATGCAGTCGACGCCGGCGTCGATCAGCGCCTCAGACCGTTCGAAGCCCTTGTCGCCGACCGTGGTCGCCGCCGCGACGCGCAGCCGTCCCTGCGCATCCTTGGTCGCCAGGGGGGAAGCGACGGCCTTTTCGATGTCCTTGACGGTGATCAGCCCGACGCAATGGTGCTGGTCGTCGACCACCAGCAGCTTCTCGATCCGCCGCTGATGGAGGATCCGCCGCGCCACGTCCTGGCTGGTGCCAAGCCCAACCGTGGCCAGATTCTCCCGGGTCATCAGCTCGCTAACCGGCTGCTTGGGATTTTCGGCGAAGCGGACGTCGCGGTTGGTGAGGATGCCGGCCAATTTGCCCGACTTTTCGACGATTGGGATGCCGCTGATGCGGTTGGCCTTCATCAGCTCCAGCGCTTCAGCCAGGGTCTGGTCGGGAGTCATGGTGATCGGATTGACCACCATTCCGCTTTCGAACCGCTTGACGGCGCGGACGGCGGCCACCTGGTCGTCGATCTCGAGGTTTCGATGGAGCACGCCGATGCCGCCGAGATGGGCCATGGCGATCGCCATGTCGGCCTCCGTCACCGTGTCCATCGCCGAAGACAGGATTGGAATGTTGAGCGGGATTTCGCGGGTCAGGAAGGTGCGGGTGTCGGCAGCAGACGGCAGCACGCTCGACTCGAGCGGCTGGAGCAAAACGTCGTCGAAGGTCAGCCCGAGCGGGATTTCGTCGTGGAGAAGGTCGGCCATGCGCGCCTTTGGCAGACGGGGCGCGATTCGCCAACCCCGTCAGGACGGGCGGTAACGGGTCAGCAGCCGTTCGGCGGACTCGACGTGCATCCGCTCGATCATCTCGCCTTCGAAGCGCTCGGCGCCGCCAGTCGACGCGGCGACCAGCCGCTGCGCGCGCGCCAGCTCCTCCTCGTTCGGGGCGAAGGCGGCGTGGCAGGGCGCGATCTGGCTGGGATGGATCAAAGACTTGCCGTCGAATCCCATCATCCGCCCTTCAGCCGCCTCCGCGGCAAAGCCGTCGAGATCGTCGAGCTGGTTGTAGACCCCGTCGAACGCCGCGATGCCTTGCGACCTTGCCGCCAGGACGATGGTCTGGAGGGCCGTCCGCAGCGGCGGCCTTCCGGCTCCCCGCGGCAGGCGCAGGTCCGCGGCCAGATCGTTGGTGCCCGCGATCAGCGCGGCGGCGTCCCGGGCGACTTGGGGCGCCGCCAGCACCCCCTTGGCCGTCTCGATCATTGCGGCGACCGCCTTGCCCGATTGCTTGCGGACGAAGGTCAACTCCTCCTTGTCCTCGACCCGCGGCATAACCACCAGATCCACGGGGGCATGGGCAATCGCGACCAGATCAGGCCCGTGCCACTGGTTGCCGACCCCGTTGATGCGAATGGCGACCGCCATCGGCCATTTCTCCGCGACCGCCGCCACTGCCGCCTGGCGGGCCGTTTCCTTGTCCTCCGGTTTCACCGCATCCTCGAGGTCGAGGACGACCAGGTCGGCATCGCTTTCCCGCGCCTTGGCAATCGCCCGTGGATTGCTGGCGGGCAGGAACAGGATCGCCCTTTTATCGAACAGGTCGATGCTCATGCCGATTTTCCTTCCCACGCGGCCCAAGCCTTTGCATCATGCCGACAACTATAGGGGATGAACATGCTTGAGTATTTCCTGATCGCATTGGCCGTCCTTGTGCTGCTCGTCATCATGATGAGCGTCAAGATCGTCAGCCAGGGCTACCGCTACACGATCGAACGGTTCGGCCGGTTCGTCCGGGTCGCCGAGCCGGGCCTCAACCTGGTGACTCCGTTCGTCTATCGGGTCGGGCACAAGATCAACATGATGGAGCAGGTGCTCGACATCCCCGGGCAGGAGATCATCACCAAGGACAATGCCATGGTGTCGGTCGACGGCGTGGTCTTCTTCCAGGTGCTCGACGCCGCCAAGGCCGCCTATGAGGTCAGCGAGCTCTATGTCGCCATCCTCGCGCTTTCGACCACCAATTTGCGCACCGTGATGGGCTCCATGGATCTCGACGAGACGCTGTCGAAGCGCGACGAGATCAACGCCCGGCTGCTCGCGGTCGTCGACCAGGCCACTGAGAGCTGGGGCGTGAAGATCACCCGCGTCGAGCTGAAGGACATCCGCCCGCCCGCCGACATCGTCAACGCCATGACCCGGCAGATGAAGGCCGAGCGCGAGAAGCGCGCCGCAATCCTCGAGAGCGAAGGCATGCGCCAGTCGGAGATCCTGCGCGCCGAGGGCGAGAAAGCCGCGAGGATCCTGCAGGCCGAGGGCATGAAGGAAGCTGCCTTTCGCGATGCGGAAGCCCGCGAGCGCGCGGCGCAGGCCGAGGCAAACGCGACTACATCAGTCAGTGACGCCATAGCCGGCGGCAGTGCTCAGGCGATCAACTATTTCATCGCCCAAAAATATGTCGAGGCGATCGGCAAGTTCGCCACGTCGCCCAACGCCAAGACCATCTTGTTCCCGGTCGAGGCAACGCAGCTTATGGGAACGCTTGGCGGAATCGGCGAATTGGCCAAGGAAGTCCTCGGCGGCGGGCCGGGCGGAAACGCCCCCACGCCGCCACGAGCTCCCCAAATCAAGGCCGGTCGCGGCCCAGCTCCATCGGTGCCCGGAGTCGACAGGATTGAAGGCTGATGTTCGATAACCTCGAACCGGGCTGGATTTGGGCGATCGCCGGCGTCCTGCTGCTGATCGCGGAGATCATTGCGCCGGGCTTCTTCCTGGTGTTCGTCGGCGTCGCGGCCATCGCCACCGGCCTGTTCACCTTGCTGTTCGACCTCGGCCTGGCGCCGCAGTTGGCGCTGTTCGCGCTCTATTCGATCCTGGCGGTGATGGTCGGCAAGCGCTGGTACGCCCAGCCGCAGGGTAGCGACCAGGACCTGGGCCTCAACGAACCGGCGCGGCGATTGATCGGGAGGACCCTGACCGCCGTGACCGATGTCGACGATCATGCCGGCCGTGTCCGGGTCGGTGACGGCGAATGGAATGCGCGCGGCGGCCCGGCCGCGGCCGGCGAGCGGGTCACGGTGACCGGCGTCGAGGGCAATTGCCTGATCGTCGAACCCATGCGAATCCTGCCGCCTGCTTAATCCCGAGTGGAGTTAGTGCATTGAACGAATTGAGCTTTTCGCGGCGGCAGGCGCTTGGCGCCCTTTCTGCCGGCGTAGCCACCGTTGCCCTTTCACCGGCGCGCGCCTTCGCCCAAGCTCCGGCGGGCGAAGCGCAGGTCACCGCGCTGCTCGATTCCATCGGTGAGAATCTGCTCGCTTTGTCGCCGGAAAGCGCCACGAGCCTTGGCATCGACACCGGCGCCCGCGCCTATCTCCGTTCGAAGCTGTCCGACCGCAGCAAGCCGGGCCAGGACAAGATCGCCGCGACCCTCCGCGCCGACCTAGCCCGCGCCGAAGCGGTCGATACTAGTGCCCTCACCCACTCCACTCGAACCAGCGTCGAGGTGGTCCGGTCAGCCTATCGCGTCGCGCTCGACGGCTTCGCCCAGCCCTATGGCGACGTTGCGGTCGGCGGCTGGCGCAACACGCCCTATGTCGTGATCCAGAACGTCGGTGCCTATCTCGACGTGCCGCGCTTCCTCGACAGCGACCATCCGATCCGCAATGTCGAGGATGCCGAAGCCTATCTCGCCCGCCTCGAAAGCTATCCGGTCCAGCTCGACGGGGAGCTCGGCCGGCTCAAGGCCGCGGCCGGACAAGGGCTGATCGCGCCGGCCTTCCTGATCGACAAGGCGGTCGGCCAGATGACGATGAGCGTGAAGGGCGCTCGCGAGGGCGGCGGGCTGGTCGAATCGATCGAGCGGCGGACCAAGGATATCCCCGGCAATTGGGCCGAGCGCGCTCGCTCCATCGCTCAGCAGAAGGTTGCGCCTGCGCTGGAGCGGCAACTGACCGAGCTTCAGGCCCAGCGCCCGCGGGCTACCATGGATGCCGGCATGTGGGCGCGGCCGCATGGGCCAGAATTCTACCGCTGGGCGCTCAGGGCCTCGACCACCACCACTATGACGCCCGACGAGATCCACCAGATGGGCCTCGACCAGGTCGCCGAGCTGCACGGCCGGATGGACCCGATCCTCAAGAGCCTGGGCTACACCAAGGGCACGGTCGGCGCTCGCATGACCGCGCTGTCCAACGATCCGCGCTACAAGTTCAGCGAGGGCGATAAGGGCCGCGCCGAGATCATGGCCTTCATCCAGGAGCGGCTGAAGATCATCCGCGCCCAGCTGCCCCGCGCCTTCCGCACCTTGGTTCGCGGCAATCTGGAGGTGAAGCGGCTCCCGCCCGAGGAAGAGCCCGGCGCGCCTGGCGCCTATGGCGGTGCCGGATCGATCGACGGGTCGATCCCCGGCAAATTCTGGATCAACCTCCGGACCACCGACCTGCACCGCAAATATGACCTGCCTGACCTGACACATCATGAGGCGATCCCGGGCCATGTCTGGCAGGGCGAATATTCGAACCAGCTGCCGCTGATCCGCACCATGCTGGCGTTCAATGCCTTTTCGGAAGGCTGGGCGCTCTATGCCGAGCAGCTGGCCGATGAGCTGGGCGTCTATGACGATTTCCCGGTAGGCAGGCTCGGCTATCTGCAGAGCCTGGCCTTCCGCGCGATCAGGCTGGTGGTCGACACTGGCCTGCACCACAAGCGCTGGACCCGCGAACAGGGCGTTCGCTACTTTGTCGAGACCAATGGCTCCAAACCGGAGGAAGTGGCCAGCGAGGTCGACCGCTATTGCAGCTGGGTCGGCCAGGCCTGCGGCTACAAGATCGGACATACCGAGATCGTCCGCCAGCGGGCCCGCGCCCAGGCCGCGCTCGGCGCCCGCTACGACCTGCGCGACTTTGACGACGCGGTAGTCAAGGGCGGCAACGTGCCGATGGACGTTCTCGCCAAGAACGTCGACGACTATATCGCCACGAGCCGGCGGGCGTAGCGAGCCGCAATAGATCCATCGGAGCTTAGAGGCGGGTCTCGGCTGAGGGTCCACATATGAACGAGTGCGGCCATCTCATAGGGCATGTAACATGACCACAACTCCTCGCCGCGGCGCTGCCGGACTGCGCCAATTTCTGAACCTGAAGCAGCAGCGCGATTGGATCGAAGGCAAGGCGAGCTTGCGTGATGCCGACGAGCGCGCGGAATCGCTGGAGCAGCGGTTCAAATATGTCGGGCGGTTCGAGAAGCTGCTTCGCCGCCCGCAGGCCCAGGAGGTGCTGGAGATTGTCGGGCTCTATGGGCAGAATTGCATCCCCATCCCACGCAGGACGGAGCGCAGCTACTGGTCGGTTTCCTGCCTGCCGTCGACCTCCGACAAGCCGCTCGTCCGCGTCAATGCGAGCTGGATGGAGCTGTTCACGCTTCTGGCGGACGGCGACGGCCCTTCGACAGGGCTCAGGACAGGCATCCGGGCGAGATTCATCGTGCATCTTTCGGATTTCACCACGGACCAATCGGCTGCCCAGGGCCATGTGGATGAGACCCTTCTCGAGCAATGCGTCACGGCGCCGGACGACGTCGATTATTTCTTCCCGCGCGGCGCAGACATTTTCGGAATCAACGTGCGCGGCGCCGCCTCCATCCGCAAATTCCTCGCGACGCCACGCGCGCTGCGCGGCATTCGGAGGTTCAATCTGACGCATATGAACAGGGGCCGAAACGCATACCAGGCTAGCCACTGCTACAGCGTGGCGGATTACATGCTGGCCGGTTGAGCGTCTTACTCGCCTTCCATCGCGATGCGACGACCCGTGGCGATCGTCTGGACGATGAACAGGGCGATCAGAACCCCGCCAACGACTGCCACCGCAAGATCGAATATGGAAAGGCCGGCGATGACGGGCGCTCCACGGCCGAAAGACAGCATCAGCAACGTCATCCCGATCAGGGCCAGCCTGAGCTCGGTCGGCCCGGCAGCGGCGTAGGATAGCCGTAGCTCCCCCACGACTCTTGCGGCGAGGAAGGCGTGGATCGAAAGCAGATAGTAGCCGGCCAGGGCGAGGAGCGACACGTCAAGGCGAACGAATGGGCTCAGCCCGAGCCCGCCGACGATCATCAAATTGCCAAGGCCATCTGCGCTATGGTCGATGAAATAACCGAACCTCGGCCGTTCGATCTGCCGATAGCGCGCCAGGCTGCCGTCGAGCGAATCCCCGAACCAGTGAACGACGAACCCGGCGATCGCTAACCACAACCACTGCACGTCGATACCGCTTGCGGCATAGCCGACCAGCACCATCGCCGCGCCGATCAGCCCCAATGCGGTCAGCTGATCCGGCTTCACCCAAGCGGGAAGGCGCGAGCATAGCCAGGTCAGGAGCCGCCGCTCGGCCCTGGCCAAAAGATTTCCCTGGATGCGTTGGACCGGTTTGACGATCTGGACGGGTTTGATGGGTTGGGACAAGGAACTTCCTGGATGGGACGGCGGTGCAGCCGCCCCATGCCGTAAATAAACTGTCACATCAAACATCGCGTCGCATCATTCAGGGCATTCCGGCCAGATCCGGCTCGATCCAACCTCGCCTGGCCGCAACGCTCATCAGCCGCTCCCTGGACCAGAAGCGCAGCGGCCAGTCGCGGCGGCCCATCGGCGACATCAACAGCTCGTTGGCCAGTTCGTGGATCGGGCGGCTGGTATCCGCTTCTTCGAGAAACAGGCGGATGCCGCGCAGATAGGCCCGCGTAATGGTGTCGTGGTAGCCCTCGGTGTCGCTGTTCACGCCGCCGACGCTCTCATTGTAGCTTCGGATGATCCCCGGCAGCTCGACTTCGAGGTCGATTTCCGGGTGCTTGAGGACAAGGTAGGTCGTCGCGGCGAGATGGGCCTCATGGGTCCACTCCTCGCGCGGCAGGGTTCTCGCCAGCAGGCCCTCGCCGACATGGGCGACAGCCTCGTCGGACAGGAAATGGCGTACGGGAAATTCGGTCATCGATCGGACATTCTTGGAAGAGGGAGCCCGATCATTTGACCGGGCAATCAGGCGGCGGCGCGCACCTTCGGCCCCGATTGTCGTACGCCCTCGTCGACATGTTCCGCGAACTCGGCGAAGTTCTCGACGAACAGGTCGACCAGCTTCGCCGCGGTGCCGTCGTAGGCGTCCTTGTCGGCCCAGGTCGAACGCGGGTCGAGGATCGAACTGTCGACCCCGGGGACCGCGACCGGCACGTCGAAGCCGAAGTTGGGATCCTTGCGGAACTCGACATTCTTCAAGGATCCGTCGAGCGCCGCGTTGAGCAAAGCCCGCGTTTCCTTGATCGGCATGCGCTTGCCCGTGCCGTACTTGCCGCCAGTCCAGCCGGTGTTGACCAGCCAGCAGTCGACTCCGCACTCGGCGATCCGCTTTTTGAGGAGATTGCCGTAGACCGACGGGTGGCGCGGCATGAACGGCGCGCCGAAGCAGGTCGAGAAGGTTGCCTCCGGCTCGGTCACGCCGATTTCGGTGCCGGCGACCTTGGCGGTGTAGCCGGACAGGAAATGATACATCGCCTGGTCGGGGGTCAGCCGGGCGATCGGCGGCAGCACGCCGAATGCGTCGGCGGTGAGCATGACGATATTCTTCGGCAGCGGCCCTATGTTCGCTTCCGACGAATTGGGGATGAAGTCGATCGGATAGGCGCCGCGGCTGTTCTCGGCGAGCGTGGCGTCATCGAGATCGAGTTCGCGCGTCACCGGGTCCATCACGACATTTTCGAGCACCGTGCCGAAGCGCTTGGTCGTGGCGAAGATTTCCGGCTCGGCCTCGGCCGACAGGCGGATCATCTTGGCGTAGCAGCCGCCCTCGAAGTTGAACACGGCGGTGTCCGACCAGCCATGCTCGTCGTCGCCGATCAGGGTCCGGTTGGGATCGGCCGACAGGGTCGTCTTGCCGGTGCCCGAAAGCCCGAAGAAGATCGCGGTATCGCCCTGCTTGCCGATATTGGCCGAGCAATGCATCGGCATGATGCCCTGTGCCGGAAGGAGGAAGTTCAAGAGACCGAACACCGACTTCTTCATCTCGCCAGCGTAGGCGGTGCCGCCGATCAGGACGATCTTCTTCTCGAGGTTGACCGCGATCACCGTCTCGGTTCGGCAGCCGTGCCGCTCCGGGTCGGCCTTGAAGCTCGGCAGATCGATGATCGTATATTCGGGCATGAGCCCCCGCAGCTCAGAGGCGTCCGGGCGGACCAGCATGGTGCGGATGAAGAGGTTGTGCCAGGCGAGCTCGTTGATCACGCGGACCTTGACGCGATGCTCGGGCTGCGAGCCGCCATAGAGATCCGCCACGAACAGCATGTCCCTGGCCTTCAGCGCCTCGAGGAAATCCGCATGAAGGCGATCGAAGGCATCGGCTTCCATCGGCTGGTTGAACTTGCCCCACCACACCGTGCCGTTGCTGGTGCCGTTGCGGACGACAAAGCGGTCCTGGGCCGAGCGCCCGGTGTGCTTGCCGGTCTTGACGACCAGCGGTCCGTCCTTCGCAAGCTGCCCCTCACCCCGCGACACCGCCTGTTCGACCAGCGGCGCGGTCGTCAGGTTCCAGTGTGTGGCGGCCGGAGTTTCAATGCCCTGGGCCTCCAGCCGGTGCGCAGGCGTGCGCTCGCTCACGTGATTCTCCCTTAAATATCAATGGCGACGTCCGCCCCGGAACGCCGCCGTATAGGTATGCGTCGGGCCTATACAGAGCGAGCCCATCGCGGTCAAAACGGCTGGCCGCTGCCCTTGTTTCGAATGCCGCCGCTGGCTATCGCTTTCCCGCGGTACCAAAGGAGCCGGCATGAGCCATGTGATCGCGCTCGTCGATGACGACCGCAACATTCTGACCTCGGTGTCGATCGCGCTCCAGGCCGAAGGCTTCCTGACCCGCGTTTATACCGACGGGCAGACCGCGCTGAAAGCCTTTGCCGACAACCCGCCCGACCTCGGCGTGTTCGACATCAAGATGCCGCAGATGGACGGGATGGAGCTATTGCGCCGGGTGCGCGAGATGGGCGGGCAGATTGGCGCCTTGCCGGTCATCTTCCTGACCTCGAAGGACGACGAGCTGGACGAGGCGCTGGGCCTGGCCATGGGCGCCGACGATTATATCGCCAAGCCCTTCTCCCAGCGGCTGCTGATCGCCCGCATCCGTGCGATCCTCCGCCGGCAGGAGCTTGCCCAGGGCCGGGACTCCTCGAGCGAAGCGGAACCCGAGCCGGTCCTTCTCGAACGAGGCCGCCTCGTGATGGACCCCGCCCGTCACAAGGTCCTGTGG
>JALYNQ010000109.1 GCA_030773115.1 Pseudomonadota bacterium
CCATTGAGCTCGAGTCGCTTGTCGAGGACTCGCGCCACCCCTTCAGCGTTGAATCGATCAAGGCCGCGGTGATGGGCCTCGCGCAGCGAAGGAGGAACGATCAAATCGCCGAGGTTTTGCCCGATCGCTTCGGCCGCCGACCAGCCGAAGATGTGGTGGGCGTGCGCGTTCCACGCACGAACGATGCCGTCGCGGTCCATCACCACGACGGCGTCGAGCGCAGTTTCGAGAACTGGCGCAAGGATCGACTCGATCGGCATATGTCGTTGAACTGCCTCCCTGTTTGCCCCGAACGCACTGCGCGTCAGCCCCGTAACGATGCCCCCTGCGGTCGGCAAGCTTTCGGCGCGCTGAATGGATCGTTCGCGGTTGATCCCGCGGTTGACTGGGCGGAGCCGGCAATGGCATTGGGCGCCTCCGCCTGGACGAGCGGGTGTAGCTCAATGGTAGAGCAGAAGCCTTCCAAGCTTACGACGAGGGTTCGATTCCCTTCACCCGCTCCAAAAAACAACATGCCGGGGGCATGATGTTTTTTGGAGCGCCCGGAGCGCAGCGACGGGGCGACTTTGGCTCTCTGCAGGCCCGCGGTTGACAGCGGGGACGGGGGTCGCCATTTGCGCGGCCTGCTCGCTATGCTCGACCATCCCCCCAGGATGGTCTGCGCGTGGCAACACCGGAGAGGTGGCCGAGTGGTTAAAGGCAGCAGACTGTAAATCTGCCCGCGCAAGCGTACGCTGGTTCGAATCCAGCCCTCTCCACCAGTTTCCGCCTCGGGCTGCCGACCATTCCTTACTGACAAGAGATGGGCTCCGGCGCACCTTGAAACCGGCTGCATCCATTCAGGATGAAACTCTTCCCGGTTCGCGGCGGTTCGAATTCGATCAATTGAGCATTTCCGTGGATTCGATTAATAGATTCGCGGGGAAACGTAAATTCCTGCACATCTTCCCTGCTCGGAAGGAATGTTGGTGCATGTGATGGTATCCGATCGCGTTGAGGGGCCCGCCGGTCCGATCGGCCCGGATTCGCCCGTTTCGAGCCTCAGCCAGGGGCAGATCGAATGCCTGTTGCTGGTCGACCGACACCACAACAGCAAGGAGATCGCCGCCCGGCTAGGCATCAGTCCCCACACCGTGGATCAGCGCATCCGCGGCGCCCTGGAAAAGCTTGGCGTCGAGCGCCGCGGGGAGGCCGCCCGCATGGTGGCGGCCGCCATTTCGCAGGACGATCCCGAGTATCAACGTTTGATACATCAATCACCGCACATCGACCTTCCAACCCAGCCCGGCCACGAAGACAGCACGGTCCGCACTCAGATTCGGCACGCTGACCGTGCAGGGGAGGCCAGTCCTCCCGGTAACTTGACCGAGCAAAGTCCGGTCGGCTCTGGTTCTCCCCTGCAATTGCCGTTTGCTACGAGGAGCCACCCCAGCAATGAGATGAGCGTCGGCCTTCGGCTGATGTGGATTATCCTGATCGCAATAGGCGCGACATTTTCGGCAGGCATGTATCTTGCCGGTCTTGAAAGCCTCTCCAGGATGATCAGCGGCTAGGTCGTTCTCTCATTCATTACATTGCTGAGCAAGGCCACGGCTCGAGGCTGCTCGTGCCGAGGGGAGAAGCACGTCATGCGCAAACAGATGATCGAAACCGCCGCCTACGAAGTCGCCACCCAGGTTCGCGCCGTCGAGGACGCGATCGAGGCCGCTCTGGCCGAACTTGCCGAGCTCCAGGGGCGGATGGTGCGTGCCCGTGCCACGTTTGGCATTGCCACTGCCACCGGTCACGAAGCGTTTGAGCAGCTGGCCGTAGCCATGCAAAGCCTGGTCAAGGCTCGGGGTGGAATGGCCAACTGCCATATCTCGATGAAGGAGACGACTCAGTTCGTACCCGGCCTCCGCACCGTAGCCTGGGGCGATGGCGAGGAATGCCCGCCGCAACAGGCGCGCGCCGACCTGCGCGTCGTGGCCTGAGGGTTTTGACCGGACCGCAGTAATGTGGTCCGGTCCGCCGCTATGCTGCCACGCTACCTCTTTTGGGCGATACTTTTGTGTACGTTCGCCTACGCCATGTGGCGGGGGCGGAGCGACGAACGCATTGCCGCCGGCGTTTGCCTGCTGGCCTCCATTGCCACGCGCTTCGCCATCTCACCACTCAGCGAACGCTACACCGGCGTGGAACTCGGTCTTCTGCTGATCGATGGTGCGGTGCTGGCCGCGTTCGTCGCCATCGCGCTTCGTTCCAGGCGCTTCTGGCCGCTGTGGATCGCCGGCCTCCAGCTGACCAGCAGTTTGTCCCATCTCATGAAGGTGGTCGAGATCGACCTGCTGCCGCGCGCATATGCCGCCGCGGCGGTGTTCTGGAGCTATCCGATACTGTTGATCATTATCGTCGGCACCTGGCGGACGCACCAGCGGTCGCTGCGTGAGCCATCCGCAGCAACCGCCTAGCGCGGCCGCGGTCCGCCGACTATGCATCGGGCGCCGTGCAAGAACCCAACGTCGCCACCGCCATCCTCGACGCGATAGACGAACCTGCGCTTATCGTTCGGCGCGGCATGGTGGAAGGCGCGAACAACGCGGCACTGGCGCTCTTGGGCCAGCAGATGGTCGGTCGCGACCTGCGGTTCGCGATACGGCATCCGGTGGCACTCAATACCATCCTCGCTGGCCGGACCGCCGATCTCGAACTGGTCGGCGTCGGCTCGGCCGAGCGACCATGGCACATGAGTGTCCGCCCCTTGCCGGGCGGCGCCCTGGTCCGCCTGAGCGACCGCTCGGTCTTGCGCGCGGCCGAACGGATGCGAACCGACTTCGTTGCCAACGCCAGCCACGAGCTACGCACGCCGCTAGCGACGATCATCGGCTATGCGGAGACACTGATCGACGAAGGACCAGTCGACCATCAAACCCGCAACCGATTCGGCGCCACCATCCAGTCGGAGGCACGGCGGATGCTGCGCATCGTCGAGGATTTGATGAGCCTGTCGCGAATTGAGGCCGACCGGTACCGCACGCCGGATGAGAGAATCGACCTCGGCGAGGTGGCGAGGATCGCGATGGAACATGCCGTCACACTGGCCGAGCGGCGCGGTTGCCGGCTCGATTCGGCTATAGAATCGAATTTGCCGATGGTGTTGGGCGATTTCGGCCAATTGCTACAATTGGCCGACAATCTGATCGGCAATGCCATCCGCTATGGCTGCAGCGACAAGGCGTGCACGGCAACGATGTCGGTTCGATGCGACGGCCAGCGCGTTATCATGACCGTCAGCGACCAGGGTGAAGGGATTGCCGCCGAACATCTGCCGAGGCTCACCGAACGATTTTATAGGGTCGATTCTGCACGCAGCCGGGAATCGGGCGGAACCGGCCTGGGCCTCGCAATCGTCAAGCACATCGTCGAGCGCCACCGCGGGACGCTCGAAATCCAGTCGGAGCCTGGGAAAGGCACGCAGGTAGCTGTCTCCCTGCACGCAGTCTGAATTTGCCCCGGCTTGTCACGAAACTGTAATACAGCCGTCACAGGGACGCTGCGGACCGGGCGCTAGGAGCGCCAATCATGTCGGCATGGGACCGACCCCAATGGGGAGTTTGGCAATGAAGAAGATGCTGGTTGCGCTGCCGCTGGTGGCGCTGATTGCGGCTTGCGGCAGCAACGGTGGGGGCGGCGGCGGTGCGGCCACCCAACTCAAGATTGTCGGTTCGTCGACGGTCTATCCCTTCACCACGGCCGTGGCCGAAGAGTTCCAGCGTGCTAACCCAGGCGTAAGCGTCATTGTCGAATCGACGGGCACCGGCGCGGGTATGAAGCTGTTTTGCACCGGCGTTGGCGGAAATTTTCCGGACCTGACGAATGCCTCGCGGCGGATCAAACCCAGCGAGGTCGAGGACTGCAATAAGAATGGTGTGAATCAGATCATCGAGTTCCCGGTCGGGATCGACGGCCTGACCATTATCGAATCGGTGAATTCAACGCCGATGAAACTGACACTTCGCGATTTGTATGCCGCACTCGCTGCCAATCCGTTTGGCAAGGGTCCGAACACGGCCCAGACCTGGAAGGACGTCAACCCGGCGCTTCCGGCAATCAAAATCCGGGTGATCGGCCCGCCGCCAACGTCCGGCACCCGCGACAGCCTGAACGAGCTCTTCATTCAGAAGGGTTGCGAAACTGATCCGGCAATGAAGGCGCTCAAGGACAGCGATTCCGACAAGCACAAGGATCTGTGCACCAAGCTCCGTGAGGACGGCGTGTTCGTCGAGGGGGGAGAAAATGATAACCTCCTCGTGCAGAAGGTTTCGAACGATCCGACTGCGCTAGGCGTGCTTGGGTACAGCTTCCTTGAAGAAAATGCGGATAAGGTTCGTGCGGTTGAGCTCAACGGCGTAATGCCAAATGGATCGACGATCACCGACCTCAGCTATCCGGGCGCGCGCAATATCTACATCTACGCCAAGGGAGAACATCTCCAGGCGAAGCCGGCGATCAAGGAGTTCATCGCCGCCTATGCCAAAGCCACTGGCAAGGGTGGAATGCTCGAACGGCGCGGCCTGGTTCCTTTCGGCGAGACCGAAGCCAAGGCTGCGGCTGCGCAGGCGTCGGCTCTCAAGCCGCTCGACCCGGCTGAGCTGAAGTAAAACGGAGCGACGGGCGCCATGACGCTTAGCCTAGCGCTCGTCGCGATCCTCCTGATCGCCGCCGCCGCCGGCCTGTTCGCCCGTAACCGGGCGGCAGCGCTGCGGGGCGGCGGCGCGCGCCTAAACAGCCTGCCCAACTATCATGCATTCTATGTCGCGTTGTGGGCAGCGCTGCCGGCGCTGTTGCTGCTTGCGATCTGGGCGCCGGTTCAGACGGGCCTCGTTGATCAGGCGGTGCTAGCCTCACCGGCAGGCCAGCAGCTTCCCGATTTCGAAATGGCTCGAGACACGATCCTCGACGAGGCTCGCGAGATCGCCACGGGTGAGCGCGAAGCGGGCTTCAACCCGGAATCGGCGGAGCTTGCGCCGATCTATGCCGAGGCCAGCGTCCGTTTTGCCGCGATTGGCGGCGGGATCGCAATTGTCCTCGCGCTGGCCGGCGCTTTTTGGTCGATGCGCCGCATCCGCGTCGATTTCCGCGCACGGACCGGGGTTGAGCGGTGGCTGATGGGGCTGTTGCTCGGCGCATCGCTGATCGCCGTACTGACCACGCTGGGCATTATCCTGTCGCTGCTGTTCGAATCGCTGCGCTTCTTCAACCTAGTCAGTCCAACCGAATTCTTGTTCGGCACGACCTGGAGCCCGCAGACCGCAATTCGCACCGACCAGGTCGGTTCGTCAGGCTCGTTCGGGTCCGTTCCACTATTCTGGGGTACCGCGTTCATCGGCGCGATCATCGCGATGATCGTCGCCGTCCCGCTGGGACTGATGTCCGCTATCTTCCTCACCCAATATGCACCGAGATCGCTCCGCGCCTGGATGAAGCCGATCCTCGAGATTCTCGCCGGCATCCCGACCGTGGTCTACGGCTATTTCGCCGCGCTGACGGTAGCGCCTGTGGTTCGCGACTTCGGTATAGCCATTGGCATCAGTTCCGCTTCGAGCGAAAGCGCCTTGGCCGCCGGCCTGGTGATGGGCATCATGATCATTCCCTTCGTCAGCTCGATGGCCGACGACAGCATAGCGGCCGTGCCACAGGCAATGCGCGACGGCAGCCTGGCGCTCGGCGCGACACAGTCGGAAACCATCAAGAAGGTGCTGCTGCCCGCAGCCCTGCCCGGCGTGGTCGGCGGCGTCCTGCTGGCCGTCAGCCGGGCGATCGGCGAAACGATGATTGTTGTGATGGCCGCGGGGCTTGCCGCCAATCTAACCGCCAATCCGTTCCAGAGCGTGACCACGGTCACGGTGCAGATCGTCGCGGCGTTGACCGGCGAGCAAGAGTTCGAAAATGCGAAGACGCTCGCTGCTTTCGCGCTTGGCCTTGCGCTGTTCGCGATCACGATGGTCCTCAACGTCATCGCGCTTCGCGTGGTGCGGAAGTATCGGGAAGCTTATGAGTAGCGCTGCGCCTAGCCGCTGGTCTGACATGTCGATGCAAAAGCGCCTCGCCAAGCGCTATGCTGCCGAGCGGCGATTCCGCTTATTCGGCCTGGCGGCGATCGGAATCTCGGTTGCATTTCTTGCCTTCCTGCTGGTCAACATGACCTGGGAAGGCGCAGGCGGATTTGCTCGCACCGAAGCCAAGCTGACGATCGATTTTCCGCGATCCGACCTGCTCCTCGATCCGGCGACATTAAGAGGGCCTCAAGCCGAGGAAACCATAGCTTCCGCTGGCCTTGAGGGGGTTCTTGCGCAAGCCGCGGTGCAGCAGTTTGGCGAGGGCGCAGACGAATTGGTGGGCGGCGCCACGGTCCGCGCTCTTGGCAGACAGCTGATGGCCGATCCCGACCTGTTGACCCGAAAGGCTGAGGTCTGGCTTCCGGTTTCAGCGAAGGCTGACGTCGCTGCGAAACGGGATGGTGAGGCGGCTCTCGAGGCGCTGGTAGCCAAAGCGGACACTCGGCTTACCTTCAATCCGGACTTCCTCACCGCATCCGACGCCACCGACCCCTCGGTGGTCGGTGTGTGGGGGGCGCTCAAGGGTAGCCTCCTGACCATTCTGGTGACGATGGCACTTGCCTTCCCGATCGGCGTGCTGGCGGCGCTCTACCTCGAGGAATTTGCGGCCCGGAACCGCTGGACCGACATGATCGAGGTGTCGATCAACAACCTCGCCGCGGTGCCGTCGATCATCTTCGGCCTGCTCGGCCTGGCGGTGTTCCTCAACTTCATGCACCTGCCTCGCTCGGCCCCGCTGGTCGGCGGCCTGACCCTAGCGCTGATGACCATGCCGGTGATCGTCATCGCCGGCCGCAACGCGATAAAATCGGTACCGCCGTCGATCCGCGACGCGGCGCTGGGCGTTGGCGCATCGAAGATGCAGGTGGTGTTCCACCATGTCCTACCGCTAGCGCTGCCGGGCATCCTCACCGGCACTATCATCGGCGTCGCCCGCGCGCTGGGAGAAACGGCGCCCCTCCTATTGATCGGCATGCGTGCCTTTATCGCTACCCCGCCTCAGGGGATCACCGATCCTGCGAGCGCGCTGCCCGTGCAAATTTTCCTCTGGTCGGACGAGGTCGATCGCGCCTTCGTCGAAAAGACCAGCGCGGCCATCATCGTCCTGCTCGTCTTCATGTTGATGATGAACGGGCTGGCCATCTATCTCCGCAACAAATTCGAGCGCCGTTGGTAGGCAGAAATGAAAATGATCGACACCCTCATCCCCACCCCGTCCGACACCGCCGAGACCAACGTGGTAGACGGCCCGCCGAAGATGAGCGCGCGCGAGGTCAGCGTATACTATGGCGACAAGCAGGCACTGAAGGGCGTCAGCGTCGACATCCATGACGACAAAGTCACCGCCTTCATCGGCCCGTCGGGCTGCGGCAAGTCGACCTTCCTGCGCTGTTTGAACCGCATGAACGACACGATCCCCGGCGCCCGCGTCACCGGCAAGATCGAGCTCGATGGCGAGGATATCAACTCAGCGAAAATGGACGTGGTCCAGCTCCGAGCCCGGGTCGGCATGGTGTTCCAGA
>JALYNQ010000110.1 GCA_030773115.1 Pseudomonadota bacterium
GAGCGAAGTCGCGGGAGCGAGCGCATGAGGCCCTTCACCTACGAAAAGGCGACATCGGCCCAGGATGCGGCAGCGAAGGTCGCGGCGAGCCCTGGCGCGAAGTTCATCGCCGGAGGCACGAACCTGCTCGACCTGATGAAGCTTGAAATTGAGGCGCCCGCCCATCTGGTCGACGTCAACGGCCTCGGGTTCGACAAGATCGAGGACACACCGGATGGCGGCGTCAGGGTCGGCGCGCTGGTAAGCAATACCGCGCTCGCCTCCCATCCGCGGATCCGGCGGGACTATGGCCTGGTCAGCCGGGCCACGCTCGCCGGGGCTTCGGGCCAGCTTCGCAACAGGGCGACGACGGCCGGCAACCTGCTGCAGCGCACGCGCTGCCCCTATTTCTACGACACCAACATGCCGTGCAACAAACGCCAGCCCGGTTCGGGCTGCGCGGCCCTTGGCGGCTTCAGCCGGCAGCTCGGCGTCATCGGCACCAGCGATGCCTGCATCGCGACCAATCCCAGCGACATGGCGATCGCCATGCGAGCGCTCGACGCCACGGTGCAAACCATCAAGGCCGACGGATCGGCACGGACCATCCCGATCGCCGACTTCCATCGGCTTCCCGGCACCACGCCCCATATCGAGAACGCGCTGGAACGGGGCGAACTCATCACGTCGGTCACGCTTCCGCGCCCGGTCGGCGGGACGCACATCTATCGCAAGGTGCGCGACCGGGCGTCCTACGCTTTCGCCCTCGTCTCCATAGGCGCGATCATTCAACCCAACGGGAGAGGCCGCGTCGCGGTCGGGGGCGTTGCGCCCAAACCGTGGCGGGTAGAGGCGGCCGAGATGCTCATGCCGAGAGGGGCCCGGGCAGTGGCGGCGCGCCTGCTCCAGGGCGCGAGGCCGACCGAACATAATGAGTTCAAGCTGACCCTGGTCGAGCGCACGCTCGGCGCAGTGATGGCTCAGGCGCGAGGTTGACCCCATGAAGTTCGACACACCTGCAGGACAGAATCCCATCGACCAGGGACGCGTCGTCGGAAAGCCGACGCCCCGCATCGACGGTCCGCTCAAGGTAACGGGCACCGCCGCCTACGCCTACGAGCATCATGAAGTGGCGCCAAATGCAGCCTATGGCTTCATCCTCGGATCGGCGATCGGCAAGGGGCGGATCAGCTCGATCGACCTTAGATATGCGAAGGCCGCGCCTGGCGTGCTCGCCATCGTGACCGCGGCCGAAGCCGGCAAGCTCGGCAAGGGAAAGTTCAATACGGCGAAGCTACTGGGCGGCCCCGAAATCGACCATTATCACCAGGCGATCGCGATCATCGTTGCCGAAACTTTCGAGCAGGCCCGCCATGCGGCCGGCCTGATCAATGTCCGATACGCCCGTGAAAACGGCCGCTTCGACCTAGCAGCGCAGCGGACCAGCGCACCAATCATCGGCGATCCGTTCGGTGACAACCGGCCCCAGGAAAATCGGTTCGGAAATTTCGAGCCGGCATTTGCCGCCGCGCCGGTCAAGCTCGACGCGACCTACACCACGCCCGACCACAGCCATGCGATGATGGAGCCGCATGCATCGATCGCCGCCTGGCGGGGCGACCAGCTCACCGTCTGGACGTCCAACCAGATGATCGACTGGGGACGCACCGACCTTGCGACAACGCTCGGCATTCCGGTGGAGAAGGTACGGCTCATCTCGGCTTTTGTCGGAGGCGGGTTCGGCGGAAAGCTGTTCCTGCGCAGCGACGCGGCCTTGGCGGCGCTGGCCGCAAGGGCGGCGCGGCGGCCGGTGAAAGTGGCCCTGACGCGCCCCTTCATGACCAACAATACAACCCACCGGCCGGCGACCATCCAGCGCATCCGGCTTGGGGCCAATCGCGACGGCAGGATCACCGCCATCGCTCATGAGAGCGTGTCGGGCGACCTGCCGGGCGGCGGCCCCGAGATCGCGCCGGCCCAGACCCGCTTGCTCTATGCCGGCGCCAACCGGCTGACCTCGATGCGCCTTGCCGTGCTCGACCTACCCGAGGGCAATGCCATGCGCGCGCCGGGCGAGGCGCCGGGCATGATGGCGCTCGAGATTGCCATGGACGAGATGGCGGAAAAGCTCGGCATGGATCCGATTGAGTTCCGCGCCGTCAACGACACCCAGGTCGATCCCCAGAATCCGCAGCGCAAATATTCCCAGCGCCAGTTGGTCGAGTGCATGCGACTGGGCGCCGAGCGCTTCGGCTGGAGCCGCCGCAGCGCCAGACCAGGAAAGGTGCGCGACGGGCGCTGGCTGGTCGGAATGGGGATGGCTGCTGCATTCCGCAACAATCTCAACGTCACCTCGGGCGCCCGTGTTCGCCTTGGCGCCAATGGCGTGGTCACGGTCGAGACGGACATGACCGACATCGGTACCGGCAGCTACACGATCATCGCCCAGACGGCGGCTGAGATGATGGGAGTCAGCCTCGATCGCGTCGCGGTGAAGCTCGGCGATTCCAGCTTTCCGGTGTCCGCTGGATCGGGCGGGCAGTTCGGCGCCAACAGCTCGACCTCCGGCGTTTATGCCGCCTGCGTCAAGCTGCGCGAAGCCGTCGCCCGGCAGCTCGGTTTCGACCCGGCCAACGCGACCTTCGAAAATGGCCGGGTGCGCAGCGGAAGCCGGTCGGCATCGCTCGCCGACGCCGCCCGAGCCGGCGAGATCGTTGCCGAAGACAAGATGGAATGGGGCGACCTTGACAAGCGCTACCAGCAGTCCACGTTCGGCGCGCATTTCGTCGAGGCCGGCGTCGACATCGCGACCGGCGAAACCCGCATCCGCCGAATGCTCGCGGTTGCCGCTGCCGGGCGAATCCTCAACCCCATATCGGCGCGCAGCCAGATGATCGGCGCGATGACCATGGGGGTCGGCGGTGCGCTTATGGAGGAGCTTGCCGTCGACAAGCGCTTCGGCTTCTTCGTCAACCACGATCTCGCCAGCTACGAGGTTCCGGTCCATGCCGACATTCCGCATCTGGAAGTCATGTTCCTCGACGAGACCGACCCGCTGGTATCGCCGATGAAGGCCAAGGGCATTGGCGAGCTTGGCCTGTGCGGTGTTGGCGCCGCGATCGCCAATGCCATCTACAATGCGACGGGCGTCCGCGTGCGCGACTATCCGCTCACGCTCGACAAATATCTCCATCGCCTGCCGCAGTTGACATGAGGCTGTCCGATGATCGCGCAAATAACCTCGATACCGCTCAGCCCAGGCCCTGGCGCACCAACAGGAACCAACCATGAAGCGGATTTCGCGTAACATGCTGGCGCTGGGACAGCCCATCGCCGGGGTGCTCGCACTGGCGCTGTCGGTCGTGGCCTGCCAGCCCGGCACAGAAAATCAGGTCGAGGCCCAGCAATCGGCGAGGCAGGAGTGGGGGGCCGCGAGCCTGGCCGCAAACGCCGCCACCGAAAATCAGAACGAGGCTCAGCAACCGGGGCAGGACGCCGAGGGCACGAGCATGAACATAAACATCATTGTCGATGGCACGCCCGTTCAGGCGGTGCTGTTGAATAATCCCACCTCTCGCGATTTCGTCGCCATGCTTCCAATGACGGTCCAGTTCGAGGATTTCGGAGGCAGCGAGAAGATCAGCCATCTCAGGCCCCGACGGCTTTCGACCGAGGGACGGACGGCCAACTACGCCGCCAATCAGTGGGACATCACTTATTATGTGCCCTGGGGCAACATCGCCATCTTCTACAAAGACTATGACCCGTCCGGCGACCTCATCAAGATGGGCAGGATCGTGTCGGGCCAGCAGGCGCTGATGCGAAGCGGCTCCTTCTCCGCCCGGATCGAGCGCGCGCCCTAGCCGCTCGATCCGGAGCAGACAGGCCGGCTTGGGCGACGAGTTGAGGAAGCGCGGAAAAGACAAAGGATTGGAGAATAGTTCATGGATTCCCGCACGACAGCGCTCGTCCTGATCGAATATCAGAATGATTTCGTGAAGGAGGGCGGCGCCCAACATGAGGCGGTCCGGCCGGTCATGGAGAGCAGCAATATGCTCGCCAACAGCCTCACCACCGCCAAGGCGGCGCGGAAGCGCGGCGTTACCGTCATGCACGCGCCGATCAGCTTCCAGGAAGGCTATCCGGAAATAGCCACAGAGGCCTACGGCATCCTCGCCGGCGTCCGTGCGTCCAACTCCTTCCGCAAAGGGAGCTGGGGCGCCGAGATCATCGATGAACTGGCGCCGGTCGAGGGCGACGTCGTCATCGAGGGCAAGCGCGGGCTCGACTGCTTTGCCAGCACCAACCTCGACTTCATCCTGCGCGCCCGTGGCATCACCAATGTCGCGCTTGCCGGGTTCCTTACAAACTGCTGCGTCGAGTCGACAATGCGCTCGGCCTATGAACGCGGCTATCGCGTGGTGACGCTGACCGACTGCACCGCCACCCTGAGCGAGGAAGAGCAGCAAATGGCCGTGACCAAGGATTTTGCGATGTTCTCGCAGCCCATGACCCACGACGCCTTCCTCGCGGCCCTGCAATAGGAGATTTGCAAATCATCCCCGACGGCAAGAGCGCACCGGCAGCGACACCAGCGGAGGTCTTCCGTTTGCTGGCCGATGGCGCGCGCGATCGCCGGAGGGGCGTGCTGGTCACCATCACCGGCCTTACCGGCACCGGGGCGCGGGCCATCGGCACGCACATGGCGGTGCTCGACAATGGCGACAGCGCGGGGTCCTTCTCGAGCGGCTGCGTCGAACGGGCGATTGCCGCCGAGGCCCTCGACGTGCTGGAAGGCGGCGCTTCCCGGACCGTTCGCTTCGGACAGGGCTCGCCCTACATCGACATCAAGCTGCCGTGCGGCGGGGGCATGGACGTCCTGTTCCAGCCCAACCCGCGGGCGGACGTCATCGAGCAGGCGCTCGATCAGCTGGAAGCGCGGCGACCAATCGTCCTGGAGCTGGATCCCGCGGGTCCACTGCGAATTGCTTCCGAGGCCCGGCAGGAGGGCGCCGGCTGGCAGGACGACATCTTCTCGGTCAGCCATGCCCCGCCGCTGCGCCTGCTGCTTCTTGGCCATGGCGCCGAGATGCTGACCTCCCTGAAGCTGGCGCACGGGCTCGGCATCATGGTCGAGCTCTACTCCCCCGAGCATGAGGTGGTTGACGCCGGCCTGGCTGCCGGCGCGCCATCGGTACTGCTCAAATCGGTGAGCAGTCCGGTCGACCTCCAGGGTGACCCCTGGACGGCCTTCCTGTTCCTGTTCCACGACCATGACTGGGAGCCGCCGTTGATTGCCAAGGCGCTCGAAACCTCCTCATTCTGGGTGGGCGCGATGGGCAGCAGCCGAACGCATGAAGCCAGGCGCGCGGCTCTCGCCGCCTATGGCGTCCCGGACAATGGGATCGCGCGCGTCAAAGGTCCGGTCGGCCTCATTCCCAGTTCACGCGACCCGGCCACTCTCGCTCTGTCCGCGCTGGCCGAGATAGTCGGCGCCTATCGGACGGTCCGTCCATGATCCCGCTCGAGCAATGCGCCGCGCTGCTCCTCTGCGCCGGACTGTCGCAAAGGTTCGGACCGGACAACAAGCTGCTTGCTCCATTGGGAGGCAGGCCTCTGGCGGCCCATGCCGCGGCGCTATGCCGGGACCTCCCTTTTGCCACCCGTCTCGCCGTGGTTCCTCCCAGCGAACCGGAGCTCAGCGCACTGCTGCTCGATCATGGTTTCGAGCTTCTCCCCAATCCAACACCCGAAGCCGGAAAGGACAGCTCGCTTCGAATCGGCCTTGCCCGGGCGCTCGATCTTCCCGTGCGGGGTATGATGGTGCTGCTGGGCGACATGCCGCATGTCGGCCCTGCGCATCTCATAGCCCTGGCGGCGGCGGCCGATGACGAACGGGCCGCGATCAGCAGCGCGGATGGCATTATATCGCCGCCGACGCTCATCCCGGCAGATGCCGCGCGGCTCGCGATCGACCGCACCGACCAGCCCGTCCGCGCCAGCCTTGGCAATCCTGTCCCGGTCACGGCACCGGCAGAAATGCTGGTCGATTATGACATTCCCAAGCAGTTTCACGTCGATGCCGGGCAGCGGGGGAACCCTGGGCAGCCAAATTCGTCTGAGGACCTATGACAGCCGGTCCGCGCCATGAGCTGGAAACCGGCCCCGCCAGAGGCATGATCGACAGCTTCGGCCGCCGCATCACCTATGTGCGCCTCTCTGTCACCGACCGCTGCGATCTGCGTTGCCGCTACTGCATGGCCGAGCACATGCAGTTCCTGCCGAAGGCGGAGATCCTCTCCTTCGAGGAAATCGAGCAGCTCGCCGACGTGCTGATCGCGCGCGGCGTCCGGCGGATCCGGTTGACGGGTGGCGAGCCGCTGGTTCGCCGCGATATCGAGAAGCTCTGCGCGATGCTGGGCGAACGGATCGGCCACGGCCTCGACGAGCTGACGATGACCACCAACGGGACGCAGCTTGCCCGGTTCGCGGCCGATCTCCACCGCGCCGGCATTCGACGCGTCAACGTCAGTCTCGACAGCCTCCGTCCCGACCGATTCCGGCACATCACCCGGCGCGGCGAGCTGTCGCAGGTGCTGGGCGGGATCGATGCGGCCGCTGCAGCCGGCCTCAAGGTCAAGATCAACATGGTCGCGCTCAAGGATCTCAACGAGGATGAGATCGAGGCCATGCTGCTCTGGTGCGGCGCCCATGGCCATGATCTGACCCTGATCGAGACCATGCCGCTCGGCGAGGTCGAGGCGGACCGGACCGAACATTATCTACCACTGGACGAGGTCAGGCCGCGCCTCGAGCGGCGTTTCACGCTGACGCCCTCGCCGCGGCGGACTGGCGGGCCGGCACGCTATTATGAGGTTGGCGAGTTCGGCATCAGGCTCGGCCTGATCACGCCGCTCACGGGCAATTTCTGCGAAGGCTGCAACCGGATCAGGATCACCGCGACAGGGACGGTGTTCGGTTGCCTCGGGCATGACCAGAAGGTCGAGCTCAGGGACCTCTTGCGCGCCGGCGGCCCGGCGGCGGTCGACCAGGCGCTCGACGTGCTGCTGGCCGGCAAGCCCAGGGGCCATGATTTCCGCATTGCCGCCGCCCGGCCCGCAGTCCAGCGCCACATGAGCGTGACGGGCGGCTGAGGTTCGAGCTCGAAGGGGGAAGATGGACCCGTCAACGCTGATCGCAATCGCGCTTCTCATGGCAGCGGGCGCCGCGCTCTATTCGTCGGTCGGCCATGGAGGCGCTTCGGCCTACCTCGCCATCATGGCGCTGTTCTCGGTCGCGCCCGAGGTGATGCGACCGACGGCGCTGGCCCTGAACCTGGTCGTCGCCGGGATCGGCATGGCCCGCTACTGGCTTAAGGGACAGAGCAATTTCCGGCTGCTTCTTTCCTTTGCGGTCACGGCGGTGCCGGCGGCATTCCTCGGCGGCATGATCCAGCTTGGCGCCGATTTCTACCGGCCGCTGGTCGGAATATTGCTCTGGGCGGCGGCCCTACGCCTTTTCTGGCAACCGAAGCAGCTGGCCGACCGGCCGGTCCATTCGCCGAGCCTCGCCGTCACCCTTCCGGTCGGTCTGGGGCTCGGCCTGCTAGCCGGCCTCACGGGGACCGGCGGCGGCATTTTCCTGAGTCCCCTCATCATCCTGTTCGCCTGGGAGACTCCCCGCCACACTTCCGGGGTCGCCGCGGGCTTCATCGTCCTGAACTCGCTCGCCGGCCTCGCGGGCAACCTCACCGCGGTGCAGTCGCTCCCGCCTGAGCTGCCCTATTTCGTCGTCGCAGTCATCGCCGGCGCGCTGCTCGGCACCTGGCTCGGGGTCGAGCGGCTTCCGCGGGCGCGGCTGCTCCAGGCGCTGGCGCTGGTGCTGGTGCTGGCCGGCTACAAGCTGATCTTCACCTGAAGATCGGCAACCGGTCAAAAATCGATGATTTCGACCTCTTCCCCGGCAGGGACCGACGGAGAATGGGGTCGGCGCCGGATCAGCAGATCGGCATCGACCAATGTCTTCTGGGCTCCCGAATCCTGGTTTGTCAGCGGCCTCACGCCTTCTTTTTCAAGCGCGGCACGAACGAAGGTCTCGCGCGCCTCGCACGGTCCCACGCCGGCAACGAGCCTGCCGCGCCGCCATCGGAGCGCGCCAGCGGCCTCCCCTCCTTCCAGCCCGGCAAGCAGCGGAGCCAGGAATAGCCGAGCGGTCACCATCGCCGAGGTCGGATTGCCGGGCAGGCCGAGCAGCAGCGTGCCCCCTGCCCGCCCGAACCAGACCGGTTTTCCCGGCTTGATGGCGACCTTGGAGAAAATCAGCTCCAGGTCGAAGGGCGCAAACATCGCCTTGGCAAAATCACGCTCGCCGACCGAGGCACCGCCGGTGACCACGACCAGATCCGCCGAGCTCAGCAGTTCGGCCGCGGCTTCCTGAAGCTTGTCCAGCTGGTCGGCAAGCCGCGCGCGGTGGATGACGGTCGCGCCCCATTGCCCGGCCTGGGCGGCAACGCCGAGCGAGACGCTTTCGGGGATCATTTCTGCCCCTGTGCGGGCTTCACCCGGCTCGACCAGCTCGTCTCCCGTGGTGACGATCGCGACGCGCGGGCGGCGCCAGAGCCGGAGCTCCGCCATGTCGGCGGCCCCCGCGGCCACCAGCGCCCTCGGGCCGAGGCGGCGGCCGGCGGGCACAAGCGTCTCGCCCTTCGCGAAGTCCGAGCCGCCTGGCCTGATGTGGCGGGCTTCGCCCGGGACCGTCTCGAAGATCGCCAGCTCGCCCTCCCGGCGCACCTCCTCCTGGATCAGGACCCGGTCAGCGCCCGCCGGGACCGGGGCGCCGGTGAAGATGCGCACGCAGCGGCCAGGCTCGACCGGTCCGCCGAAGCCGCGGCCCGGGAAGGATTCTCCGGCCAGCGCAAGCCGGGCCGGCAGCACCGCCAGATCGGCATCGCGCACCGCATAGCCATCCATCGAGGAGCAGTCGCGCGGCGGGGAACTGACAGCGGAGATCACCGGCTCGGCAAGGATGCGGCCCGCCGCTTCGGCGATCGGCAGCCTCTCCTGTCCGAGCGGACGGGCCGCGTCGCTGAGCAGGGCGATGGCCTCATCGAAGCTGATCATTCGGAACGCGTCCAGTCGCCGGAGCGACCTCCGCTCTTGGCGCTGACGGCAATGCCGCCGATGGTCATGGTTCGGTCGATCGCCTTGAGCATATCGAACAGGGTGAGGCAGGCAACGGAAACGCCGGTCAGCGCCTCCATCTCGACGCCGGTGACGCCGTGGGCGCGAACCTCCGCGGCGACGCGAAAGCCCGGCAGCCTGTCGTCGATCTCGATGGCCACTGCCACTTTGGTCAAGGCCAGCGGGTGGCAGAGTGGAATCAGCTCGGCGGTCCGTTTTGCGGCCATCACCCCGGCAAGCTCGGCCGCCTGGATGACGCTTCCCTTGGGCGCCGTTCCGGCGCGGACCTGCTCAAGGGTCTCGGCGAGGCAGACAAGATGGCCCTCGGCGGTTGCTCGTCGGTTGCTGGCGCTCTTGTCGGTCACGTCGACCATTCGCGCCCGGCCCTGGCCGTCAATATGGCTGAGCCCGCTCATGCCCCGACATCTCTGAGGCGGGGAATATGGCCGACCAGCGAACAGGGCTTGTATCGGCTGTCGAGCTCATTCGCGAGGACAAGGTCCCAGCCGTCGCGGCAGGCGCCGGTCGAACCCGGCAGGCAGAAGATGAAGCTGTTGTCGATCTGGCCAGCGCACGCTCGGGATTGGAGCGTCGCCAGTCCGACCGTGCCGAAGCTCGCCTGGTGGAACAGCACCGGGAACCCCTCCATCTCGCGCCGGAACAACGGCTTGACGGCCTCGGGCGTCACGTCACGATCGGCAAAGCCGGTGCCGCCCGTGGTAACGATCACGTCGACGCCCTCGTCAGCCACCCAGGCCATCACCTGGCCTCGGATTGCCTCGACATCGTCGGGGACGATGGCGCGGCCGGCCAGCGCATGGCCAGCTCCGGTGATGCGCCCGGCAAGCAGCGCCCCCGAGCTGTCGCTCTCCTCGTCCCTCGTGTCCGAGACGGTCAGGACGGCGATCCGCAGCGGATGAAAGGTCAGCGTCTCATCTATTCCGGGCATAGGTTGCTCCAGCGGGCACGATCGCGGCGGTCTGCTTCGGTAGGTTCGATCCAGGCCGAACCGTCAACCCCTTCCTCGCGTTTCCAGAAAACGGCATCTGTCTTCAGCCGGTCCATGAGGTAATCGGCCGCTTCGAATGCGGCGCGGCGATGGGTGGCTGCGGCAGCCGCAAAGACGATTGGTTCGCCCGGCAGGACTTCGCCGCACCGATGCACGACGCGGACGGCAGTGGCGTCGAACCGCCTGAGCGCATCGCCGCCGATCTCCTCGAGCGAACGCTGCGTCAACCGGGGATGATGGTCGAGAAACAGGCGTTCGACCGGTTGTCCGCCGGTCGAGCGCGGCCGCGCGATCCCGACGAAGCTGACCACGCCGCCCTCTTCGGTGAGCCCGGCGAGGAAGGCCGCCAGCTCCTCCTCCGGCCTGAAGGCCTGCTCGGCGAGGCGCGCGTCCACCGCCACCATCAGCCTCCCGACAGCGGCGGGAAGAATTCGACGCTGTCGGCGCCGCGGATATCATGCGCTTCGCCGACGATTTCGTCCCTGACGCAGGGCCTCAGCGTGGGCGACACAATCTCGCCGGCATGGTCGGGGAAGGTCTTGGCGAGCAGGCTTCGAAGATCCGCGACCGTCGAGATCGATGCGGGCACATCGATCTCGATCGAGCGTCCGAGGCGATCGCTGATCCTGCCATAGAAGTGAATCTGCATGTCTGTCCGACCCCGGCTTGCCGCCGCTTTTCCGCTATCGACGGGAGACTGAACGCTTACGCGGCCTGCTGGTAGCAAATGGCGGCCCCATCCGCATCAGCGACCGGATCAGCAATTGCCGCGCGCGCTGAGGCGTTCCCGGGCCGTGAGCTCAGCCAGCCGACGAGGCCGGACAGGCCGAGCAGCAGCGCGCCAGCCAGGAAGGTGCTTTCATATCCGCTCTGATCGAACAGATAGCCGCCGGCCGACGCGCCGAGCGTGATCGCCAGCTGGATGACGGCGACCATCAGGCCGCCGCCGGCCTCGGCATCGTCGGGGAGCGTGCGGCTAAGCCAGGTCCACCAGGCAACCGGCACGGCGGTGCCGAGCAAGCCCCAGCCGGCCAGCAGCACCGCGGTCGCGATCGGATCCGAACCCAGCGGGATTAGGGCTAGGGCGATGGCCGCCATGACAAGCGGCAAGGCCACCAGCGTGGCCGTCAGCCGCCTGGCGACCAGGAAGCCGATCAGCCAGGTGCCGAGCAGGCCGGACCCGCCCATGATCAGCAGGATCAGCGACAGGATGGACACATTCACCTGGGTGACGGACTCAAGGAAGGGCCGCAGGTAGGTGAAGATGGCGAACTGCCCGGCAAAGAGCAGGGTGACCGCAAGCATGCCCTGACGCGCCTTCGGCTGGCGAAGGACGCCGAGCGCGCTTGGCTTCCGAGCGGCGCGGTCCGGGGTCATTGCCGGCAGGCTCCTGAACAGCCAGACGAGGGTGAGAGCAGCGAGCGGCACCACCGCAAAGAAGGCCCCGCGCCAGCCGATATATTGGCCGAGGAAGCTGCCGAGCGGCGCGGCGATCGTCGTCGCCAGCGCATTGCCGCCGTTCAGCAGCGCGAGCGCCCGCGGCACATCCGTCTCGCCCACCAGCCGCATGACGGTGGCCGCCGACATCGACCAGAATCCGCCGATCACGACGCCCAGCAGCGCGCGGCCGATCATGAGGATGGCGAATGTGGGAGCGAAGGCGACCACGAGCCCGGAGACCAGCATCAGGGCGGTGAGACCAAGCAATATCCACTTGCGGTCGATGTTGCCGATTACCGAGGAGATGAACAGGCTCGTCAGGACGGCGAAAATTCCGGACACGGAGATTGCCTGCCCGGCAGTGCCCTCGCTGATCCGAAGGTCGGTCGCGATCGGGGTCAGCAGGCTGACCGGCATGAACTCCGAAGCGATCAGCGTCGCGACGCAAAGCGCCAGCGCGAATACGGCGCCCCAGGCGCCGGTACGGGTGATCGATGCGTCGCGCGCATCTTGGGATTGGCTCGTCATGATGTCCTCAGGGGCTGCGAGGCCCGCCGCAAAGAGGGGGCTTGCTTGATGGCGGGCCTCTGCCGGACATTTAGGTGCTGGAGCGGCCTTTGAGCAGCCGGAGTCTATTGCATGCGGCGATGCACAGGATTCATCAATGCCGCCGGAATCCTTGCTCCTTACAAGCCGAGCGGCCTCATTTCGCGCACCAAGTCGATGAACAGGCGAAGGCCCGACGGAAGCTGGCGCCGGCTCGAATAATAGACGTAGAAGGCCGGTCCGGGCGAAATCCAGTCGTCAAGCACGGTGACGAGACTGCCCTCCTTGAGAGCCTGACGGACCATCGGCTCGATGACGTACATCAGCCCCGCCCCTTCCTTGACTGCAGGCAGTGCCACATGGCCCTGGTCAATCGTGAAGGCTCCGGGGACGTTGACGGCCATCTTCTCGTCGCCCTGTTCGAACTCCCACCGGTAGATGCGGTCGTCGCCGGTCCTGACCTGGACGCAGCGATGGGCATGAAGGTCGTTAGGATGGGTGGGCGTCCCGAATTTCCGGAGATAGGCCGGCGAGGCGACGACGAGCCATGGTATCTCGGCCGACAGGCGCTGAGCGACCATGTCTTCGGGGACGGTGCCGCCGTAGCGGATGCCGGCATCATAGCCCCGGTCGATCACGTCGATCATGCGATTGCTGACTGAAATTTCGATATCAACGTCGGGATAGCGCTCGAGGAAGCTGGCCATGACCGGCGCCACCAGATGATCGGCGGCCTCGGTCGGAACGCTCAGGCGGACGCGGCCGATCGGAGCATCGCGAAAGCGGTTGAGGACTTCGAGCGCACGATCGATCCTGTCGAACGGCTCGATGATGGCTGATTGAAGGGTTTCGCCGGCCGCGGTCAGCGTGACGCTTCGGCTTGTCCGATTGAGGAGGCGGACGCCCAGCCTTTCCTCCAGACCCCTGAGCGCATGGCTCAGCGCCGATGCGCTGACCCCAAGCTCGAGTCCGGCACGCCGGAAACTGCGGTGCTTGGCGATTTCAAGGAAGTAGCTGAGGTCGGCAAAGGCTGACCGACGAGACTGCATGAATATGACCCTCCGTCTCGCGCCTCACTTTGCGCACCGCAATTTGCCGGTTGAACAAGTTTTCAACAATGCCAGGCTGATCCGCAAGGCCTGCATCGTTTGCGTCGCGCAGCCATTTTGCCGGCCCTCATGGTCCCGGCCATCGGCTTGGCGCGCCGGCCTCGTTGAAATCCGTGCGCGGCGGGTTCCTGGACTCTTAGCATCACTGACAATCGATGAGTATCGCGCAACGTTTCAATTAGCGATCTCCGTCTCAAAAGCGGGAGTAAACCGGCCTATATGATCGGATGGACCTGCTGGAATAACCGGACCGGCGTCTGGGCAAGCAGGACCGAAGACTTGCCACGTTAGGAGGATTCGATGGGTGGCTTCAGCTTATGGCATTGGGCTGTCGTCGGCATCCTCGTGATGTTGCTCTTCGGTAAGGGACGCTTCTCCGAGATGATGGGGGACGTGGCCAAGGGCATCAAAAGCTTCAAGAAGGGCATGGCTGAAGACGAGCCAATGGCGGACGAGCCTTCGCGGCTTCAGGCGACCAGGACAACCGACCCAAGATAGGTTCGCCAAGGAAGCGATCATCGAGTTTCTGAGGAAGTTCGGCGCCGGCAAGGGCGCTTCGCCCGCCCAGATTTCGCTGGCCTGGTTGATGGCGCAGATCGGCCAGGATTAAGAGAACGCGAAAGCTGGGTCGGGAATAGAGAGAATTTGGCTCGCTGCTGGTCGGAAGCCCCCGCCACTGACCGGCAGCGGCAGCGGCCCACCCACGGGTCGCACTGGCCGATGGAGCTCGCCCCCGCTCCATCGGCCAGTCAATTTTTTGGGGGAGCACTCCCGTGTTGAATCCATGGGGACTTCCTCAGGGCAACTCCGCTTCACCAGTCCTGCCTGCGGGGAGTGGCGGCCCAAGAATCAGGCCTTTACCTGTCAGGCGCAGGCCTTCATCGGCACTTTCTCGCGAAGTTGATCAAGATAATCGCTCCACCATTGGTGCATTGCGACCCGTTCCTCCCAATAGAGGCCTCGATTGTAGGCGCCGCGAATTGAGTCTGTGTCGGCGTGGGCCAGCGAACGCTCGATCGCGTCCGGCGTCCACTTTCCACTCTCGTTCAGCAGGGTGGACGCGGTGGTCCGTAGGCCATGGGCCGTCACCTCTCCGACCGCGTAGCCCATCCGCCGAAAGGCCTGATTGATCGTATTCTCACTAAGCGGTCGGAGCGAAGTGTGAAAAGCCGGGAACACAAACCCGTCTGGTCCGGTCAGCGCGTGGAGCTCAGAGAGGAGGGCCAAAACCTGCCGCGACAGAGGCACGGCATGAGGACGCCGCATTTTCATCCTCTCGGCTGGAATCTTCCATACGGCGTTCTTGAGATCGAACTCTGACCATTTAGCCTGTCTGATCTCGCCGGGGCGGGCCATGACATGGGGCGAAATCTGCATGGCGAGGCGCGTGATCAGGTGGCCCGAATATGCCTCGATTGACCGCAACAGCTCACCCACTGCGTCAGGATCCAGGATCGCGCTATGATGCTTCGTCTTCGGCGTGATCAGTGCCCCGCGGAGCACGGAAGTCGGATCGGTCTCAGCCCGGCCGGTTGATACCGCATAGCGGAAAACCCGACCAGCGAAAGACCGACAGCGGCGCGCTGTCTCAAGCTTTCCCTTCGCCTCAATGCGCTTGAGGGCGGCAAGCACGTCGATAGGCTTGAGATCGGCGATAGCGTGCCCACCGATCGGCGCGAGCTGCTCGAGGAGCCAGTTGGCCTTTGTGGTGGTCGTATCGGCCCGGCCTTCCGCGACCATCTTGTCGATATATTCCTTGGCCAGTTCTCCGAACGTGTTGGCGCCCTTGTAGATCGCCAGAAGCTTCTCGCGCTTGCGTTCGGCGAGCGGATCTACGCCCTCGTACAGTTTGCGCTTGACGTCATCCCTTCTGCGGCGGGCCTCGGCAAGGCCCACTTCCGGATAGCGGCCGAGCGCGATCCGCTTGTCCTTCCCGAGGTGTGAATATTTGCAGCGCCACAGTTTCGAGCCGCTCGGATGCACCTCGAGATACAGTCCGCGGCCGTCAGTGCACTTGTAGATACGATCACGTGGCTTGAGCGCGCGAATCCCAACATCATTCAGGGCCATCGACCAATTCTCCCACTTTCAGCGGTTCTGACCGATGAAAGCGTAATTCCTGCTGTATTCTCAGTACTTTATATCGAGAACGGGCCATCAAATCGGGGCGGGCCACCGATGGCCCCCGCCGTGGCCCGTTTCTGAGTGAGATCGCCTGAAATCAGCTCGGACGCTTCGGGACAAAACCAACAGAAAAATGGCATATTTTCGCCGTTTTGTCGATGATTTTGGGATGTTCTGAAAAGAACAAATGGTGCCCAGGAGAGGACTCGAACCTCCACGCCGTTTCCAGCGCCGCCACCTGAAGACGGTGCGTCTACCAATTCCGCCACCTGGGCACAGGGGCTTGTGATTGCCGGTAGGGGGCGGCGCTTAGAGGGCGGGGCCTGATTCTGTCAACAGCCCATCCCTCTCCTCTTGCGCCGGATTTGCGCTTGGCCCAAGGACGGCGCGAATTCCAAAGCGGCAAGGATCGTGAATTCCATGAGGAACCCCGGCACTCCGCCACTCATCACCATATTCGGCGGCGGCGGCTTCATCGGTCGCTATGTGTGCGAGGCGCTGCTCAAGGCCGGCGCGAGGCTGCGCGTCGCCGAGCGCCACCCGCGGCGTGCCTGGTTCCTCCAGCCGCTGGGATCCGTCGGTCAGGTGTCGGCCATCGCCGCCAACCTCGAGCGGCCGGACACGATCGCCCGCGCTGTCGAAGGCGCCGAGGCGGTCATCAACCTGGTCGGCATCTTCAAGGGCAATCTGGAACTGGTCCATGTCCATGGCGCCGGCAAGCTCGCCGCCGCGGCCAAGGCGGCAGGAGCGAAGGCATTCGTCCATGTGAGCGCGATCGGGTCCGATCCGGAGAGCGAGAGCGAATATGGCCGGACCAAGGGGCTGGGCGAGCAGGCGGTCCGCTCGGCCTTTCCGGGTGCGACCATCATCCGCCCGAGCACGGTGTTCGGGCCCGAGGATAATTTCACAAACCGCTTCGCCAGCATGGCGCGCGGCCCGTTCCTGCCGGTGATCGCGCCCAGGACCCGCTTCCAGCCGGTGTTCGTCCGCGACCTCGGCCAGGCGATTGCGGCGGCCGCGCTCGATCCGCGCAAGCATGGCGGCAAGACCTATGAGCTGGGCGGGCCGGAGGTGCTGACCATGCGCGAATTGAATGCCGCGGTTGCCGAGATGGCCGGCCACTCGCCCGAGCTGGTCGACATGCCGGACTTCATGGGCTCGATGATCGCCAGCTTCGGCTTCCTGCCCGGCGCGCCGCTCAGCAAAGACCAGTGGCGGATGCTGCAGCACGACAATGTGGCCAGCGGCGAGCTGCCCGGCTTCAAGGCGTTCAGGATCACGCCTACGCCGCTGCGCTCCGTCGCGCCCGAGTGGCTTGGGCGGTATCGCAAGGGCGGCCGCTTCGCGTCCACCGCCGAATATCAGTCGGTCGGTTAAGCGTGCCGATCCTCTGGCTGGTCATCATCCTCGGCATCGTCGAGGGCGTCACCGAATATCTGCCGGTCAGCTCGACCGGCCATTTGATCCTGGCGACCGAGCTGCTCGGCTTTGACGCCGACAAATGGGCATTGTTCAACATCGCGATTCAGCCGGGCGCGATCCTGGCGATCCTGGTGCTCTACTGGCGGACCTTCCGCGACGTGCTGATTGGCCTGTGGAAGCGCCAGCCCAGCGCCTTCGCCTTCGTCCGCAATTTGCTCGTGGCGTTCGTCCCGGCGGTGGTGATCGGGCTGGCGATCGGAGATTCGATCGAGCTGCTGCTGGGCAATGCGGTGGTGGTTGCGGTATCGCTGATCCTCGGCGGCTTCGCCATCTTGCTGGTCGAATGGTGGGCCAAGCCGACCGACCGCGGCGGGGTGGCCAACGTCACCTTCGGCCATTCGGTCGGAATCGGCCTGATCCAATGCCTGGCGATGATCCCGGGGGTCAGCCGGTCCGGCGCGACCATCCTCGGCGCGATGGCGATGGGGGTCGACCGCAAGACCGCCGCCGAGTTCAGCTTCTTCCTGGCGGTGCCGACGCTGAGCGGGGCGACCGCGCTGCAGCTGTACAAGCATGGGGCGACGATGGAGCCGGGCATGGGCAGCTGGATCCTGCTCGGCAGCCTGGTGAGCTTCATCGTCGCGGTGGTGGTTGTGAAGGCGTTCGTTTCGATCATCCAGCGCTACGGCTTCGCGCCCTTCGCCTGGTACCGGATCGTCGCCGGATCGGTGGCGCTGGTGTGGCTTGCGATGCGCTGAGCGTCGGCTAGGCTGGCCGCCAGTTCGGAGGGGGCCGTTTCATGAAATATGCTTTTCTCTCGCTCGCGCTGGCGATCGCCGCCGGGCCCGCCATGGCGGCGCCTGCCGCCGCGCCGGCCGCCAAGTCGGCCCCTGCCAAGGCGCCGGTCGATCCCGAGCGGCTGGCGCTGGCCAAGCAAGCGGTGGCCGCGATCATCCCGCCCGGCACCATGCAGAAGATCATGAAGGACTCCATGGGCAATATGGAGGAAATGATGCTGGGCGGCATGTTCGACATGAAGGGGACCGACCTCGGCGTTACCGGCGAGGGCAAGGAGAAGACGCTGCGCGAGGCGATGGCCGAAAAGGATCCGCATTTCGAGGAGCGGATGAGGATCACCAACAAGGTGATGGCCGAGGAAATGGGGATCATCTTCAGCCGGATGGAACCACGGATGAAGGAGGGGATGGCGCGCGCCTACGCCCGCCGTTTCACCGTGGCCGAGCTGACCGAGATCAACCGCTTCTTCGCCTCCCCGGCCGGGGCCAGCTTCGCGCGGCAATCGTTCGAGCTGACCGCCGACCCCGAAATCATGACCGAAATGATGTCGTTCGTGCCGGAAATGATGAAGGACATGCCAGCCATCGGCGAAAAGCTGAAGAAGGCGACTGCCCACTTGCCGCCACCGCCCAAGGACAAGAAGGAGACGGACGAAGAGGGCGAGGGCGAGGGCGACCCGGCCATCTGACTCCCTCGATCCGGCGCCAAAGCATTGACGGACAAGCAATAATCGCGATTCTAGAGCGACTCGCAGGAGATTTGTCATGCGTGCCCTGTTGATCGCCTTCCCTGCGCTCCTCACCGCTGCGCCGCTTGCCGCCCAGACGGCTCCCCCTCGGGCCGATCGCCAGATTCCGCCGGAGCTCAGCGACCCCGCCATCGCCGACCAGCTGACGCGCGCGCTCGTCCCGCTGAGCAAGGCGCTGATGAACCTGCCGATCGGCGAGCTTGAGGCTGCCATGGCGGGGCGCGCCCCGACCGAGGCCGACCGGCGCAAACGGGTCCGCGACGAAATCGGACCGGAGGGCGAGCGCGAGCTTGCGGCTCATGTCGCCAAGGCGGGCCCGCAAATGCGGGCGATGCAGAAGGCTTTGGTCGCGTCCCTGCCGGCGCTGATGGGCGCGCTGGAGGGAGTCGAGAAGGAGCTGGAGCGGGCGACGGCCAACCTGCCCGATCCGACTTATCCGAAGCGCTGACGAACCCTTTTTCGTCGTCCTGAACTAGTTTCAGGACCCATTCCTCCAGCCGCGCCTCCATCTCTAGGATGGATGCTGAAACAAGTTCAGCATGACGGGTTGTTACTCGGGCGAGGGCCGCTAAAGCTGCGCCATCCATGTGGCAGCTGTTCCAATTCCCGCTTTGTCCCTTTTCGCGAAAAGTGCGCCTGGTCCTCGGTGAAAAGGGCGTGGCGCATGAGCTGGTGCGCGAGAATCCATGGGAGCGGCGCGACGAGTTCATCGACCTCAATCCGGCGGGAGAGACTCCGGTGCTGGTCGATTCGACCGCGGGGATCGTGCTGATCGGCAGCCAGCCGATCGTCGAATATTTCGAAGAGACGGTCGAGAAGATGCCGATGATCCACGGCAATGCGACCGCCCGCGCCGAGATCCGCCGCCTGACCGTCTGGTTCGACGAGAAGCTTTACCGCGAGGTGGTCGAGCCGCTGATGAACGAGCGGATGCGCAAGCGGCTGGTCAGCCGCGAGAGTCCGGACACCCGCGTGCTGCGCGAGGCGATGCGGGTCGCCAATGGGCACCTCGACTATGTCGATTACCTCCTCGACCACCGCCGCTGGATCGCGGGCGCGGGGCTCAGCCTCGCCGACTTCACCGCGGCGGCGCATTTGAGCGTGATCGACTATTTGGGGGCGCTCGACTGGCGCGGGCACAAGCAGACCAAGGACTGGTATGCGGTGATGAAGTCGCGGCCGGCGTTTCGGCCGCTGCTCGGCGAGCGGATGGAGGTGATCGTGCCGCCAGCGCATTACGACAAGGTCGATTTCTAGCAGAGCTGCCGAGTGCAGCTGAGCGATTGCGCTGCAATCGGGAAGCAGCATGAAGAGACAGCGAATGCCGGACGGCCTGCGAGCGAAGCTCGACAGGACCGACGGCGCGGATTCACTCCGCGCAGGATCGCCGACGACTTCGAAGGCCGTCACGGGAGTAAATCCCGTGACGTCGATCCGGTCGCTTCGCGCCAGTCGGCCGGCCCTCGCCGTCTCTACGCGCTGTTCCGGCGACGCTGCGCGTCGGCGTCACCGCGCTCGGCGGCTCGGCGGCTCGGGAATTAACCATTATTTTCCATTGTCGGCCAAGCGAACGAGGTATAGGCCAAGCTGAACTCGACGGTCCCCCATGTCCCATGTAACTCTCTGGCAGAACAAGTTTTTCTCCGGGGGGAGGGCTATGAATTTCCCGCTTTTCAACTTTGGGCCGCGCGGCTTGGCGATCGACCTCGGCACCGCCAACACGGTCGTTTACCTCCGCGACCGGGGCGTGGTGATTCAGGAGCCCTCCGTCGTCGCGCTCGATCTTAGCAGCGGGCTGCCCAAGGTGCATGCGGTTGGCGACGACGCGAAGATGATGCTGGGCAAGACGCCGGCCAATATCCGCACCGTCCGCCCCCTGCGCAACGGGGTGATCGCCGACCTCGAGGTCGCCGAGCAGATGATCAAGCATTTCATGACCAAGGCGCTTGGGCCCGGCCGCCGGATGAGCGGCAAGACCGAGGTGGTGATGTGCGTTCCGTCGGGCTCGACTAATGTCGAGCGCCGCGCAATCCGCGACGCCGCCTCCAATGCCGGGGCGGGCCAGGTGCGGCTGATCGAGGAGCCGATGGCGGCCGCGATCGGCGCCGGGCTGCCGGTGGCCGACCCGATCGGGTCGATGGTGGTCGACATCGGCGGCGGCACGACCGAGGTCGGGGTCATCTCACTCCAGGGCCTGGCCTACAGCCGGTCGGAGCGGGTCGGCGGCGACAAGATGGACGAGGCGATCATGTCTTATGTTCGCCGCACCCATAATCTCCACATCGGCGAGATGACCGCCGAGCGGGTCAAGAAGGAAATCGGCTCGGCCCGCGTCCCCGGCGACGGCCGCGGCATGACGATCGGCGTCAAGGGGCTACACGTCGAGCGCGGCGTCCCGCGCGAGATCGAGCTGACCCAGGCCGAGATCGCCCGCGCGCTGAGCGAGCCAGTCGGCCGGATCGTCCACGCCGTGCGCGAGGCGCTGGAGCATACCGCGCCGGAAATAGCGGCGGACATCATCGATGACGGCATCACCCTCACCGGCGGCGGCTCGCTGCTGCGCGACATCGATGCGGTGATTGCCGACGAGACGGGGCTTCCGGTGCGCGTTGCCGAAAACCCGATGCAGTGCGTGGCGCTCGGCGCCGGGGCGACGCTGGAGGACCGGGTGCTTCGCGGGGCGCTCCAGCCGGCTTAGTTCGAAAGCCTTCGATGCCCGCTTTCGATCTCCAGCGACTGGCTTGATCTGCGTGCTTGTCAGGCTTGGCTTGCGGTCTTCAACTCGGCCCGCTCGGCCTCCTTCTGCACAATCAGCTTGGCGCGCAACTTGTCGCTGCGCTCGGTACGAGCAGCCATTTCGGTCCAGCTCGCCTCCGATTGGAGCCAGCGTTGACGAACATTGTCGAGGGTCGCCGCGGCGGCGACGGTGCGGGCTTCCGCGGCGCGGGCCAGGTAAAATTCGCGTTGAGCCGACATGATGAGATCTCCGATCGCAAAAAAGGGGCGGACGCACATGGCATCCGCCCTTTGTTGTGTTCCGCTTGAAGCGGAAGGTGACAGTTAGGCAGTCTGCAGATTCACTGCGCCGGACTTGCCACGCTGGTCGTTTTCAATGTCGTAGGACAGGCGCTGATCCTTTTCGAGCGTGCTCATCCCGGCGGCCTGGACAGCAGTCACATGGACGAAGGCGTCGTCGCCCCCGGCCTCATTGGTGATGAAGCCATAGCCCTTGGCATTGTCGAAAAACTTTACGGTGCCGATCGGCATATCTAATTCCTTTTCAGATGGGGACCAAAGTCGATCCCCTTGATGATAGAGACGCAAGAGAAGGAAAAAGGAGCCGCAAAGCGCCGAAGACCGTCAATTCTACTGGTAGCCAAGATAATATAGTGATTCTTGCGGAAAATATTAGGTGCAGCCGGGATTTGGTTTGCAAACCAGCCCGTAATTGCCAGGAGACGCGGTGATGCCGCCCAAACCGACCGCGGCCATTAGCAGATAGGCTGAGGCGCTCTTGCCGCCCATTCGCTCAAAAAATCCAGGCGAATACCGCCAAGATCGCAGCCACCAGGCTGAGTCCGAACGCTGTCACAAGTGCAATCGCCGCCGAATTCGCGCCGCGAGTGTCTTGCTCAAGGCGCCCGGCAATGGGCTGAAGCTGCGGCCGGCGGACAACGTTCCACCACGTAGCGCCCGAGACCAGAAGCACCAATATGCCGATCAGGGAGATTATATAGCTAACTTCCTGCACCATTTATAATCCTACAAGGCGAGCCACGATAAATATTCCTATCACGATTCGACTATTTCATCGTACTCTTATGTAGTATTAATTCAGAAAACGTCAACAACGTTCAATGTAAAACGGCTCTTAATATCTTTACATATACCTTGCAAATGCTAAAAATTACGTCTATTCATCTGTTGTTTCCAGTCGAAAATCGACAGTTTTTGGGCGCTAAGTCGTGCCTTCTTCCATCTTTAACGTCTCCTAGCGGCAGGGCGCCAATCTCGGCGCGTGCCAACAAGGGAATTCACCATGAAGATTTTTGGAGCAGTGAAATCATCCGACGCCGTTGCGGGCCGCGAGGTAAAGCCGGAAGCCGGTGCTGACATGCTTCGCTTTCTGCTCCCTCAGCCCAGCCCATTCTCGTGGGAAAATCGCAGTGTTCCGATGGCCCCCCAGCATCCTTCCCCTGAGATAGACACCACCAAAGAACGTCAGCCCTGCACGCTGAACCTCCAAACGATCGAAACCACGAAGCGCCGGGCGGAGGCGAAAAATCGTCTCCGTCGTCGCATTTCATTGCCGCTCCCGGGGCAACGTAAACGACGCGTCCCAGCGATCACCAGCCTGCTGCCCCGCACGGGGACTCAAGGAGAAATTCAATGCGACCGATTACCATGATGATGGCGGCCGTTGCCGGGCTTACGCTTGCGACCCCCGCCTTCGCTCAGTGGGGCCATGACCGCACCTACAGCCACCAGCTGCAGGTTCAGTTCGACGCCGGCGTGCGCGAGGGGGCTATTTCGCGGCGTGAGAGCTTCGGAATACGCGAGGACCTCAGCCGGCTGGTTCGACTTGAACGCCGGTTCAGCCCGAACGGGATCAGCGGCCGCGAACATGCCATTCTGATGCAACGCAGCACGTCGCTTGCAAAGGACATCCGTATCGCAAGCCGTGATCCTAACCGTCGTGGTGAGCGATCGGCGGCATGGGATGGTCGCGCCAGCCATGCCCACTACGCCGATCCCCGCTTTGCCGGTCCGCATCGTGGCGACCGCTTCATGGGCGACACGAGGATTGGCCAGCACGCCTCAGCCCGAATTGTGGCCATGCCGGCCCAGTATCGAGGCGAATATGTCGACGACGATCGAATCTATTACGGCTACGACAATGGCCGGATCTACAAGATCGATCGCCAGTCGCAGATGATCCTGGCGCTGCTCGATATCGTGCGCTGATAGAGAGTCACGCGGAAAGGACGCCCGGTTTCGGCCGGGCGTCCTTTTTCTGAATCATGCCGCCACGGACAGCCGGGACTCAAATGTCGAACGGGTCACCGTCACGGCGAGCCCCTCGGGCGTCGAAGTCTGCGAAATCTGAGCATTGAGTTGCTTCGCCAATGCCGCGATCAGGGCCGTGCCGAGACCGATCGAGCTTTTCGAATCTTCGGTGGGCAATCGACCGACACCATTGTCCGACACCGTCAGCTTCCAGTCAGACTTGTCCATCTCGAACGTGACGCGGATCCGCGCCGATGCGCGCGCCTCGGGGAAGGCGTATTTGATGGCATTCATGATCAGCTCGGTGACGATCAGTCCAACACTGACCGCGTGGCTGCTGGGCAAGGCGCCTTCGCTGGTGGCCACCACCATGTCGATATGCTGCTTGGGCCCGACCATGGACGAAGCGAGTCCAGCGCTCAGCTTGGTCAGATAAGGCCCCATCTCGATATGCTCGATGCCGTCGGACGCGTGCAAATGACTCTGCACAGCCGCAACCGACATCACTCGCTGGTGCGCCGCGCGCAGCTCATTCTTGGTCTCCTCGGATGACACCGAGCCCGCCTTGAGTAGCAGGATGCTGGCGATGATCTGCAGGCTGTTTGCGATCCGGTGCTGCATTTCACGTAGCAGCGTCTTTTGCTGTTCGAGGAGCCCTTCCGCATGTTCCAGCAATCGCTGCTTTTCCTGCTCGGCGATGCGCCGATCCGTGATGTCCTTGATCGCCAGCAGGATCATCCGGCTGCTGCCCCCCTCGTCACGGATCGGAAGGGCTTTGAGTTGGAATGTTCGCCGGCCAAGGTTGGCGAAGTCCTGCTCGAATTCGAAAGCTTCCATTGCCGCGTGCTCGGGGATCACGGCTGTGAGCAGCTGGCGCAAGCCTGGTATGTCCCATTCCCCTCCGGAAAGGTCGAACAGGGAGCGTCCATGCGCCTTTGCCGGGTCCTCGCCGAATACCTCGTAGAAGCAGCGGCTGCCGGCAAGAAGATGCAGCGTGTCGTCAAGAACCAGGAAGGGTTCCGGGAGCGTGTCGACGATTGCCAGCGCAAGCATTTGCGCCTCGGCCAGATCACGGAATTGTGTGATTGAAATGCTCCATCAGGCGGGAGCGTCGCACGTCTCTCAGTCACCGGTGCGCCTTGCAATGGCCGGTGATGGAATTGCCTTACGCCCTTGGCGGCAAGAAGACGAATCAATCCCGTCTCGCGCCTGCGCGTCGCGCTCCAGCGCTGCATCGAGCTGGGCGGGATCGATCACCAGCATCCGCGTCGATCCCCCGCTGTTCACGTAGAAATAGGCTGCGATACGGCGATAGCCTGTCCGGTCCGCGGCCAGAATCTCCTCTTCGTCGATCTCGACGTCATAGCTGCCGGCAGGCAGCTCGCCGACATCGCTGTTCAAGACAAACGGGCACTCGAAGGTGACCGTGGATTGCATGGTTCGCATGTGACCGGAATCCTGCAACTATCGGCGCCGGAACCGGCTTCAGGCCGACAAAGCCGATCGCTTCGCGGCGGCAATCGCGTCTTTCGCGCTTGAATAGCGATAGCCACCCCAGTCGAATACCGTCAGCTGCACCGGCACGATGCCATATCGCTTGAGCTCGATCGGCAGTTCCTCCGGCGCACGCGCCTGGCGCGGCGCCATCGGCCCGCCCTCATTCTCCCAGCGCTCGGTGGATCCCCTGGAAGGGGAAGGAATAATGTCGGCGGTCATGGCGGGTCTCCTGCAAGCGGGAGCTCATGTCTCTCAGCCACAGGTCGCTTACAAAGGAAGGAATGCCTGTGATGAATCGCTTATAACATGTTTGTTAGCTCCAGCCGGCATCGCTTTTGCTTTCATGCACCCAAATCTCCGTTATGGGCGGTGGACTCAGGTAATCGACGCAACTTTACCTGTCGCGAGGTGAGGCGTGGGATGGCGAGGAGACTAGCCCGCCCGTTTCGCCGCGACGAGATAGTTCAAGCTGGTATTCTCGCTTAGATGCAGCCCGCGCGTTGGGCTGATGGCGATGCCTTCGAAGTCGATGCACTCCAGCCCGGCCTGGGCCAGCAGGCCGCGCATCGTGTCGGGGTCGATGAACTTTTCGAAGTCGTGGGTGCCCTTGGGGATTTGGCCGAGCCCCTCGGCCAGCGTGATGGTCAGCAGCCTCGACCAGGCGGTCTTGTTGGGGGTCGACAGGATCAGCAGGCCGCCGTCGGCCAGGCGCTCGGCCAGGCAGTCGATGAACAACTGCGGGTCGGCGACATGCTCGATCACCTCCATCGCGGTGACCAGGTCGAACTTGCCTTCGACCGTTTCCACCCCGACCGCGCGATAGTCGATCGGCAGCCCCTGCCCCGCCGCATGGTCCCTGGCCACCTCGATCAGCTCCGGCGCGGCATCGACCGCGGTCATGGTGGCGCCCATCCTCGCCAGCGGCTCGGCCAGCAGCCCTGCCCCGCAGCCGACGTCGAGCGCACTCTTGCCGGCGAGCGGCTTGAAGCCATGCTCGTCCGCCTGCCAATGCTGGTCGATCATGTCGCGGATGTAGGCGAGGCGGACCGGGTTGAGCTTGTGCAGCATCGCCGACTTGCCATGGGGGTCCCACCAGTCGGCCGCCAGCCCGCCGAAATGCGCCGCTTCTCTATCGACGATGCTTGTCTTGGCCATGTCCCCTCCCTAACAGGGCGCGGCACGCGCTTCCACGGGGAAAAACCGCCGATCCATGGCACGTATCGTGATGAAATTCGGCGGGACCTCGATGGCCGGAATCGAGCGCATCCGCTCGGTCGCCGAGCGGGTCAGGCGCGAGGCGGAGGCGGGCAACCAGATCGCGGTGGTGGTCTCGGCCATGGCCGGCGAGACCGACCGCCTCGTCCAGCTGTGCAAGGAAGCCGCCGCCCTCTACGACCCGCGCGAATATGATGTGGTGGTCGCCAGCGGCGAACAGGTGACCAGCGGGCTGCTCGCCATCACCCTGCAGGGCATGGGCCTCAACGCCAAAAGCTATATGGGCTGGCAGCTGCCGATCCGCGCCTCGGGTCATTCGGCGGCACTGATCGAGAATATCGACGTCGAGGTGCTCGAGCGAGTGTTCGACGAGCAGGGCATCGCCGTGATACCCGGTTTCCAGGGCGTCACTAGCGAGGGTGCAGTGGCGACGCTCGGCCGCGGCGGGTCCGACACCTCTGCGGTGGCGCTGGCGGCGGCGATGAAGGCCGACCGCTGCGACATCTACACCGACGTCGACGGCGTCTACACCACCGACCCGCGCATCGTGCCCCACGCCCGCAAGCTCGACATGATCACCTATGAGGAGATGCTCGAGCTGGCCAGCGTCGGCGCCAAGGTGCTCCAGACCCGCTCGGTCGGGCTGGCGATGCGCTACAACATGCCTTTGACCGTGCTGTCCTCGTTCGAGGATTTGCCCGGTACTCTGATCGTCGGCGACGGGATGATTGAAGGAATCGACATGGAACGCAATGTCATCACGGGCATCGCCCACGACCGCAACGAGGCGCTGGTTACGCTGGTCGACCTGCCCGACCGGCCCGGCATGGTCGCAGCGGTGTTCGGGCCGCTGGCCGAGGCCAGCATCAACGTCGACATGATCGTCCAGTCGGTGCGCCGACCTGGCGAGGAGAGCGACCTGGCCTTTACCGTTCCGAACGCATCGCTGGCCCATGCCGTGGCCGAGCTGAAGAAGGTCCAGGGCGAGGTCGGGTTCAAGGACATCCTCACCAACATGGACATCGCCAAGATCAGTGCGGTCGGAGTGGGAATGCGCAGCAACGCCGGAATCGCCGCTAAGATGTTCCAGACGCTGGCCGAGCGCGGCATCAACATCCTCGCCATCTCCACCAGCGAGATCAAGGTCAGCGTACTGATCCCCGAGGAATATACCGAGCTTGCAGTGCGGGTGCTGCACTCCGCCTATGGGCTGGACGCCGAGCGGGAGCAGGTCGCATGAGCGGCGAAGGTTTGATTGCGGAGCCGCGAGCGGTCCACGGCGACGCCGGCATGGTCCGCCTGAAAGAGCTGATGGCCCGCGGCACCGAATTTCTCGGTACCGAATGGGCCATTCTTGGCGGCGCGATGAGCTGGATCAGCGAGCGCCACCTCGTTTCCGCCATCTCCAACGCCGGAGGGTTCGGGGTAATCGCCTGCGGGGCGATGAGCCCGGAGCTGCTCGACGGCGAGATCGCCGGGACCAAGGAGCGCACCGGCAAGCCGTTTGGCGTCAATTTGATCACCATGCACCCGCAGCTGGAGGCGCTGATCGATGTCTGCGCACGCCATGAGGTCAGCCACGTCGTGCTGGCCGGCGGTCTTCCGCCGGGTGGGGCGATCGAGCGGATCAAGGCGAACGGGGCCAAGCTGATCGTGTTCACGCCCGCGTTGGCGCTGGCCAAGAAACTGATGCGATCCGGCGCCGACGCATTGGTGATCGAGGGGATGGAGGCCGGCGGCCATATCGGCCCGGTCTCGACGAGCGTGCTGTGCCAGGAAATATTGCCGCATGTCGCCGCCGACATCCCGGTGTTCGTCGCCGGCGGGATCGGCCGCGGCGAAGCGATCGCAGCCTATCTCGAAATGGGCGCCGTCGGTGTCCAGCTCGGCACTCGCTTCGTCTGCGCGCACGAATGCATTGCCCATCCCAACTTCAAGCAGGCGTTCCTTCGCGCCTCGGCCCGCGATGCCATCCCGTCGGTGCAGATCGATCCGCGCCTGCCGGTGATCCCGGTCCGCGCGCTCAAGAACCGCGAGATGGAGAATTTCGCCGCCAAGCAGCGCGAGGTGGCGCAGAAGCTGGACGAAGGCGCGATCGAGATGGCCGAGGCCCAGCTGCAGATCGAGCATTATTGGGCGGGAGCGCTGCGCCGCGCGGTGATCGACGGCGATGTCGAGAGCGGCAGTGTCATGGCCGGCCAGTCGGTCGGCATGGTCAAGCGCGAGGAGCCGGTCGCCGAGATCATCCAGGAGCTGGTCGACGAAGCGGCCCACGCACTGGGCTCGCGCGGCTAGGCCGCCTTGCGCGACTGCGCTGCTGCCTCGGCTTCGGCCAGCGGATAGAGCTGCCGGTTTTCCCGCTCGATGCGGACTGCCAGGGCGAGCACCAGCTCTTCCGCAGCTTCGCGGAACTCCTGGAAATTGCTGGCGATGCTGGCCGAGCAGGACCAGTGGCTGGCGAAGCATTCGATCTCGAGCGCGAGGCCGCCCAGCTCGTCGACGAACAGCCTGGCGGTGCGCGCAACCTTGGGATCGGTCGACGCCATCAGCGCCGGGTAAAGCTCGACATCCTCATGGGCGAGATGGAGGCGGAGCACGCCGTTCAAGCGGTTCAATTGCATCAGCAGCGGATAGGCCGACGTGCCTGGCTGATATCCCTCGATAAGCTCGAGCAAGCGCTGGGCCATGTTGAGCGCTGCATCATGCTCGCCCCGGAGAATATCAATCCTCACCATGACTTAATTGTAGCCAGAGCATTCTTTCCAGCGGCTTGTCCTTGTCTCCGAAGCGGATGAAGTCGCGGGAGCTTGGAAAGCCGCGCCTTTCCCTGCATAGCTTGCCCATGCCCGTGAGCGCCGCCGCCTCTGCCCGAGAAATCCTGACCGGCCTCCACGAGGTCATGGCCAAGCGCGGTTCGGCGCAAGCCAAGCTCGACAAGGTGGTCGACCTGATCGCCGAGGCGATGAAGAGCGAGGTCTGCTCCATCTACCTGCTGCGCGACAATGGGCTGGAGCTGTCGGCAACCCACGGCCTGCGCAAGGAGGCGGTGCACGTCACGCGCTTGGCGATGGGCGAGGGCCTGGTCGGGACGATCGCCGAGGAAGGGCGGATCCTCAACCTCGATGAAGCCGCCAATCATCCGGCCTTCGCTTATCGGCCGGAAACGGGCGAGGAGCGGTTCCACAGCTTCGCCGGCGTGCCGATCATCCGCCGCGAAAGCCCGATCGGAGTCCTCGCCGTCCAGCATGCCGAGCCGCGCCGCTACGACGATGTCGAGATAGAGGCGCTGCAGACGGTCGCGATGGTCTTGAGCGAAATGATTGCCAGCGCGCGGCTGGTCAACGGCGGCCTCCTCGCCCGGCGTGACGCCGGCATGCAGCGGGTTGCCGGCCTCAAGCTGGTCACCGGCATGGCCAAGGGCGCCGCAGTGTTTCACCAGCCCAAGGTGGTGGTCGAGCACACGGTCGCCGAGGATACCGAGGCCGAGCGCACCCGAGTCTATGCCGCCTTCCGCCGGATGCGCGAGCAGATCGACAATATGACCCGCGAGGCCGAGTTCGGCACCGCCGGCGAGCATAATGAGATCCTCGAGACCTATAAGATGTTCGCCTATGACGAGGGCTGGTCGCGGCGCATCAACGAGGCGATCGACAGCGGCCTAACCGCAGAGGCGGCGATCGAGCGCGTCCAGCAGCGCACCCGCGCCCGGATGCGCGAGATCGACGATCCGCTGCTTGCAGAGCGGATGCATGACCTGGAGGATTTGTCGAACCGGCTGATGCGGATCGTATCGGGCCGGATGGGCACCGCCGCGCAGACCGGATTGACCCGAGATGCGATCCTGATCGCCAGGAATCTCGGACCGGCCGAACTGCTCGAATATGACAGGCGGCGACTGAAGGGCGTGGTGCTCGAGGAAGGCTCACTCACCGCCCATATGACTATCGTCGCTAGGGCAATGGGCGTGCCGGTGGTCGGACGGGTCGCGGACATCCGCCACATCGCCAATGAGGGCGACACCATCCTGGTCGATGGCGACAGCGGCACGGTCACGGTCCGGGCCAACCGCGCGCTGACCAACGCCTTCGACACGCGCATGGCGACCAGCCAGAAGCGCCGGGCCGAATTTGCGGCGATCCGCAACCTGCCGGCGACGACCAAGGATGGCGAGCAGGTCACGCTTATGGTCAATGCCGGCCTGGCCGAAGATGCGGCGATGCTGGAAGCCACCGGTGCCGACGGCATCGGCCTGTTCCGGACCGAGTTCCAGTTCCTGATTGCGGCCCAGCTACCCGGACGCGAAAGCCAGTTTCGCCTTTACCGAAGCGTGCTGGATGCGGCGGGCGACAAGCCGGTCATCTTCCGCACGGTCGATATCGGCGGCGACAAGGCGCTGCCCTATCTGAGCGACGACGCCAAGGACGAGAGCGAAAATCCGGCGATGGGCTGGCGCGCGCTGCGCCTCAGCCTGGAGCGCAAGGCGCTGATGAAGGCGCAGGCCCGGGCGCTGATCGAGGCGTCGGCGGGAAGAATATTGCGCGTCATGTTCCCGATGGTCAGCGAGCCGTGGGAATATGAAGAAGCTCGCGCCCTGTTCGAGGAGCAGATCGCCTGGGCCAAGGGGGCGAAGCGGGGTGGTCCCAAATCGGTAGAGTTCGGCGCCATGCTCGAAGTGCCGAGCCTGGCCGAGATGCTCGACCTGCTGCTGCCGCGGGTCGACTTCCTGTCGATCGGGACCAACGACCTGACCCAGTTCCTGTTCGCTGCCGACCGCGCCGATCCACGGCTGGCCGAGCGCTATGATTGGCTGAGCCCGGCAATCCTCCGATTCCTTCGCAGGGTGGCGATCCAGGCGAGGGAGGCCGGAGTGCCAGTCCGGGTGTGCGGGGAAATGGCCGGCCGGCCGCTGGAAGCGATGGCGCTGATCGGCATCGGCATCGACAGCTTCTCGATCACTCCTGCCGCGGTGGGACCGGTCAAGGCGATGGTTCGCTCGATCGATGCGGGCGCGGTTCGGACCCGGGTCGAGGCGCTTTTAGCCAAGCCGCCCGCCAACATGCGCAAATCGCTCCACGACTGGGCCAAGCGGCACGGTGTGAACGTTGGATAATTCACCTCATCAGCCGGTTGACAGGGGGTCTCAGCCTCCCGACAACGGGCGCGAATTCAAGCGCATGGCGTGCAGGGGAGATCAATGGACGAGACGGAAACGGAAGACGTTGTAACCGTCGGTCAACGCCTCAGGGAAGCGCGCGAGACAAAGGGTCTGTCGGTTGAGGATATCGCCGCCCAGACCCGCATCCCGACCCGCCATTTGACCAGCCTCGAAACGAGCGACTGGGAGAAGCTCCCGGCGGCGACCTACTCGATCGGCTTCGCCAAAAATTACGCGGGAGCGGTCGGGCTAGACCGGAATGAAATCGGCGAGCAGCTGCGCGCGGAAATGGGCAGCACTCGCGCCATCTATGCCCCTCCGGAAGTCTATGAAGCGGCCGATCCCGCCCGGACCATGCCCAAGGGGTTGGTGTTCGGCGCGCTGGCGCTGCTGGCCGTTCTGGTGCTCGCCTTCACCTGGCTCAACAACCGGTCGCTCGAACCCGACGAAACCGTCGCGGAGGCGGACAATGTCTCGGCGCCGGTGGCCAATTCGGTGGCGCCGCCGGCGGTGCCCGCTGCGGCAGCGCCGGTGGTGCTGACCGCAACCGACGCAGTGTGGATCGAGATCAAGGATGGTAGCGTCATCCTGAAACAAGGGCAGATGGCTCCGGGCGAGCGCTATGAAGTGCCACTGAACGCCGCGGCACCGGTGCTGACCACCGGCAAGCCCGAGGCGCTCGCCGTGACCGTTGGAACGCAGCGAACTCCGGCGGTAGGCGAAGCGGGCCGCACGGTTTCCGATGTCAGTCTCAAGGCGGCGGATCTGCTGAGACCGGCATCCGCTTCGCCGGCTGCCGCTGCGGCGCCAAGCCAAATCGAGCCGGCCCGGCCGGCTTCGGCGCCGCGTGTCACGCGTCGGCAGGCAAGGCCCGCGCCGCCGCCAGTCGAGACCCCCGACCCCAACACTCCGACCAGCAATAGCTCAACGCCCGCGCCGGGAACGCCCGGAGCAACCGCCACCCAGCCATGATTCAGCGGCGCGACAGCCTGTATCTGCCAGTCTCGCCGAGCCACTCGTCCATTTGAGGTTTGACTATGCGTTTTCGTACCGCCCTTTCGATCTCCGCTCTCGCCACCGCCCTTGTGCTGACCCCGGCCGCCGCGCAGCGCCGCCCAGCCACGCCCGAGCAACGCATCGACCGGCTGGAGAAGCAGGTCCGCCAGGTCCAGCGACAGGTGTTCCCCAAAGGCCAGCCGGCCGACACGGCGGGGTTCAGCGACGAGCCCGCGGCGACGCTGGAGTCGGTCAACAATCTCGGCGGCAGGCTCGACGCGATCGAGCGCCAGCTGGCCGACATCGTCCGCCAGTCGGAAGAGAATGGCAATCGCGTGGCGGTGATGGAGGCCGAGTTGGCGCGGCTTCGCGCCGACCAGGATCGGCGCATCCGCGCACTGGAAACAGCGCCGCCGGCAGGCGAGCCGGCTGCCGCCGGGCAAGAGGAGCAAGCCGAAGCGCCGCCGCCGGCTCCGCGTCCGAAGGTCGAGAGTGCAAGCACCGATTCAGGGCCCGCCGAGTTGCTTTCGGCTTCCGTCAGCGATCCCGCCGAGGCCGCCTATGACCAGGGCTATCAGCTTTGGAACGGCGGCAAATATGACGCGGCGATCAAGTCGCTGCAGGCCTTCACCAAAAAATATCCCACTCATCGCCGCGCCAGCTGGGCCCATAATCTTGCCGGGCGGGCGATGCTCGACAAGGGCCAGCCGCGCGCCGCGGCCGAGACGCTTCTGGCCAACTACCGCCGCGATCCCAAGGGAGAGCGCGCCCAGGACAGCCTCTTCTACCTCGGCCAGGCGCTGATGAAGCTGGGCCAGGCGGGACAGGCGTGCAAGGCATATGAGGAGCTGGAAGAAGTCTATTCCGGCAATCTCCGCGCCCCGCTCAAGGCGGCGCTGCCCACCGCCAAGGCCGAGGCCAAATGCAGCTGAGGCGATGAAACTGGCGGACGAAGCTGTTCAGCGCTTCGCCGCCGACCTCGACGCACTTGTTCCAGAAGGTGCCCGGATCGGCATCGCCGTGTCCGGCGGGCCCGATAGCCTTGCCCTGCTGCTGCTGGCCAACGCCGCCGCTCCCGACAGGATCGAAGCGGCAACGGTGGATCATGGCCTGCGTGCGGAAAGCGCGGCCGAGGCAGCAATGGTTGCCGGTTTGTGCGCCAGGCTTGGCGTCCCGCACCGCATCCTGCTGGCCGATTGGCCCGAGGCACCCGAAGCCAATGTGCAGGCTGCGGCCCGGGCCATGCGCTACCGCCTGCTCAACCAATGGGCCATCGAGCGGGGACTGGGGGCGATCGCAACCGCACATCATGCCGACGACCAGGCCGAAACCTTGCTGATGCGGCTGCTGCGCGGCTCCGGCGTCGGCGGGCTTGGCGGGACGCGCGCCCAGCGCGCGCTGTCGGAGCAGATCCAGTTGGTCCGGCCCCTGCTCGGCTGGCGCAAGGCCGAACTGGAGGCGCTGGTTCGCGAGGCGGGCCTGTCCCCCGTCGACGACCCGAGCAACCGCGACCCGAGGCACGATCGGAGCCGCATCCGCCAGCTGCTGGGCTCGGTTGACTGGCTCGATCCGGCCCGGCTTGCAGCGAGCGCTGCCGCGATCCGCGATGCCGACGAGGCGATTGACTGGGCGCTTGCGCCCTTGATCGGATCGCGGATCCGGCGGGACGGCGATGCGCTGATTGTCGATCCGGCCAAGTTGCCGCGCGAACTGAAGCGTCGGCTGCTGCTCGCCGCCTTTGCCGAACTTGCCGCGCCATCCCCGCGCGGCCCTGACTTGATGCGCGCTATCCAGGCGCTTGAGGCGGGCGAATCCGTTACGCTGTCAGGCTTGAAGTTGCAGGGCGACGTGACGTGGCGACTGGCCGTCGCACCCCCGAGGCGCAGCTAGGTTCGGTACGAAGGAGAAATGGACGGAACCCGATGCCTCGCTGGCGCGCTGATCCGGCAAGCGGGCGGAACGGAGAGCAGATGGTTCGCCTGGGTTCCGTTGCGTTGATTGTCCTGTCGTTGCCGGCCGCAGCCTGGAGCAATCCGCCTGCGACCGCTGAAAGCTCCGGGCGAACGCAAAGCTTCCACTTGCCGCCGACATCCGATCATCACCGCTTTGCCCCGGTCAGGTCCGTTGGACGGGCGCTAATTGCTCCCAACATCCATTTCGGTGTGGGCATATTCGGCTTGAAGTCCGAGAAGAGCTATCTTCAGCCGGTCACCGGGCGCGAAATCGACACCCGCAAGCAGCGGCGCGCCGGCGTCGGATTGTCGCTTAAATTCTAGCCAGGCCAGGCCGGCGATGGTCCCGCATTCCCCGTTCCATTGTCATTAAGGCGAATGAGCCTATTTTAGGAGATGCCGACAACCAGCACTGTCTGGGTGATAGCGCGTTTTCGGCATTCCAAGAGGAACGATTTGGTGGACGACAAGCGCAACGAGAAGAAGCCCGGCAATCCCTGGACCCGGTCCCTGCTGATCTGGCTGGCCGTGCTGTTCGGCCTGGTGCTGTTCGTCCGCGCCTTCGACAGCAGCAGTGCCACGCAAGGCGAGCCGCTCGCCTATTCGCAGTTCCTCCAGCAGGTCAACGAAGGCAACGTCCGCACCGCGACCATCGCCACTTCGAGCACCGGCAATGTCACGGTCAGCGGCAAATTGGCCGACGGCAAGCCGTTCCGCACGGTTGCCCCGCCCAACACCAATGTCGCCGACCGGATGGTCGCCAAAGGCGTCGGCGTGTCCGTCAAGGCCGAGGAGCAGTCGAGCGTGTGGTTGATCCTGCTCTATCAGTCGCTGCCCTTCCTGCTGATCCTGGGCATCAGCTTCTTCGTTATGCGCCAGATGCAGAAGAATGCCGGCGGCGGAGCGATGGGCTTCGGCAAGAGCCGGCACCGCCTGTTGAATGAAAAGCAGGGCCGCGTCACTTTTGCTGATGTCGCCGGCATCGACGAGGCGCGCGAGGAGCTGCAGGAAATCGTCGAATATCTGAAGGATCCCGGCAAGTTCGCGCGGCTGGGCGGCAAAATCCCCAAGGGCGCCCTGCTGGTCGGCTCGCCCGGCACCGGCAAGACGCTGCTGGCCCGTGCCATCGCCGGCGAGGCGGGCGTGCCCTTCTTCACCATCTCCGGCTCCGACTTCGTCGAGATGTTCGTCGGCGTCGGCGCATCCCGAGTGCGCGACATGTTCGAGCAGGCCAAGAAGTCGGCGCCCTGCATCGTGTTCATCGACGAGATCGACGCGGTCGGCCGCCATCGCGGCGCCGGCCTCGGCAACGGCAATGACGAGCGCGAGCAGACCCTGAACCAGCTGCTGGTCGAGATGGACGGCTTCGAGGCCAATGAAGGCATCATCATCATTGCCGCCACCAACCGTCCCGACGTGCTCGACCCGGCACTGCTGCGTCCGGGCCGCTTCGACCGCCAGGTGGTGGTGCCGCGGCCCGACATCGATGGTCGCGAGCAGATCCTCCACGTCCATATGAAGAAGGTGCCGCTGGCGCCCGACGTCGATCCCCGCGTCATTGCCCGTGGCACTCCGGGCTTTTCCGGCGCCGATCTCGCCAACCTCGTCAACGAGGCCGCCCTGCTCGCCGCCCGCAGGGGCAAGCGGCTGGTCGCGATGGGCGAGTTCGAAGAGGCCAAGGACAAGGTCATGATGGGCACCGAGCGCCGCTCGATGGTGATGACCGAGGACGAGAAGAGGATGACCGCTTATCATGAGGCCGGTCACGCCATCGTCGCGCTGCATGAGCCGGCGTCCGACCCGATCCACAAGGCGACGATCATCCCGCGCGGCCGAGCGCTGGGCATGGTGATGCGCCTGCCCGAGCGGGACAATTACAGCTATCACCGCGACAAGATGTACGCCAACCTGGCGGTATCGATGGGCGGCCGCGTCGCCGAGGAAGTGGTGTTCGGCTACGACAAGGTTTCCTCCGGAGCCTCGTCCGACATCAGCTATGCGACCGGCCTCGCCCGCGACATGGTGACCCGCTGGGGCATGTCGGATGCCCTGGGCCCGCTGCAATATGCGGAGGCCGATGAAGAGGTGTTCCTCGGCTACTCGGTCAATCGCCAGAAGAATATGTCGAACGAGACGGCCCAGGCGATCGACACTGAGATCCGGCGGATCGTCGAGCAAGGCTATGACCGCGCCAAGCATCTGCTCAACGAGCATCGCGACGAGCTCGAGACGCTCGCCCAGGCGCTGCTCGAATATGAGACGCTGTCCGGCGAGGAGATCAAGACTTTGCTCGACGGCGGCCAAATCGACCGCGGTTCGTCCGCCAAGCCGTCGATCCCGACGGCTGGTTCGTCGATTCCGAAAGCCAAGCGGCCCAAGCCGGGAATTGGCGGGGCGGCACCGGCTGGGGCCTGAACGCTTCATTACATGTTCATCCGAGAGCCCCTCCATTGCTCGCAAACGGAGGGGCTCTCGGATGAGGACCAATTTGATTGCCGGTGCACTGCTGCTTGGCGCGGCGGCGCCGGCTTCGGCAATGAACGTCGCGACCTTTCTAATGAAGGCCGAGGCCGTCAACAAAAAGGGACCGCTCGCGCTTTTTTCCGGCGACCTGAAGCTGCTGACCAATCAGGTCAAGGCAGATGCCGCTGCCATACGGGCGGAGCGGTTGGCTGCCGAGGCGGCGCGCAAGCGACCGAACCACTGCCCTCCCGCAGGCGGAGTGAAACTGAGCGACAAGGATGTTCTAGCGGCAATGGAGGCAGTTCCTCCCACGCTACGCGCCCAGACAAACACAAAAAATGCCCTCAGCGCCTACCTCGCTCGCCGCTTCCCCTGCGCCCGCTAGCCGAAGCCGCAGAAGCCGGCCGCATCGGCCAGAACATGCTAAGTTTGCCGGACCCTAAACTTCGCCGACTCCGACGATCAGGGCGGCGAACATGCCGATCGCAGCGAACGCGAAACCAACCAGCAGGATCGTCCGCCACAGCGCGGCCCAGCGGCCCAGCGAGTAGGTTCCTTTGAGCTGCCGGTACATGTGAAACGGCGGCACGAAGAACAGCAGACTGGCGATCGACGGCCAGACCAGCCCCAGCGTGCTTCCTGCAACCAGCAGCAGCATCATGAAGCAGAGCGAGTAGGTCACGAACACCGTGTGGTCGTACATCCGGAAGCGGCGGCTGAAGGGAAACAGCAGCCACACGAACGGCACCGAGATCGGGATCAGCGCCCAGCTGAACTTATAGGCGTTGGTCTTGACCCTGTAGAACAGCAGCTCCGGATTGGCGCTGGTCTTATCAATGAAGCCGGTGAGCCAGCCGGGCGCGCCTTCCGTGTCGACTTCGGCGGCGGCGGCCGGCCCGACCTTGACCTTCTCCATGGCCGCGAGCTCGGCGAGCGCCTCCTGCAGCTTGGAGTCGATTTTGGCCGTCGGAAGTCCGCGCTTCACCGCTTCCACCCGATCGGCCTCCAGCCCCGCCACATCGCCACGGGCCTCGGCTATTTCCTCAGCGAGATCGGCCTGGAGCTGCGCACTGTTGGTGTCGAGCGCCCCGGTCATTCCCATCACCGCGAACATCAGAAACACGGTGAACAGGAACAGGGCGACCGGCGATACGAATTTGGCCCGCTCGCCCTCGATATAGCGGCGGGTCAACTCGCCCGGTTTCCAGACCAGCAGGGGGATGGTCTTCCAGGTCTTGCCTTCGAAATGCAGCGCCCCGTGGAGCAGGTCGTGGCCGAAGGCACGCAGGGTACGGTGGACGTGCGCCTTCTGTCCGCAACAATGGCAATAGTCGGCGACCAGTGCGCAGCCGCAGTTAAGGCAAGCCTTTTCCTGTGTGAGGCCGTCGGCCTCGCCGGTCCTCGGCTCGACCGCGCGGCCGATCACTCCGCCCGTGACTGCGTCGCCGATCGCTTCGAATTCGCCCATTTTGGCCCCCTCGAGCCTCTCATACGCCGCCGCGGTGGCGCGGGTCGAGGGGGGATGCTAGCCAATCGATCGCATGGCGAGACGCATCGGCCTCCTTGGCGGCAGCTTCAACCCGGCCCACCGGGCGCACCGGGCGATCAGCCTGGCGGCAATCGAGGCGCTGGGCCTGGACGAGGTCTGGTGGCTGGTGTCGCCGGGCAATCCGCTCAAGGATGAGGCCAGGGACATGGCGCCCTACGCGGCCAGGCTCGCGTCGGCTCGCGCTCTGGCCCGCCGCAGTGCTATTCGCGTCAGCGATTTCGAGGTGCGCGCCGGCACGCGCTACACCGTGGACACCATCCGGCTGCTGATGCAGCGGTGGCCAAGGCACAGGTTCATCTGGCTGATGGGCGAGGATACTGTGGCCCAATTCCACCAGTGGAAGGATTGGCGGGCCTTGGCACGCATGGTGCCGATTGCGGTCGTTTCCCGCCCGGGCTATGATGGCGATGCCCGCGCGGCGCGCGCGATGGGCTGGCTGCGGCGGTTCGTCCGCCCCGCACGCCAGGCAAGGAATTGGACGGAATGGAGTGCACCGGCGATTAGCTTCCTTCGCCTGCCACCTGACCGAACCTCCGCCACTAGCTTGCGCGCACTTAACCCCGACTGGCATCGCCGCTTCACTGCGAAGCGCCGTCACGCCGTCCATCCTGTAAAGGAGTAACTTTGGCCGAACCCGTCAATGCGCCCGCCGCCCCGACCCAACCGGTCGACGTCGAGGCGCTGCACAGCCTCGTCATGCAATCGCTGGATGACGACCAGGCGGTGGAGGTTGTCACCATCCCGCTGGCCGGCAAGTCGTCGATTGCCGACCATATGGTGATCGCGTCCGGCCGGTCGTCGCGCCAGGTCGCTTCGATGGCGACCAAGCTGGCTGAAAAAATCAAGCGCGAATTTGGCCGGATTGTCCGGATCGAGGGGCTGCCCGTCGCCGACTGGGTGCTGATCGACGCCGACGACGTGATCGTCCACCTGTTCCGTCCCGAGGTGCGCAGCTTCTATAATCTCGAACGGATGTGGGCCTTTGGCGACGAGTCGGCGCCGAAAACCGCCGCTGCGCCTACCGCCTAAGGTGCTGCTGCACATCGTTGCCCGGGGAAAGATCGGCCGCTCGCCCGAAGCGGAGCTGACCGAACGATATTTGAAACGCATAAGCTGGCCGACCAAAATGACCGAGCTGCCCGATCGCGGCGGCCAACTTCCTGAACCTGCCGGCAATGCCGTGACCGTGGTGCTCGACGAACGCGGCAAGCCGCTGTCGTCGATGGAGCTGGCCAGGAAGCTCGAGGGCTGGCGCGATACCGGGCGGCGCGAGGCCAGGTTCCTGATCGGGGCCGCGGACGGCCATGAGGAGGATTTGCGCGGGCGCGCCGACCTGCTGTTGTCCTTCGGGCCGGCGACCTGGCCGCATCTACTGGCGCGGGCAATGCTCGCCGAACAATTGTTCCGCGCCACCAGCATCCTCGCCAACCACCCCTATCATCGGGAGGGCTGATGCGACGGCTCGTGGCCATTGCCCTTCCTCTCCTGCTCGCCGCGGCAAGCGCCCCTGTCACGCCTGCGGCCGAAACCGCGGATGCGGCGCTGGCTCGAGCTCGGGCCGAAGCGCAGCAGGCGGCGAGGCGACTGGCTTCGCTTGAAACCGAAGCGCGCAAGGCAGGCGACGAGGCCGCGCGGCTCCGTGCCGAGCAGGAAGCGGCGGCAGCGGCGATCGAGGAGGCGGAAGCGAGGATCGGCGAGTCCGATGCCAAGCTGCGGCTGGCGCGAGCGCAGGCGGCGCTGGCCGAGCAACGGCTGGCGAGCAAGCGCGCCCCATTGGCCGCCCTGCTCGCCGGGCTGGTCACCATGGGCCGGCAGCCGCCGATCCTGACCCTGGCCGACGAGGGCTCGGTCGACGAGATCGTGCGGGTCAAGGCGCTGCTCGATGCCACCATGCCGGTGATCCAGCGGCGCAGCGCGGCACTGCAAGCCGAACTGGCTGACCGGCGAAGGCTGGCAAGTGAGGCCAACGCGGCGCGGGCCGAGCTTGCCAAGGGTCGCGAAGAGCTGAGCAAGCGGCAGCAGCGGTTTGCCGAGCTAGAGGTGAAGGCGTCGGAACGGGCCGGGCGACTGGCCGGTGCGGCCTTTGGCGCCGGCGACCGTGTCCTGGCCAGCGACGAAGCGCTGGCTCTGGCGGGCAGCGAGGCAGCCGAGCGTCAAGCGGCTCGCCAGGTGGCGACGCGGCTTGCCCAGCTCGATTTCGCGCCGGCGCGGCCGATGCGCGGCGACTCGGCGCTTCCGCCGCTCGATTTTGCCTATAGCCTGCCGGTCGACGCGCCATTGCTCGACGGTCTCGGCTCGGTCAGCCGCGCCGGAATCGCCTCGCGCGGCCTCAGATTCGCGACTTCGCGCGGCGCGGCGGTGATTGTCCCGGCCGATGGCAAGATATTGTTCGCCGCCCCTTACCGCGGGCAGGACGGCATCGTGATCATCGACCATCCCGACGGCTGGACCAGCCTGTTGCTTGGCGTCGCCAGTGCAAAACCGCGCGGGTCCAAGGTCCGGCGTGGGGAGTTTCTCGGTCGAGCGCTGGGTCCGCTCGGCGTGGAATTGAGGCGGGACGGCGTGCCTGTTTCTCCCGCCTTCATCGCAGCTTCATCTGTTCCGCTGTCAAATGGCGGCAACAGCCGCTAGATTGCGACGCGACGGACTGACAGGAATTTGGTCATGACATCCCTTTCAAAGCTTCTCCCTCCCCTGGCGCTGGTCGGCGCGCTGGCGATGGTCCCCATCGCCACCACCGCGATGGCCGCCGCCGAGAGCGATACCCAGAAGGAGCTGGAGACCTTCTTCAGCGTGTTCGAGCGGGTGCGCGCCAACTATGTCGACAAAGTCGACGATCACACGCTGATCAAGGGCGCGATCGACGGCATGCTGTCGGCGCTGGATCCGCATTCGAGCTATGCCGAGGCGTCCGACTTCACCCAGCTGCGGACCACCACCGAGGGCAATTATGGCGGGCTCGGCCTGACCGTTTCGACCGAGGATGGCGCGGTCAAGGTAATAGCGCCGACCGAGGACACCCCGGCCGACCGCGCCGGCATCAAGGCCGGCGACTATATCACCCACATTGACGGCGAGTTCCTCTACGGCTTCACGCTCGACGAGGCGGTCGAGAAGATGCGCGGCAAGCCGGGCACGGCGACCAAGCTGACCATCGTCCGTCCTGGCCGCGACAAGCCGTTCGACGTCACCATCACCCGGGAACGGATCGAGCTTCGGCCGGTCAAGTGGGAGGTGAAAGACAATGTCGGCATCATCAACATCAACGGCTTCTCTGCCAATACCGGCGATCTGACCCGCGAAGCGCTGATCAGCATCGACAAGGCGACCGGCGGCAAGGCCACCGGCTATGTCGTCGACTTGCGGTCCAACCCGGGCGGGCTGCTCGACCAGGCGATCGAGGTCAGCGACGCCTTCCTCGAGCAGGGCGAGATCGTATCCGAGCGCGGCCGCGAGGCCAATGACATTGAGCGCTTCTATGCCAAGCCGGGCGACCTGGCGAAGGGCAAGCCGGTGATCGTGCTGGTCGATGCCGGCTCGGCCTCGGCGGCCGAAATCGTCGCCGGCGCGCTGCAGGACCATCGCCGCGCGGTCGTCATGGGCGAGCGCAGCTTCGGCAAGGGCTCGGTGCAGAGCGTGATCCAGACGGGGCCGCAGTCGGCGCTGCGCCTGACCACGGCCCGCTATTTCACGCCGTCGGGCAAGTCGGTCCAGGCCGGCGGAATCGATCCCGACATCGCCGTGCCGCAGCTCAGCGACGAAGATTACAAGTCGCGTCCGCGCCTGCGGGAGGCCGATTTGCGCCGTCACCTGGTTAGCCAGGCGAAGATCAAGGATGAGGTGCTGGAGGACGACAGCGATCCGGATCCGCGCTTCACCGCGACAGCCGCCGAGCTCGAGAAGAAGGGCATCAAGGACTATCAGCTCGACTATGCGCTGAAGGCCCTGAAGCGGCTCGCCCCGCCGCCGGTGCAGCTGGCCAAGAAGACGGCCTCGCGCTAAGGGTCTAGGCCCACTGCCAACGAGGCCGTGATGGGAGGAGCAAGCGTCTTGGGAGTGAGCGAGTGCGGCCAAATAGTGGGCACTATTTGGCAATCGAGCGAGCGCGCCAAGGCGTTTGCTCCTCCCACCCGAAGGGCAAGGCCCTGCCGGCGCCGCGCGTCGTCGAAGCGCTCGACCGGGCCTATTGGCCCGCTCTTCACACTTCTCCTAGCGCAGCATCCGGTAGGGCCTTGTCACGGCCTCGCTGGTAGCGGGTCTAGACCCTGATGCTGGCACCGCCGAGCTCGAGCGGCACGACCCGCCTCGCTCAGGCTCGCCTGCTTGCCCTGCTTATCCCGGCCGGCCTGCTCGGCGGAGCGTTGTTGTCGCAATATGTCGGCGGCCTCTACCCGTGCGAGATGTGCTACTGGCAGCGCTGGCCGCACGGCGCGGCGATCTTGCTCGCCGTGGGGGCGTTTTTCCTGCCTGCACGCAGCCGGCTGCTAGTCCTTCTCGCGGCGCTGGCGATCGCCATTTCCGGTGCGATCGGCGTGTTCCACGCAGGCGTCGAATATGGTTGGTGGGAAGGCATCACCCATTGCACCGCAACGGGAGCTACAAGCCTCCAGGACATTTTGAGCGTCCCGCTGGTCCGCTGCGATCAGGTCCAATGGTCATTGCTCGGCATTTCCATGGCCGGCTGGAATGCCATCCTCTCCCTTGGCGGTGCCGCCGCGATCGTCGCGCTGGCCAGGAGGAGGGCATGAGCTGGCGGCCGGGCGACCGGAAGGCCGATCGCGCCTCGATGCTGCGCGTCAACCAGGCCGGCGAATATGGCGCAGCGCGCATCTATGCCGGCCAGCTGGCGGTATTGGGCCGAAGCTCGCCTGTCGCCCACCAGGTCGCGCGTATGGCGGCGCAGGAGCAGCGTCACCTCGACCGCTTCAACCAGTTAATGGCCGAGCGCCGGGTGCGTCCCACCGCCTTGCAGCCGCTATGGAGCGTGGCCGGCTTCGCGCTGGGGGCAGCGACCGCGCTGATCAGCGAGAAAGCGGCGATGGCCTGCACCGATGCGATCGAGACCGAGATCGACAAACATTATTCCGAGCAATTGGCCGAACTGGGCGAAGAAGATCCTGAGCTGGCGGCCGATATTGCCGACTTCCAGGCAGAGGAGCTGGAGCATCGCGCCACGGCGCGCGAGCATGGGTCGCAGGAGGCCATCGGCTACCCCGTCCTCAGTGCGGCGATCCGTGCCGGATGCCGGTTGGCAATCGAGCTTTCCAAACGCATATGAGGAACCGGTACGGCGGTTCGACCGCTTTTAGCCTGACGAAGGAAGTTGGTTTATGTCGAAACTGCCGTCCCTGACCTTCGCCGCGGCGGCGCTGGTGCTGCCTACTCTGGTTGCGCCGACGCCAGCCCTGGCGCAGCGGGTCAATGAAATCATCGTCTATGGCACCGATCCCTGCCCGCGCTCGACCGACGACGAAGTGGTGGTCTGCGCCCGTAAGCCGGAGAGCGAACGCTTCCGCATCCCTGAAAGGTTCCGCCAGAGCGGATCGCTCCAGTCGCGCCAGGCCTGGGCCAACCGCGCCATCGCCTTCGAAACCTATGGCAAGACGGGCATCAACAGCTGCTCGCCGGTCGGTCCCGGCGGCTTCACGGGTTGCTCCCAGCAACTGATCAACCAGGCGTTCAGGGAGCGCAGGGAAGAAGAAGAAGGCGCTGCACCGCCCGAGGAATAAGACGCACCGCCGGGGGCGGCATTTCGCTCAATCGTTCAAGGGGGCATCCATGAGCGGACATCCGCGCGGTCTGTTCGTGCTCGCGGCTACCGAGCTTGCGGAGCGCTTTTCATATTATGGAATGACCTCGCTGCTGGCGCTGTACATGGTCAAGCAGCTGCTGCTCCCTGACTATGCGGGCGACGTGATCGGGCTCGCCGGTCTTCGTTCGCTGATGGAATGGCGCGGGCCGATGTCCGACCAGGCCTTCGCCTCCCTGATCTACGGCTGGTACGGCGGGCTCGTCTACTTCACGCCTATCCTGGGCGGCATGATCGCCGACCGGCTGCTGGGCGCAAAGCGGACCGTGACGCTGGGCGCGCTGCTGATGGCCGGCGGCCATGTCGCCATGTCGTTCGACGCGAGCTTCCTCGGCGCTCTCCTGTTGCTGATCATCGGCTCCGGGCTGCTCAAGGGAAACATATCGGCCCAGGTTGGCGCACTCTACGCTCCTGAAGCGGAGTCGCAGCGGACCCGCGGTTTCACGATATTCTCGACTGGAATCAACGTCGGCGCCGTGCTGGGCCCGCTCGCCACCGGCGGCGTCGCGGCGCTTTACGGCTGGCATGCCGGCTTCTCGCTCGCCGCCGGAGTCATGTTCGTCGCCCTTGCCATCTATCTGCTTGGCCAGCGATTCCTCCGCGAACAGCGCCCGGTGCTGGGCGGGCGTGAGCATCTGCCGCCGCTGACGCAGGAGGAAAAGGTGCGGAGCTGGGCGCTCGTCGGCCTGATCCTGCTCACCGTCCTGCCCAACATCGCCTACACCATGATCTGGAGCGTCGGTATCATCTGGGTCGACGAGCGTGTCGCCCTCGGCACGCCGTTCGGCGCCGTCCCGGCCAGCTGGTTCACCTCGATCGACGCCTTCGCCAGCATCGCCGTCGTCCCGGTGCTCCTGGTATTGTGGGCCGCCCTGGCGCGGCGCGGGCGCGAGCCCGCCAGCATGGGCAAGTTCGGCATTGGCGCGGCCATCGTTGGAATGTCGGCGCTGCTGCTGGCGGCGGGCGAGATGCTCGCGGGCCCTGACGGCCGAGTCGCCGTCTGGTGGGCCATCGCCGGCTATTTCGGCATGGGCGCGGCCTTCATGTGGTACTGGCCGACCTTGCTCGCCGTCATCTCCCAAACGGCGCCGCCCAAGCTCAACGCGACTCTGGTCAGCGCATCCTATCTGTCTTTCTTTGCCGGCATCACCATCATGGGCTGGGTCGGCAGCTTCTACAGCGAGATGGACAAGGCCGCCTTCTGGCTGCTCGACGCCGCGATCGGCTTTGCCGGCGCGCTGATCGTCTGGCTGATCCACAAACCGCTGTCGAAACGGCTTGGCGCGACCTAGCTCCGCGCTTGCTCGGCTGCGATCCAGGCGTTGATCTGGGCGTCGAGAGTGTCGAGCGGGACCGAGCCCTGCCCCAGCACCGCGTCGTGGAAGCGGCGCAGGTCGAATTTCGGCCCGAGCGTCTTCTCCGCCTTCGCACGCAATTCGCGGATCTTGAGCTCGCCCAGCTTGTAGGCCAGCGCCTGGCCGGGGTTGGAGATGTAGCGATTGACCTCGGCGTCGATATTGGCGTCGGTCAGCGTGGTATTGTCCTTCATGAAGGCGACCGCCTGTTCCTTGGTCCAGCCCTTGGAGTGGATGCCGGTGTCGACCACCAGCCGCGACGCCCGCCACATCTCATAGCCCAGGCGGCCCATGTCCTTCTGCGGCGTGTCGTAAAGGCCCATCTCGATCCCGAGCCGCTCCGAATAGAGGCCCCAGCCTTCGACGAAGGCGGTGAAGAAGGCGGTGTTGCGCCGCCAGTCGGGCATCTCCAGCTCCTGCTGGAGGGCGATCTGCATATGGTGGCCGGGCACCGCCTCATGCACCGTCAGCGCCGGGATTTCCCACAGTGGCCGCTGGTCGAGCTTGGTGGTGTTGACCAGGTAGAAGCCGGCAAGGCCGGAATCCGGGCTGCCGGGCTGGTAGCGGGCGGTGGTGTCGCCGGGCGCGGTCGCGGCGGCCATCGGCCGGATGCCGTAGGGGAGCCGCGCGAGCCGGCCGAACAGGCTCGGCATCTTGCCGTCGATGGTCTTGGCCATCAGCGCGGTTGCCTCCAGCAGCTCCTCGGGGGTCTTGGTGAACCATTTGGGGTTGCTCCGCATGTCGGCAATCATCGCCTCGCGGCTGGCGAAGCCGGCCTTATTGGCGACCTGCTCCATCTCCGCCCGGATGCGCGCCACCTCCCGGAGGCCGAGCTGGTGGATCTCCTCGGGGCTCAGGTTGGTCGTGGTCTGCTGCCGCACCTGGAACGCATAATATTCGGCGCCCTGCGGCATCGCCGACACGCCGACGCTCTGCCGGCACTTGGCCTTCAAGTCCCGGTCGTAAAGATCGGCGAAGGCCTGATAGGACGGGTTGACCTTGGTGGTGATGATGGTCTTGGCGCGGCCCTGGAGCGCGGCCCATTCGGCCGCGGGGATATTTTCCGGCCGCGGCGCGGCGAAGGGCGCGTAAAAGCGCGACTGCGTGACCGCGGTGGTGAGGTTGCCAGTGATGGTCGAGGCGAAATTGGTCATGGTGACGCAGGGCTGGACAAAGCCCTCGCGCGCCGCCTTGGCGCTGATCTCCCCATAGCTGCGCATCCGGTCCGGGACGAGCTCGAGCCGGGCGAGATAATTGTCGTAGTCGGCGGCGGAGCGGAACGGGATGGTGTCCGCTATGCCGGCGAGGAAATCGTGATAGCTGCCCAGGGTCGAATAGAGCAGCTGCCGCTGACCGAAGCGGTTGGCCTCGATCGCATCCTCCAGCTGGCGCTTGAGGATCGCTCGGTTGGCCTGCTCGGAGGCGGGCAGAGAGGCCGCCGGGATCGCTTCCAGCCGCCTCAGGAGGGCTGCCGATTGGGCTGCCTGCCGGTCCATCTCGGCCAGGCTGAGCGGACCGATCTGCCGGTCATAATCCTTGACCCCGACCTGGGTCGCGAACAGCGGATTGTCCCGGAGCGTCGCCGCCCAATATTCGTCCTGAAGCTTGTGGAAATCCTCTACCGGTCCGGCCAGCGTTGGCGCCGCGACGGCGAGCATGGTGGCGGCGAGCAGTTGGCGATGTAGGCGCATGATGGTTCCCCTGAACTTTTGTAGCCACCGTAGGTGACGTTGGGCCGCTCGCAAGCCGCCTTTCGACGAATGCATGTACCTGCATTGCGCCGACGGGCGTATTATGAGCGCTGCAGGAGACGAGCCATGACGACACGAGCCAAGCTGGGAATTAGCCTCGCCGCCGCCATTGCGGCAGTCGGTCTTCCGGCGCTGCTCAGCTTGAGCCGATCCGCCGAGGCGGCGTCCAACGTCCCGCCGGCGGCGCTGGTCGAGCCGTCAAAGGGCCGGAGCGAAGTGGCGGTGCTGGCGGGCGGCTGTTTCTGGGGGGTCGAGGCGGTGTTCGAGCATGTGAAGGGCGTGACTAACGTCACCTCGGGCTTTGCCGGAACCAAGGCGGCCGGCGCCAACTACAAGAAGGTGTCGAGCGGCGGGACGGGCATTGCCGAAGCGGTGCGGATCAGCTTCGACCCGCGCCAGATCAGTTACGCCGAGCTGCTGCGCATCTTCCTCGCGGTTGCGCACGATCCGACCCAGGTCAATCGCCAGGGGCCCGACGTCGGCACGCAATATCGCTCGGCCATCTTCCCGCAATCACCGGCCCAGGCGAGGGTGGCGAATGCCTATATCGGCCAGCTGGCGAAGGCTCGCGTCTTCGCGAAACCGATCGCGACGCGGATCGAGCAGGGCCGCTTCGTCGAGGCCGAACCCTTTCACCAGGACTTCATGGCCCGCAATCCGCGCCACCCCTATGTGGTGATCCACGACCGGCCAAAGCTGGCCGCGCTCAAGAGCCAGTTCCCGGCCCGTTGGAAGGGCTGACCAGCGCGCAACAAGCAAGGCTCCCTGCACGTTGATGCGGCATGGCGATTGCCGAAGCTGACATCGTCCACGCGGGAGAGCGGGCCGCGCGCGCCGCGGAGCGGGAAATCCAGCGCGGCGGGAATGCGCTGAAGGCCTGGGAAGCATTGTTATCCGATGCGCGCAAATGCACCCGTTGCGAGCTTTACCAGCATGCCACCCAGACCGTGTTTGGCGAAGGCCCGCTTGACGCCCAGATCCTGTTCGTCGGCGAGCAGCCGGGCGACCAGGAGGATCTTGCCGGGCGGCCCTTCGTCGGTCCCGCCGGCAAGCTGTTCGACACCTCGCTGGAGGAAGCCGGCATCGACCGCACGCGGACCTATGTCACCAATGCGGTCAAGCATTTCAAGTTTCAGCTGCGCGGCAAGCGGCGGTTGCACAGCAAGCCCGATGGCGGCGAGATCAAGGCCTGCAACTGGTGGCTGCAGCACGAGCTGGAGCTGATCCATCCGCCGCTGACCGTGGCGCTGGGCGCGACGGCGGCCCGCGCTTTGTTCGGCAAGGTGGTGACCATCACCAAGCTGCGCGGCGCGCCGCAGACGCTGGCCGACGGCAGCGAATGCTGGGTGACGGTGCACCCCAGCGCTCTGCTGAGGGCACCTGACGAGGAGGCCCGGCGCGAAGGGCGGCGACTGTTCGTCGCCGACCTCAAGCGAATTCGGAAGCGGGCAGAGGCGCTTGCCGCTTAGAACGTAAACCTCACCGCCGCCTTGACATTGGTCGGAGCCCCCGGCGCGATGTTGTTGTCGCTGTGGGCGGTCGGGAAATAATCGGCCCCGAGGATATTCTCGACGTTGAGCTGCGCCTCGATCTGGTCGGTCAGCTGGTAGAACAGCGCCGCGTCGACACGGGCATAAGCGGGCAGCTTCACCGTATTGCCGATCGAGGCGAAGCTCTGCGACCGGGCGATGACGCCGACGCCTGCACCAAGCCGCTTCGTGAAGTCGTAGCGGCTCCATAGCGAGAAGCTGTGGCGAGGGACCAATGGCACCTTGCACGGCGCGACCTCGGGATTGCAGGCGCTGGTGCGCTCGGTGACCTCGGCCTTCTGCCAGGCATAGCCGGCCGAGACCTGCCAATTGTCGCTGATGCTGCGCTCCAGGCCCAGCTCGATGCCCTTGCTGCGCTGCTCGCCGCTCAGCAGGAAAGTGCCGTCGCCGCTCGGATTGGCGACGCGCGTATTGGTGCGGTCGAGCCGGTAGATCGCGGCGGTGGCAAGCAGGCCCTCGATCGGTTCCCACTTGGCGCCAAGCTCATGATTGTCGAACCGCTCGGGCTCCAGCGTTGCCGTGTTGAGCGCCAGCCCGCTGAACTGGTCGCCCGACTGTGGCAGGTAGGAGCGCGAATAGCTGGCGTAGAGCGACAGGTTGGGCATCGGCTTGAAGATCAGGCCCAAGCGCGGCGACCAGAGATTGTCGGTGCGGCCAAACTCGGCCCCATTGTTAAGGTCGGTAACGTCCAGCTCAAACCGGTCGTAGCGCAGGCCGGCGACCAGCTCGAACATCGGCGAGATGCGGATCTGGTCCTGGATATACACCGCCGCAATATTGGCCCTCGTCTTGACGAAATTGGTCGGCGTGCAAACCGTCAGCGGATTGCTCGGGCGGCATCCGCCGCTGGTGTTGAACGGGAAGAATTCGACGTCGGCGTCGATGGTCGGGTCGGCCAGCGGGGCTGGGAACGAGCCGCTTTCGAGCGGACCGAAGAAGCCGTTCAGGCGGCGGTGGCGACTCTTCTGCCGGCCGATTACGAAGCCGACCAGTAGGGTCTGGTCGATCCCGCCCAGGCGGTTCTCCCAGATCAGGTCGGTTTGGCTGAACAAATTCTGGCGATTGGTGGTGTCATTGTAGGCCGCGAGAGCGACCGTGTTTGCGGCCGTTGCAGCGCCGTTCGGATAGACGTTCTGGTAGAATTTGTCGTAATCGCCGTAGCGCGTCTTGTTGCGAAGGGTCAGGCCCTCCGCGAACTGATGTTCGACGGCGAATGTCGCCACATGCACATCGGCCTTGGCGAAGCTCTTGTCGGGATCGCCGTAGAAGGTCTTGTCGAAACCGTCGAGCGGCTCGATCGGATTGTCGACCGTGCCTGCAACCCCGCCGCGCATGTCGGACGGAACGCCGCGGTCGGTGGTGCGGCGGTCGTGGAGATATTCGTAAGCAAGGTCGATGCGGGTGTCCGGCCCGGCCTGGATGCCAACGGTTGGATTGATCGCATAGCGTTCCAGGTCGACGTGGCGGCGGAAGCTGTCGCCATTCTCATACATGCCGTTGACGCGGAGGCCGACGGTCTCGCCCAGCGGCTGGTCGACGTCGCCGGTGAAGCGCAGGCCGCCATAGCTGTCACCCGCAGCCACCAGCTGGCGATACTCGGCTATCCCGGAGCGCTTGGTGACGCGGTTGACAATTCCACCGCCGCCGCCGCGGCCGAAGATCATCGCATTGGGGCCCTTCAGCACCTCAATCCGGTCGACATTGTAGAAGTCCCGGAAATATTGGACGTCGTCGCGGATGCCATCGACGAAGAAGTCGGCGGTGGTGTTGTTGCCGCGCAGCGTGATCTGGTCGCGGTTGCTCTCGCCGGTGCCGGGCGTCGCGCCGGGCACGAAATAGAGAACGTCGGCAATCGAGCGCAGCTGCTGATCCTCGATCTGGCTCTCCGAAATGACGGTCAGCGCCTGCGGGATGTCCTTGATGTCGGTATTGGTCTTGGTCGCGGTGCTGGTCGACTTGACGCCATATTCCTGGCGCTGGCCGACCACGACGATGTCGCTCGACTCCGCGGCCTCAGCGGCAACAGCCGCCTCGGAGGCGGCCAGGGCGGGCGAGGCAATGAAGCTGGTGGTGGCGAGCAGTGCGGCGAGCGACGCGCGAAACATGTGACGATTTCCCCTTTATGGGCCGGTAATGGCCGTTGGGGCGCGAGCTAGTGTAATTGATAGTCATTCGCAATAGCGAATCATTGCCGAACAAATGCGCTCAGCGGCGCTCCAGCCGAAGCGGCAGCCCGTCCTTGGGGCGAAGGGTGACCATGCCGGCCGCCTGAGCGGGATGGCCGACATCGATGAACCGCCACTCGCTCAGCCAGTGCGCCAGCAGGGTCAGCGCCTCGGTGGTAGCGAACTGGGCGCCGACGCAGGTGCGCGGGCCGGCCCCGAACGGCAGATATTGAAAGCGGTGGCGGCCGCCCTTGTCGGCGAAGCGATCGATCATGAAGGCGTCGGGATCGTCCCACAATTTCTTGTGCCGGTGGAGCAGCCACGGCCAGATGGAGATGATGTCGCCGGGCTCGACATCCGCTTCACCAAGACGGTCGGGGCCGATCGCCTGCCGGTCGAACCGCGGGACCGGCGGATAAAGACGAAGCGACTCGCAGAGGAACAGGCGCAACCGCGGCACCCGCTCGGCGACATCGTCCGCGCCTCCGGCAAGGGCTTCCTGCGCTTCCCCCGCCAATTCCTCCTGAAGCGCCGGCTGGGCAGCGAGCAGGAACAGACTCCACGCGAGCGCATTGGCGGTGGTCTCATGGCCGGCAAGGTAGAAAGTCGCGGCATTGTCGATGCTGAGCGCCCGTGCCTCGGCCTCGGAGAAGCGTCGCCTGAGCGCATCGATCATCCCGCTCAGGAAATCGCCGCCCATCCGGCCGTGCCAGCGGTCGTCGACCACCTCGCCCAGCGTCCGGCGCAGGAAGATTTGTCCGCGCTTGCCTGCCCGCCCCTTCGGAGTCACCGGGAACTGCGGCAGGCGCAACAGGGCCAGCATCCTGGCCTCTGAGAAGCCTTCGATCGCCGCGGCAATGTGGTTCATCGAGACGTCCGAAGTTAGCCGCGGATCGCCGCCGAACAGGGCCAGCGCGATCACCGTCATGGTGGTGCGGGTCGCCTCCGCCGCCATGTCGCGCCGCTCGCCGTCGGACCAGCCTGCCATCGCCTGGCGCGCGGCTTGGACGAACATGCCTCGCTGAGCCTCGACAGCAGCCGGCGAGAAGGTCGCGGCGACGATCCGCCTTTGCTCGCGCCACAGCCCGCCGTCGGCGGTCAGCAGCCCGCTGCCAATGATCGGATCGAGCAGCGATTTGACGATGTCGGGCTTGGCATAGTTCGCCGCATTGTCGAGCAGGACATGCTCGATCAGGTCCGGGTCGAGCAAGATGTGAACTTGAAAGCCGAGAATGTTGCGCTTCAGATAATCGATCTGGAACGCGCGCTCCGACCAGCCATACACGGACGTCCTTGCCCGCTCGCCAAAGAAGCCGCGCCAGGTCGCGACCGGTATCGACGGGCGCGGCGGATAGGGCGGGATGAATTTGTTCATAGCAGCCAAACAAAACCGTTCGTCCTGAGGAGCCATTGAGCCTGTCGAAATGGCGTCTCGAAGGACGGGTCCTGGTCCTTCGAGACGGGTCTTCGCTGCGCTGCGCTTACTCAGTCCCTCCTCAGGACGAACGGGTCAGAGAATCGCAAGGGAGAAATTCACTCCGCCGCCAATAGCTCCTCTGCCCCACCGAGGTCGACCGAGACCAGCCGGCTGACGCCGCGCTCGATCATGGTCACGCCGTAGAGGCGGTGCATCCGGGCCATGGTCACCGCATTGTGGGTGACGATCAGGTAGCGCGTGTCGGTTTCTTGCGTCATCCGGTCGAGCAGGTCGCAGAAGCGGTCGACATTGGCGTCGTCGAGCGGCGCGTCGACCTCGTCGAGCACGCAGATCGGCGCGGGATTGGTGAGGAACAGGCCGAAGATCAGCGCCACCGCAGTCAGCGCCTGCTCGCCGCCCGACAGCAGGGTCAGCGCCGACAGCCGCTTGCCCGGCGGTTGTGCCATGATCTCCAGCCCCGCCTCGAGCGGATCGTCGCTTTCGACCAGCTCGAGATGGGCCTGGCCGCCGTCGAACAGGGTGCTGAACAGGCTCCGGAAATGGTCGTTGACCTTCTCGAACGCCTCGAGCAGCCGCACCCGGCCCTCGCGGTTCAAGCTGCCGATCGACCCGCGCAGCCGGTGGACTGCCTGGACCAGCTCTTCTTTCTCGGCGGTGTTGGCTTCACGGCTGGTATCGAGCTCGGACAATTCCTGCTCGGCGACCAGATTGACCGGGCCGATCCGCTCGCGCTCGGCGGTCAGGCGGTCGAGATTCTCGCGCTCGCCTTCAGGGTCGCCAAGCTTGTCGGGATCGAAACCGAGCTTCTCCGGAAGCAGCGGCGGCGGGCATTCGAACTTCTCGCCGCAGATACCGGCATATTCCTGACGGCGAGCAACCTGTGCCTCCGACCGCGCGGTCGCGCCGGCCCGATGCTCGCGCGCCGCAGCGAAGGCCTCGCCAGCTTCGGCCAGCGCCCGGGCGGCGACCGCGACGGCTTCCTGGGCATCGCGCTCAGCCGCGGCAGTCCGGGCAATCTCGGCTTCGCTCTCGCCCGACGCCTTTTCCAGCCGCTCGATGTCGGCGGCATGGCGCTCCGGCTCGTCGGCCAGCTCCTCCTGCTCTTCCTCCATCGCCATGGCTCGGGCGGCAGTCTCGGCGAGGCGTTGCTCGGCCTGGAGGCTACGGGTGCGCCATTCGCCGGATTCACGGCCGGCGGCGGCATGGCGTTCGCGGTCGGCAGCCGTTTCGCGGGCACGAGTGGCGGATTGGGCACGGCAATCGGCGACCGCTTCGCCCGCCGCGGATGCCTTGGCGCGGGCGGATTCGACCTCGGCATGAAGGTCATCGGGATCCGGCAGGGCGGCAAGATTGCGCCGCGCCACCTCGACCGATTCCCCAGCAGCCTCGGCCAGCGGCGCGAGGTCCGCCCGGCGCTCTTCAAGCCCGGCTCGCTGCGCATCGAGCCGTTCCAGCGCAGCGGTGGCGGCGTCGCCGGCCCGGGTGGCGTCGCGGCCGGCGCGCTCGGCGTCCGTCGCCGCCTTGCGCGCGGCCTCGGCCTCGGCGCGGTGGGTTTCGACAGCCGTGGCGGCGGCATTGCGGGCATTTTCCGCAGCGGCCACGACCTGCTCCAGCCCAGGCAGCTGGCGATCGATTTCGGTCAGGCGGTTGGCACGGAGCAGTCGCTCCGCCGCCGCCGCTCCGCCGCCGACGCTGACGAACCCGTCCCAGCGCCGCATCACGCCGTCACGGGTTACGAGCCGCTGGCCAACTGCCAGCGATTGGCCGTCATCGCTGCCGGCCACGCCGACCTGCGCCAGGCGGCGGTGCAGCGCCTTCGGCGCCTCGACATGATCTATCAGCCGCTCCAGCCCGGCGGCCAATGGCGGATCGCCGGCCTGTGGCTCACTTCCCTGCCAGCGGCGCGGGCCTTCGCCGCCCAGCACCGCCTCGATATCCTCGCCCAGCGCCGCCGCCAGCGCCCGCTCATAGCCGGGTGCCGCCTTCAGTGCGGCCAGCGCCGCGCCGCCGCCATGGTCGAGCGCCCGGGCGAGTGCATCGCGCTCCGCCTTTGCAGCGCTCAGCGCTGCCCGCGCGGCCGCGAGCGAGCTCTCGGCTTCGTCGCGGGCGGTCGCCGCATCTGCTCGCTGCTGCTCGGCATTGGTCAGCGCAGATTCCGCCGCGGCCAGTTGCCGCGCAGCCGCTTCCGCCGCCTGTTGCGCGCTTTCGATTTGCTCCTGCTCGGCCGCGCCGTCGCCGATCGCCGCGAGTTGCCGACCCAGCCGCTCGCTCTCTGCCGAAACCCGAGCCGCCTGGGCCTGCGCCGCCTCCAGCGCCGCCTCGGCCACTCGCCGCTCGGCCCGCATCGCCGCCTCGCGCGCCAGCACCGCGGCCAAGGCGGCTTCGGCTTCACGCGACACAGCTTCGGCTTCGGTCAGCTCAGTTGCGATGCGAGCGGCGATGGTCTCGGCATCGGCCAGCCGTTCCTCGATCGCCCGGCGTTCGGCGTCGAGCGTCTCGATTGCCCTGGCGGCATCGGCCTTGAGCGCGACCTCTCGCGCCGTTTCCGCCGATAGGGCCTGGGCCAGCCGCTCCAGCTCGGCCAGCCGCCGCACCACCGTGTCGCGCTTGGCTCGCGCCGTCGCCAGCTCATGCGCCAGGGTCCGCCCGGCATCGCGAGCGGCAACGGCCGCGTCGCGTTTCTCCGCCAGGGCGGTCGCCGCCTGCTCCTGCAATTGCTGCGCTACCTGCATCGCCTGGCTGAGCCGCGCGACCTCGCCCTCGCACGCCTTGGCCTCCTCGGCCGCTTGCTGCGCGGCGCGGTCGGCGTCGGCCCAGCGGGCGTAGATCAGCTTGCCCTCGGCGAGGCGGATCTTGTCGGTCAGGGCGCGATAGCGCTCGGCTGCGCGCGCCTGGCGCCGGAGCGCCGACGCCCGCGCTTCCTGTTCGGTCAGCAACTCGTCAAGGCGCTGGAGATTATGCTCGGTGGCCCGAAGCTTCTGCTCGGCGTCCTTGCGCCGGGCGTGGAGGCCGGAGATGCCCGCCGCCTCCTCCAGCATCATGCGCCGTTCGACCGGCTTGGCCGAGATGACCGCGCCAATCCTCCCCTGGCTGACCAGCGCCGGCGAATGGGCACCGGTCGCCGCGTCGGCGAACAGCAAGGCGACATCCTTCTGGCGCACGTCGCGGCCGTCGATGCGATAGGCGGAACCGGCGCCGCGCTCGATCCGCCGGGTAACCTCGCTTTCGCTTTCCGCGTCGTTGTCAGCGTCGGTCGCCGCCCGCTCGATCAGCAGCGACACTTCGGCGAAGTCGCGCGCCGGCCGGGTGGCGGTGCCCGCGAAGATGACGTCCTCCATCCCGCCGCCGCGCAAGCTCTTGGGCGAGCCCTCGCCCATCACCCAGCGGATCGCTTCCAGCAGGTTGGACTTGCCGCAACCATTGGGGCCGACCACGCCGGTCAGCCCCGGCTCGATCCTGAGTTCGGCAGGCTCGACGAAGCTTTTGAAGCCGCTGAGTTTCAGCCGGCGAAAACGCAACGAAGGACCCCCTTAGGCTTCATCTTAGCTGGCGAGCGCTTCCTCGATCTTTGGCTCCAGCGCCTCCCATCTCGTCTCATCGACCTTGCGGCCGTTGATGAGGAAGGCAGGCGTGCCCGTAATCGAATAGGTCGATGTGGCATCGGCGTTCATTTGCACGAGCTGGTTGATCTCCGCCTCATTGGCCAGGCATTTTTGGCCCTTGGCGCGGGGTACTCCGCGCATCGCGGCATATTGATTTAGCCCGCCAAGGTCGGCGATTGTTGAGAATTGCTGCGCCGGCAGCATCGACTGGAGCGCCTGTAGCTTGGCCGGGCCCGCGGCTTGGATTTTCCCGACCCATTCATTCTGATCGACAAACAGATTGCGTGTCAGGCCGAAGAAGCTCGCTTCGCCGGCGCAGCGCGCGAGGAGCGACGCGGCCACGTCGAACGGATCGCGGACGAAGTTGCGGAATTCCCAGCTGACCAGGCCCTTCCTCACATAATTGTCGACCAGCGCCCTTCCGCCCTGCTCTTCGAACTCGGCGCAGATGTGACAAGTCAGCGAACCGTATTCGATGAGCTTCACCTTGGCATTGGGGTTGCCCATCCTGAAGCCGCCCTCGGGCGTCTTCTCGACGATTGTCGACCAATCGCCATTGTTGGGCGCGGGCACCGGCGCAGCGGCGACCTCCAGGGAGTTCTTCGCTTCCGCGGGCTTCTCAGAGCTGCAAGCCCCGCCTAACAATATCGTGGCCGAGGCGAACGCCAAGCTACAGCGATTCATTCGTTCAACCCCGTTGGTTCCATCTTCATCCTAGCTGGCAAGTGCTTCCTTGATCTTTGGCTCCAGCGTTCCCCAGTTCGAGGCCTGCTCGACCAGCGCATCGTTGATCAGGAAAGCCGGCGTGCCGGGGATGCTGAATCCGGAGACGGCATCGCTGTTCATCTGCACCAGCTGGTTGATCTCCGTCTGGTTGGCCAGGCACTGCTCGGCTCGGGCGCGGGGGACGCCGCGCTGGGCGGCGAAGGTCTTCAAGCCGGCGAGATCGGCGATGGTCGAGAATTGCTGGGCCGGCGGAGCGGTCTGCAATGCCTGCATCTGGGCGGGGTCGGCGGCCTGGATCTTCTGGATCCAGTTCTTCTGGTCGTGGAACATGGTGCGGGTCATGCCAAAGAAATTGGCCTCGCCGCCGCAGCGAGCCAGCAGGGTCGCCGCCATGTCATAGGGGTCGCGGACGAAGTTGCGGAACTCCCAGCTGACCAGGCCCTTCTTGACATAATTGTCGACCAGCGCCTTGCCGCCCTGCTCCTCGAACTCGGCGCAGTGCGGGCAGGTCATCGAGCCGAATTCGACCAGCTTCACCTTGGCGTTTGGATTGCCCATCAGGAAGCCGCCTTCGGGGGTCTTGGTGACGATGGTCGACCAGTCGCCGTTGTTGGGTGCGGGCACCGGCGCAGCCGTGACTTCGGGTCCGTTGGCGGTGGTCGAGCCCTTCTCGGCATTGCAGGCCGTGGCAAGCAGCGCCGCGGAGGCAAGAATCAGGACTGAGATTCGCATGGGGGTCATTTGCTCCGGATGATGGGAATTGGGGTGGATGGGACTTTATCGACCGCAGGCACGCCGCGCGATCCTGCCAGCTTGCCTGCCAGGGACTCCAGGCAGGCGCGAAGTTCCGGGTCGGCGATCTGCCGCAACCCTTCGCCGAGTTCCTTGGAAAGCGGGGCGGACGCCGGCCGGACCGGTTTCGGCTCGGCTTTCGGCGCTCGGCCCTGGCGGAAGCCGATGTTCGCAATGGCTTCATAACCGAAGAAGCGGTTGACCCGTTCGATGATCAGCGGGCCGAGATGCTGAATCAGCGGCGCATGAGCGCCTTCGACCGCGAGGGTCAGCGTGCCGCCAGCCTTCTTGCCCGCGGGAAAGCGGATCGATTCGGGTGTCGACACTTTCGCGTAGCGCTCGCCGACGATTTCGGTCCAGCGGCTGACGACGGCGCCCTGCACGAAGCCGAACCGTTTGAAGCTTGTACCCGCAATGTCGCCAACCAGGTCGCCGCACGCCCGCGCATGGCCGCGGCGTGGGGCATCTTGCTTGGATTCGGGACGTTGGGACTTCGCCATTTCAAGCGACCATGCCATAGCGATTTCATGCCCGCCAGTGCCGCGAAGCGGCTTATCGACGAACAACGCGCCACGAGGCAGCTTCTTGCCCATTACGACGGTACTGCCCGCGCGCTGCCGTGGCGCAGCCAGCCCGGCGCGCCTCCGCCCGAGCCTTATCTGGTTTGGCTGAGCGAGGTGATGCTGCAGCAAACGACCGTGGCAACGGTAAAGCCCAGGTTCCGCCGTTTCATAACCCGCTGGCCGACGGTCGAGCGGCTCGCGGCCGCGCCCGACGAGGAGGTGCTGAACGAATGGGCCGGCCTCGGCTATTATGCGCGCGCCCGCAACCTGATCGCCTGCGCTCGGAAAATTGCCGAAATGGGCGGTTTCCCGCGGACCGAGGCGGAGTTGCGCAAGCTGCCCGGCCTTGGCGCCTATACCGCCGCCGCCATCGCGGCGATCGCCTTTGGCGAGCGGGCGACGGCGATCGACACCAATGTCGCCCGAGTGATCGCCCGCTACCACGGCATCGGAAAGACCCTGGATCAGTCCCGCGACGAAATCCGCAAGCTGGCCGAGGCAATGACCCCGGCCGACCGGCCCGGCGATTTCGCACAGGCGATGATGGACCTGGGCGCGACCATCTGCCGCCCGAGGAATCCCGGCTGCAGCGCCTGTCCGCTGGCGGACGGCTGCCTGGCTCGCGCAAGCGGCGCGCCGGAAAGCTTCCCCTCGCCCAAGGCCAAACGATTGCGTCCGCACCGGCATGGCGTCGCTTGGTGGATCGAGCGTAACGGGTCGGTCTGGCTGGTGCGGCGGCCGGCCAAGGGCATGCTGGGCGGAATGGCAGCCTTGCCCGGACCGGAATGGGGCAATGGGCCACCGGCTCTCCGGCCGCTGGCCAGCGTCAGCCACGGCTTCACTCACTTTACGCTCGACCTGCACATCGCCGCTCGCGCCGAACCGGCTGGCGAGGGATGGTGGCAACCGCTGGACCGGCTGGCCGAGGCCGGACTGCCGACGCTCTATCGCAAGGCGGTCGAAGCGATGCTTGGTAGAAGGGATGCCCTTGCCGCCTGATCCATTTTTTTGCGGCGAGGGACTCGACCGCGCCGATCACGTGCGCGCCGATCCGGAGGCAATCGCCGAGCTTTGTCGGCATGACGAGGCGCGGCAGCTGGTGTGGGAAAATGGCGCGCCGGCGATCGACGACCAGGGCCGGCTGCGCTGGGAGGCTGTTGCGGGCGTGCCGCCGCTGCTGCTCGGCCTCAACGACCAACGTCCGCGCTTTTCGGCGCTGCCCGATGGCGATGCTCCGGCCACCGCTTACGCTCATTTTCAATTGCTCAGCTTGCTCGACGCCAATGAAGCCCCGACCTTCGCCGCGGCGCTGAGCCTGGCCAATTGGCACCGGCGCCATCGCTTTTGTTCGGTCTGCGGCCAGCCGACCGAGCCCAACCGCGGCGGGTGGTCGCGGGCCTGCGGCTCGTGCGGCGCCGAACATTATCCGCGGGTCGATCCGGTGGTGATCATGCTCGCCGAACATGACGGCCGACTGCTGCTCGGCCGCCAGCCGCAATATCCTCCGGGACGCTATTCGGCGCTGGCCGGTTTCGTCGAGCCGGGAGAGTCGATCGAGGCAGCGGTGGCGCGGGAACTGTCGGAGGAAGCGGGCATCACAGTAGGGGACGTGCGTTACATCTGCAGCCAGCCCTGGCCTTTCCCCAATTCGCTGATGATCGGGGCATGGGCCCGGGCGGAGAGCGAATCGCTGCAGATCGACACCAATGAGCTTGATGATGCCCGCTGGTTCAGCCGCGAAGAAATTGTCGCGGCGCTGGACAAGGATCCCGCCGTATCCTTTCAACCTCCGCCGCGGACGGCCATTGCCCGTACCTTGCTGGAGCATTGGGTGAACGGCTTGAAGTAGGCCCGCCTCGGCCTTAAAGGCCTCGGTCAAATTCCAACCATTTTCGGCAAGGCCGCACGGGGTTTCATGAAAGATCGCCAGAATACCATCAACGGCTGGGTGCTGTTCGCGGGCATCGTCGCGCTCGGCGCCTCAATCGTCACCGGCGAGATCTTTCATGCCGAGCGGCCGGACAAGATGGGGTATCCGATCGAGGGCGTCGAAGTTGAAGGCGAAGGCGCCGAAGCGGAGCAGCCGATCGCCTTCTATCTGGCCAGCGCCGACGCGGCCAAGGGCGAAGCGGTGTTCAAGAAGTGCGCCGCCTGCCACAATGCCGATCCCGGAGGCGCCAATGCGCTCGGTCCGGCGCTGTTCGGCACCATGGGCAAGCCGCTCGCCAGCCATGCGGGCTTCCCCTATTCCGACGCGCTGAAGGGCGTCGGCGGCACCTGGGACTGGGACAAGATGTCGGCCTGGCTGGCCAACCCGAAAAAGTTCGCGCCGGGCACCAAGATGACTTTCGCCGGCCTGTCGAACCCACAGGACCGCGCCGACCTGATGCTGTGGCTCAACAGCAAAGGCGGCTCGCTGACCGTCCCGCCGCCGCCAGCCGCGACCGCCACCGCTTCAGCCGACAAGGCCGCGGCCGAAGCCGACGATGCCGGAGCGCAGAAGGCCCAGGACGAGCCGGTCTTGAACGAGGCGCAGGCCGCCAAGGGCGGCCGCACGCTGGCCGGCGAAGCGGCGCCGGGCGAAGCGGTCAAGCAGTAGGAGCCGGTGCGGTGGTGAGCTCCAGGGCCGCCACCGTCGCCAACTATCTCGCCGAGCTGCCCGACGACCGGCGCGCCGAGATCAGCCAGGTGCGCGATCTCGTCAATGCAGCGCTCCCTCCCGGCTACGAGGAGGCCATGAACTGGGGGATGATCGTCTGGCAGGTGCCGCTCAAGATCAGCGGCAGGACCTATAACGGCCAGCCGCTCGCCTATGCTGCGCTGGCCGCGCAGAAGAATGCGAACAGCCTTTATCTCAATTGCAATAGTGCTGGTGCGGGGCGACTGAAGGCAGCGGCGGAGGCCGAAGGCAAGAAGCTCGACATGGGCAAGAGCTGCATCCGCTTCAAACGCGCCGATCAACTCCCGCTCGAGCTGATCCGCAACGAGGTCGCCTCAACCACTCCGGAGCAGTTCGCAGCCATCACCGCTGCAGCCCAGAAGCGCTGATCAGCACACCTCATAGTGATCGCAGACAGCGTCCCACGCCTCTTCCGCCGTTTCGACCCAGGTGATGAGGTCGAGGTCGTGGGGCGAAATCACGCCCTCTTCCGCCAGACCCTGGAAATCGACCACCCGCTCCCAGAATTCGCGGCCGAACAGCAGGATCGGCAGCGGCCGGACCTTACCGGTCTGGATCAGGGTCAGCAGCTCGAACATCTCGTCGAACGTGCCGAAGCCGCCCGGGAACACCGCGACCGCCCGGGCGCGCAGCAGGAAGTGCATCTTCCTCAGCGCGAAATAGTGGAACTGGAAGCTCAGGTCGGGGGTAACGAAATTGTTGGGCAGCTGCTCATGCGGCAGCACGATATTGAGCCCGATCGATTCCGCGCCGACGTCCTGCGCGCCGCGGTTGGCCGCCTCCATGAACGACGGTCCGCCGCCGGAACAGACGACAAAGTGGCGCTTGCCATCCTCATCGACGGGGAATTTGCTGACCCGCGCCGCAAGCTTGCGCGCCTCGTCATAATAATGGGCCTTGGCGATCAGCTTTTCCGCGACCTTGCGGTCCCAGTCACTCCGCGCCGCCTCGAGCAGCGCCTGGGCCTTGGCCGGCTCCGGCACCCGGGCCGAGCCATAGAAGACGAAGGTCGAGCCGATATTGGCTTCGTTCATCATCAGCTCGGGCTTCAGCAGTTCGAGCTGGAAGCGGACCGGGCGAAGGTCGGGACGAAGCAGGAAGTCCGTGTCCTGGAAGGCGAGCTTATAGGCTTCGCTTTCCGTCTGCGGCGAGCTCGGCACATGCTTGGCGGCGCGCGCATCGGTCGAGGCTTCGGGGAAAATGCGCTTTGGCGGTCGGGGATCGGTCATAGGCGGGGAGCGGCTTAGCGGTTGCTGGCGGCGCGTCAACCAAACTGGTTGAAATGACCAGAAGAAGGACCTATTAAGTGGTCATGGAACTGGAACCGATCCTCGCTGGCAAAAGCGTCAGCATCTCGGCACTCAAGACGAATCCGAGTGCTGCGATTGAGGCTGCGGGCGGTGAAGCCGTGGCTGTCCTCAATCGGAATACGCCTGCCGCCTACCTGGTCCCCGCCAAAGCTTGGGAAGAGCTGATGGAGCGGCTCGAGGATTTGGAACTGGCGGAAATCGCCCGCGAACGTGCCAACGAGAAGCCCGTGCGGGTAAATCTTGCCGACCTATAGTTTGGAATTTCTGCCCAGCGCACTCAAGGAATGGCAGAAGCTCGGCACGACGGTCCGCGAACAGTTCAAGAAAAAGCTCGCCGATCGTCTAAAGGAACCTTCAGTCAGGACGGCTCGGCTGCGCGGTGCCCCCGACCTCTACAAAATCAAGTTACGAGCATCGGGATTCCGGCTCGTGTACCGCATCGATGACGGGCGGGTCGTGGTGGTCGTCATTTCGGTCGGCAAGCGCGACAAGTCCAAGGTCTACCGTTCGGTCGACAGGCGCAAATGACGTATTGACGGGTAGGAAGCAGGGAGCGGCTTAGCGGCAGCCGCTCCCCGCGACCTTTCTCTAGCTTGCGCCTTCCGGAAGGGCCGCCCCGCTCCAGTCGATCCGCCGGGTGGCGTACATCACGCCGGCTAGCCCGAGGAACAACAGGATCGAGCCTATCAGCAGCGAGAAGTCCTCAAGCCCAAGCAGGATGTAAAGCACCGCGTAAAGGCCGATCAGCAACGCGCCGATCGCAAGGCCCCGCCGCCAACTGCCGAGCACCGCGGCCGAGTAAGCGGAGTTCAGGCCGGCGATCGCCACCGACGCCACGACATAGGCCGGGGTGAAGCCGATCACCTCGGCGAAGGCGAGCAACAGCACGAAGAACAGCACGATTGCGGCGCCCATCAGCAGATATTCGACCGGCGACACTCGCACCCCGCCGATGATGTCGAACATCAGCAGGGCGGTGAAGGTGAAGGCGATGAATAGGAAGCCGTATTTGGTCGCGCGATCGACTTGCGAATAGAGATCGACGGGCTGGATCAGGCTGATCGAGGCGACCTGTGCCGGTGAGGCGGATGGAGCCGCTCGCGCAACTTCGATCACTCCTTCCGTCACATTTTCGCTTGTGGTTGCGACGCCACCCAAGCTGGTTCCGCCGGCATCAGCGGTTGCGACCAGGGTTCGCCCGAGTGACAGGTTGCCGATTCGATAATCGGCATCGAACCCGTTGGCACGGACGGTGCGCGTTCCGGGCAGGAAGCCACCGCCGAACGAGGGATGCGGCCAGCTACTGACGACCTTCCAATGAATGTCCCCGCCACGTGGCTCGACCGCGAGCGAGCTGTTGCCGCGAAGCTCATAGTCGAACTCGACGACCAGCGATTTGCCGCGCATCGCCGAAACGTCGACGAAGGCGAAAAAGCCGCTGCCGAGCCCGCCGCCCGAGCCTGGCTGGAGCCGCACCGGCCGGCCGTCGAGCTTCACCGATGGATTGGCTCCAAGCCCGCGCGGATCGCTGAGGCCGAAGCGTAGCTCGGCATGATTGAGTTCCAGGTTAGCCGGATCCACGCCGTAACGCGCGAGGTCCGGTGGGAAGGCGAAACGGGCCGAACCCTTGGCCGAGGCATCATAGACCACAGCTTGATAGATCGAGCGCGTGCGGAGCTCGGGCTTGACCGCGCTGGCAATGTCGATCGCTTCGGGGTCGAGCACCAGTTCCTTGTCGACGGTGCGGGTGCGGGTCACCGGCTTGCCACCGCTTTCGCTCGTTTCGGTGATGGTTGCCTTATAGGGGATGACCAGCACCGGACCGCTCATGACCTGCGCTCCGCCCCAACCTTCGGTGATCGAGACGCGAGCCTCCTCTGAGCGGCTTTGCCGGTCGTAGACCAGCGCCCAGACCATGAAGATCGGCACCGCCAGCGCGACGGCCACGAGGATGGCGAGCAGCAGCTTCCTGCCCGGCGATTTCTGTTCGTCCGAAGCGTCCATGTCCAAGCTCCCGATGTGGTGAGAACTCGGTTCGTCTACGTTATTGCACGGCTCGTCGTCAACACTTCGTCTATGAAAATACACGTTTCACCGCACCCTCTCACGCTATATCATTGCGATGGATGGCAATATTTTTGCCGCTCCTCCGACGATGAACGGAGCAGTGTGTCGATGTAATAGACTGCCGCCTGCCCGACATATTGCCGGTGCGATTCATCGATGAATGGCGCAGCGTTCCTGCCAGCCGTCTCCCCTGTTTCGGAAAGGCTAGGAGCAGGAACTTCAAAAGGAAGGGAAACTCGTCGGCCTGTCAGGAGGCAACGACGAACGTCAATCAGTCCCGCTCTTGCGGCGGGTCAGGAGCCACCAGCCGAGCACCGCCCCCAATGCAGCAAAGATCAAGCCGAAGCTGAGGTTGAGCGACAGGTCGAGCCGGATCCATTCGGGCCGCTTCTCTTCTTCAGTGAAGCGGAAGATCAGGAGCCAGCCGATGGTAGTGATCAGACCCCCAATGATGACCGTGAGCGCGATCCGCCATCGCAAATAGTAGACCGCCGCAAAGCCCACGCCGCCGCTGGCGAGGTGAAACAGCCACAGCAGCGTCTCATTCAATAGACCCGCGCCTTGGGCTTGATATAGTCGATGTCGTCGGTGAGCGTGTAGGCATGGACCGGGCGGTAATCGATCTTCACATCGCCTCCCTGGCCTCCCCAGCCGTCGAACCAGGCGACCGTGTGCTTCATCCAATTCTTGTCGTCTCGTTCGGGGAAATCCTCGTGCATGTGCGCGCCGCGGCTTTCCTTGCGGTTGGCGGCGCAATGCATGGTGACCACCGCCTGAGCGATCAGATTGTCGAGCTCGAGCGTCTCGCCCAGGTCGCTGTTCCAGATCAGGCTGCGGTCGGAGACATGGACGTCGGCCATTTTCTTGTAGACCGTATCGATCTTGGCCATGCCTTCGGCCAGAGTCCGCTCGGTACGGAACACCGCGCAGTCGGCCTGCATCGTTCGCTGCATCTCGTCGCGGATCTTGGCCGTCGGCAGCGAACCCTCCGCGTGGCGGAACTTGTCGAGCCGCGACAGCGCCAGCTCGGCCGCGTCCTGCTTGAGCAGCGCCTGGTTGGCACCCGGCTTGATCACCTCCGCCAGACGCAGGCCCGCCGCGCGCCCGAACACCACCAGGTCGATCAGGCTGTTGGAGCCCAAGCGGTTGGCGCCATGAACCGAGACGCAGGCCGCCTCGCCGACCGCGAACAGGCCCGGGATGACGCTGTCCGGGCTGCCGTCTTTCAGCGTCACCACCTCGCCATGATAATTGGTCGGGATCCCGCCCATATTATAATGGACCGTCGGCACCACCGGCAGCGGCCGGCGGGTAAGGTCGACGCCGGCGAAGATCTTGCCGGTTTCGGTAATGCCGGGCAGCCGCTCGTGCAGCACCTTGGCGTCGATATGGTCGAGGTGAAGGAAGATATGGTCCTTATGCTCGCCGACTCCGCGGCCCTCGCGAATCTCCATCGCCATTGAGCGTGACACGACATCGCGGCTGGCGAGGTCCTTGGCGCTGGGCGCGTAGCGCTCCATGAAGCGCTCGCCCTCGCTGTTGGTCAGGTAGCCGCCTTCGCCGCGCGCGCCCTCGGTGATCAGCACGCCTACGCCGTAGATTCCGGTCGGGTGGAACTGGACGAACTCCATGTCCTGCAGCGGCAGGCCGGCACGAAGCACCATCGCATTGCCGTCGCCGGTGCAGGTATGGGCTGAGGTTGCCGAGAAATAGGTGCGGCCATAGCCGCCGGTCGCCAGCACCACGGCCTGGGCACGAAAGCGATGGATTGAACCGTCATCGAGGCACAGCGCCACCAGACCGCGACACGCCCCATCTTCCATGATCAGGTCGAGCGCGAAATATTCGATGAAGAAGTCAGCGTCATACTTCAGGCTCTGCTGGTAGAGCGTATGGAGCATCGCGTGACCGGTGCGGTCGGCGGCCGCACAGGTCCGCTGCGCCGGCGGCCCCTCGCCCATATTCTGCATCATGCCGCCGAACGGGCGCTGGTAGATCTTGCCCTCCGACGTGCGGCTGAACGGCATGCCGGCATGCTCGAGCTCATAGACCGCCGCCGGGGCCTCGCGGCACAGATATTCGATCGCATCCTGGTCGCCGAGCCAGTCGGAACCCTTGACCGTATCGTACATGTGCCAGGTCCAATGGTCGGGGCCCATGTTGCCGAGGCTGGCGGCGATTCCGCCCTGCGCCGCGACGGTGTGGCTACGGGTAGGGAAGACCTTGGTGACGCAGGCGGTCTTCAGCCCTTTTTCGGCCGCGCCCATCGTCGCCCGCAGGCCCGACCCCCCGGCGCCGACCACCACGACGTCGTAGACATGGTCGATAATCTTGTAGGCGGTCATTTAGGACGCTGCTCCGAACACGATCCGGGCCAGTGCGAACAGGGCGATCGACGCGCCGGCGATGGCGGCCATGGCGAGGAAATAATGAAGGCCGATGCGCGTGCCCTCGTCATGGACATAGTCGTCGACCGAGACCTTGAGGCCGTCGAGGCCATGCTTGAAGGCGGTGATCACCAACAGGGCCATCGGAATCGCGCCCCAGGCCGAGCTCAGCCATTCCTTGAGGATGTCGAGGCTGAGGTCCGGCAGCATGACCAGCGAAAAGACCAGCCACAGGGTCAGGACGAGCAGGGCAAGGCTGGTGAAGCGTTCCTCCAGCCAATGATGACCCCCCTCGCCGGCCGGACCCAGGCCGCGCACCTTACCCAGCGGGGTCGCGCTTTCGCCCTGGCTCATTTGCCCACTCCCATCAGAAAATACCAGGTGACCGCCGTCGCCAGCAGCGACCCGGCCAGCGTCATCACCGCCCAGAAGCGGTTGGTGCGCAGCTCGTATCCCGCCCCCGTGTCGAGCACGAGGTGGCGCAGTCCCGAGAAAAGATGCTGCCAGAATGCCCAGGTCAGCCCCGCCAGCACGACCAGGCCGGCTGGGTGACCCGCGACCTTGGTGAACTTGTCATAGGCGACCGGGCCGCCGGCGATCGCCGCCAGCCACCAGGCCAGCACGGCGAGCCCGGCCACGGTCAGCGCACCGCCGGTGATGCGGTGGGTAATCGAGACGATCATATGCGGTCCGGGTTTCCAGATCGAAAGGTGCGGCGATAAGGGTCGCTGTGGAGTGCTGCTCATGGGTCCTCGAACCGCCTGTTGAATGGGCTTGGTTCCCCTAGGCAGCAACGGCAGCGCTGGCAAGTTCGCCGAGGACTAACCCGGCCTTAACCATTGCGCCCCCATAGCGACTCCGCGGCTATGCAAATTTAGTGAGGATTCTCGGATCAATGGCGAGCGTGGTGCAGGGAACGTCCAACGGCGAATATGATCTGGTGCGGAGCCTGCGCCTGTACGACACCGGCGGCGACCTGCCCGAGCGTTCGCGCGAGCTATGGGCGCTGATCGGCGACGGCGCAATCGAGCTGGCCCGGGAATTCTGGCGCCGCTACGCCAAGTCCCCCGAGGTGACCGACCGCTTCGACGAGGCCAAGATCGAACAGCTGTCGCAGCGCATCCTCCCCTTCATCAATGACAAGTTCGAGCGGCTCGAGCGGCCCGAATGGGCCCGCCAGGCGCATGATTTCGTCGCCAGGGCGCTGGGCGCGGGGCTGTCGCTTTCGACCCTGCTGGCCGGGCTCAATGCCGAGACCGAGGCGGCTTATGTGCTGCTCCGGTCCAAGCTCAGCGACGAGGCCGAGTTGGTCCGCCACGCGCGCACCCTGTCGGAAATACAGGCGGTCGAGATCGACTGCTTCATCCATCACGGCATCACCATCACCAGGCGCGAGAGCGAGCAGGCGCAGCAGCGCCAGGCGAGCAACTTCAACGGCCGCGTGATGGGCGTGGTCAACGATTGCACCCGCGAGAGCGACGACCTCCGCAACCAGGCGGTCCAGACCAGCGCTTCCGCCCGCGGCATGCTTGGGAAGACGAGCGAGGTCGCCGCGGCGGCCGAGCAGTCGGCGGTGGCGATGCGGGAGGCGGCGCAGACCGCGGCCGGCCTGATCCGCGCCATCGAAGACGCCCGGACCGAAGTCGAGGTTGCGGCCGGGGTCGCGACCAAGGCCGGCGACCAGGCCGAGCAGGCAGTCAAGGTCAGCCAGGCCCTATCGAGCCATGTCGAAGCGATCGAATCGATCCTCGGGCTGATCCGCGACATCGCCGGTCAGACCAATTTGCTCGCCTTGAACGCGACCATCGAGGCGGCCCGCGCCGGCGATGCCGGCCGCGGCTTCGCGGTCGTAGCGCAGGAAGTGAAGAGCCTCGCCGCCCAGACGGCCCGTGCGACCGACGACATCACCAACAAGATCACCGCCATCCAGCAGGCGACCAAGCAGACGGTCGAGGCCAATGGCTCGATCAGCGCCACGGTCGAAGAGGTCCAGACCTCGGCCGACC
>JALYNQ010000111.1 GCA_030773115.1 Pseudomonadota bacterium
ATGCGGACCTGCTCGCCATGCTTCAGCTTGGTCTGGAACCCGACCATGTTCCACAACGTGCCGAGCGCATTGTCCTGGCGGAGCTGGACGACGGCATAAGGCCAGCGGCCGGTGCGCGGGTCGTCGAGGCCGACACCCTTCATCGGGCCGTAGCGCAAGGTCTCGATGCCCCGGTCCGCCATCACCTCGATCGGCATGCAGCCCTCGAAGTAAGGCGTGTCCTTCTCCCACTCCTTGAACTCGGTCTTCTCGCCTGCCTTGAGCGCCGCAACGAAGGCGTCGTACTGCGCCTTGTCCATCGGGCAGTTGATGTAATCCTTGCCCCCCTTGTCCCACCTCGCCGCCATCCAGCAGACCGACATGTCGATGCTGTCGCCGTGGACGATGGGCGCGATGGCGTCGAAGAAGGCGAGGGCGTCGCTGCCGGTGACCTTGGCGATCGCCTCGGCCAGGCCGGGCGCGGTCAGCGGGCCGGTGGCGACGATGGTCGAGCCGGAGGCGGGCAGGGTGTCGACCCGTTCGCGCACGACTTCAATATTGGGATGGGCCGCGATGCGGGCAGTGATCTCATTCGCAAAGTCTTCGCGGTCGACCGCCAGGGCGGAGCCGGCGGGCACGCGATGCTGGTCCGCGGCAGCGATGACCAGCGAATCCAGCGCCCGCATTTCCTGGTGGAGCAAGCCAACCGCATTGTTCTCGGCATCGTCGGAGCGGAAGCTGTTGGAGCAGACCATCTCCGCCAGGCGGTCGGTCTCGTGCGCCGGCGTCATGTCGCCGGACCCGCGCATTTCGCTGAGGCGGACCTTGATGCCGGCCTCGGCCAGCTGCCACGCGGCTTCCGATCCTGCCAGCCCGCCGCCGATGATGTGAACCTGATGCGTCATGCGGGCGTTCGATAGGCCTGCTTGGCACCGGGAGGAAGAGCATGTTGGACCAGGACCTCGATCATATGAGCCGCGGCGAGCTGGTGATCGAAGTGAAGCGGCTCCGCGCCGGCATCCGCGAGCATCGCGACAGCTCGGGCCATAATCTATGCTGGCACCATCCGCAGCTGTGGAGTCTGCTGCCCGAACAGATCGAGCCGGAGATCGCTGTTCCGCCCTGGCCCAAGTTCCTGCGCGGCTGCGTCCATTATCGCCAGTCGCTCGACGAGCAAGCGCCCGATGCGCCTGCTCACGACCTCGAATATGTCGATGACAAGGAGGCACGATGAGCAATCTGGCCGTCGCATTGTGGCGGCGTCTGGACCGGCCCGGACATGACGCGGCGGTATTAGAGAGGACTGGCGACGGCTGGGCCCTGACCGGCTTCGCTGCATTCTCCGAGAATGGGATCACCGGAGTTCGCTATCAGGTAGCACTGGGGGCCGACTTCACGACCCGCAGCTCGCGGATCGACGGCTTCCGCGATGGTCGGCCGTTCGTGCACGAATTTCGCCGGGGGAACGATTGGTATCTCGACGGCAGGACAGTCGATGGGCTCGGCGATCTCGTGCATCTCGATTTCGGCTTCACGCCTGCGACCAACCTCCAGCAGCTCCGCCATGCTGGCTTACAGGAGGGTGAAGAAGCCGAGATTCCGGCAGCATGGTTCGACATCGGTGAGGCCAGTCTGACTCGCTTGCCGCAGCATTATCGGCGCCTTGGCGAGGACCGGTATCAATATCATTCGCCGACGGCGTCCTATTCGGCTGTCCTGGAGCTTGCACCGAATGGATTTGTCCGGGTCTATCCGGGTCTGTGGGAGATGGAGGGGGAGGCCTGATGCGCATCTTCACCATCGGCTATGAGGGAACGACGATGGCGGAATTTCTCGCTGCGTTGCAGAGCGCCAGCGTGGAGCGGGTGATCGACGTGCGGGCATTGCCACTGTCGCGCCGGCCCGGCTTTTCCAAGTCGCCCCTCCGCATCGCGCTGAGCGAGGTCGGGATCGACTATGTCCACCTGAAAGCGCTCGGCACACCCTCGGATGGGCGTTCAGCAGCAAGAGCAGGGCGGCAAGCAGATCTTGAGCGCATCTATACCGGCCAGCTCGAATCGCCCGAGGCGATCGTCCAGGCCGAGCAAATGCGCGAGCTCGCCGCCGAAAAGCCGAGCGCGCTGCTATGCTATGAGCGCGATCCGGCCGGCTGCCACCGCAGCCTATTGCTCGCCGCGGTCGCCCGCGACGCCGCCGTCACCCATCTCTTTCCCTAAAAAGGGGCTGGGGCCTCGGCTTTCGTCTCACTGATCAGCAGTGCTTCGATGTCGGGGATCGGCCGGCCGGTCATTTCCTTGGGGATTTCGCAGACAAGGCGCCGTTCCGCTTCCTTGTGGAGCTTCTTGCGGATCAGGCCGAGCGTCTTCGGCGGAGCAACGATCGCCAGGGCGTCGAAATCATTTGCCAAAACGCGCTTGTTGACCGTGTCCGCCGCAGCAACCGCCCAACGATCTTCCTCCAACTGGTGGAAGTCCGTTTCGTCATAAGCCACTCGGCCGCTGTAGCCTGCTGATTGTGCGTTCGTTCCGGGCGCGTCGGTTCTGAGCTCCCGGTCTTTGGCGTCCGAGCGTTCATCGAAATCTTCGGTGCGAAGGTCGATCTGGTTCTCATCGCCATGGTTGCGGAAGAAGAGGGTCTTGCGGCCGTCGGTGACCAGGACGAGGGCATTGTTGGCAAGCGGCATCGGGGTCTCCTTCGGCTATCAAAGTCTCCCCGAACCAACGCGCTCCCGGACGCCCTCGTTCCGTTTCACCGTGCACCTCGAACGCAGTCGAGGGGCGCTTGGCCGACGGTGCTATTGGCCGTCGCTTGGCCCCTCCGCCAGGTCCTCGGACGTATCTGCGCCAGGTTCGGGCGCCTTTTCGTCGCCGGCCTCCAGCTCGACCTCCTCTTCCTCGCTTTCGTCGATCTTGGCGACCGACACCACCTTCTCATTGTCGGCGACGTTGAAGATGGTCACGCCCTGGGTGTTGCGACCGGCGATGCGAATGTCGCCCACGGTGGTGCGGATCATCTTACCCTGGTCGGTGACCAGCATCAGCTGCTCGCCCGGCTTGACCGGGTAGCTGGCCACCACTCCGCCGTTGCGCTCGCTGGTGACGATGTTGATGATCCCCTGGCCGCCGCGGTTGGTCCGGCGATACTCGTAGGTCGAGGAACGCTTGCCGTAACCGTTCTCGGTGATGGTCAGCAGGAACTGCTCCTTGTCGGCGATCTCGGCGTAGCGCTCCGGCGGCAAGGTGCATTGCTCGTCCTTCTCGCGCCAGGCCGGGCAGCGCAGATAGGCTTCGCGCTCCTCCTGGGTGGTGCCCGCGCGGCGCAGAATCGACATGGAGATGACCTGGTCGTCGCCCTGCAGCCGGATGCCGCGAACGCCCATCGAGGCGCGGCTCTGGAACTCGCGGACATCGGTCGACAGGAAGCGGATCGCCTTGCCGTTGCGGGTGGCGAGCAGGACATCGTCATCCTCGGTAAGCAGCTCGACGCCGATGATCCGGTCGAGACTATCCTCTTCTTCCTCGCCTTCCTCGGAGGTCCCGAACTTCATCGCGATCTTGCCGGCGGTCGGGATGTTGGTGAAGGCATCCATCGAGTTGCGGCGCACGGTGCCCTTGGCGGTGGCGAACATGATGTGGAGGCCGCCCCATTCCGCCTCGTCCTGCGGTAGCGGCAGGACGGTGGTGATGGTCTCGCCCTCGGCCAGCGGCAGCAAATTGACCATCGGCCGGCCCTTGGCGGTCGGGCCGCCTTCGGGCAGGCGCCACACCTTCATGCGGTAAACCCGGCCGATGTTCGAGAAGAACAACACCGGATTGTGGGTCGAAGTGACGAACAGCTCCGTCACCACATCCTCGTCCTTGGTGCTCATGCCACTGCGGCCCTTGCCGCCGCGTTTCTGCTCGCGGAACAGGGCGAGGGGGGTACGCTTGATGTAGCCGGTCATGGTCACCGTCACGACCATGTCCTCGACCTCGATCAGGTCCTCGTCCTCGAGGCCGTCGAAGGCGGCGGTGATCTCGGCCACGCGCGGAGTTGCGAACTCGGCTTCGACCTCGTCGAATTCCTCGCGCATTACCTCGTACAGGCGGACGCGGTTGCCCAATATTTCAAGCAGTTCGCCGATATTCTTGGCAAGCCCTTCGAGCTCGTTGCCGATCTCGTCGCGACCAAGTGCCGTCAGCCGGTGGAGGCGCAGCTCGAGGATCGCCCGGACCTGGGCCTCCGACAGGCGATAGTTTTCGCCCGCGGCCTGCGGCTCCACCGCCTCGACCAGCATGATGTAGGGCCGAATCTGATCGCCGGCCCATTCCCGCTCGAGCAGCTTCTCGCGCGCTTCGGCGGGGCTGGACGAGCCGCGGATCAGCTTGACCACTTCGTCGAGGTTGGTGACCGCGACGACCAGCCCGAGCAGGATATGGGCCCGTTCGCGCGCCTTTAGCAGCTCGAACTTGGAGCGGCGGGTGATGACCTCTTCGCGGAACTTGATGAAGCTTTCGATGATGTCGCGCAGCGCCAGCGTCTCGGGACGGCCGCCGCGGATGGCGAGCATGTTGGCCGGGAAGCTCGATTGCGCCGGGGTGTGGCGCCACAACTGGTTGAGCACGACTTCGGGGGTGGCATCGCGCTTCAGGTCGATGACGATCCGGACGCCCTTGCGGCTGGATTCGTCGCGGATGTCGGAGACGCCCTCGATCCGCTTCTCCTTCGCCGCCTCGGCGATCTTCTCGACCAGGCCCGACTTGCCGACCTGATAGGGGATAGCGGTGAGCACGATCGAGCGGCGGTCGCCGCGGCCTTCCTCGACGTGGTGGCGAGCGCGCATCATGATCGACCCGCGGCCCGTGGTGTAGGCCGAACGAATGCCCGCAGTGCCGAGGATCAGCGGGGCAGTCGGGAAGTCCGGCCCTTTCACATGCTCCATCAGCCCTTCCGAACTGATCGCCGGGTCGTCGAGATAGGCCCGGCAGGCATTCAGCACCTCACCGAGGTTGTGCGGCGGGATGTTGGTCGCCATGCCGACCGCGATTCCGCCGGCGCCGTTGACCAGCAGGTTGGGGAAGCGGGCCGGAAGGACCTGCGGCTCGCGTTCGCTGGCGTCATAGTTGGGCTGGAAGTCGACCGTGTCCTTGTCGATGTCGCCCAGCAGGAAGTTAGAGACCTTGGCGAGACGCGCCTCGGTGTAGCGCATCGCCGCCGGCGGATCGGGATCCATCGAGCCGAAATTGCCCTGGCCGTCGATCAAGGGCACCCGCATCGACCAGTCCTGGGTCATCCGCGCGAGGGCGTCATAGATCGCGCTGTCGCCGTGCGGGTGATATTTACCCATGACGTCACCGACGATGCGGCTCGACTTGCGATACTGCTTGCCCGCGACGTAGCCCGCCTCCTGGCAGGCGAACAGGATGCGGCGGTGAACCGGCTTCAACCCGTCGCGCACGTCGGGCAGTGCGCGGCTGACGATCACCGACATGGCGTAGTCGAGGTAGCTGGTCTTCATCTCCTCAACGATGGAGATGGGGGCAATATCGCCACCGGGCGGCGGGGGTACGGTTTCGTCGATGGGGGGCTCGGTCGCCAAGGGAAATCCTGTCGTTTCTTTTTCTACGGTTGCACGGGGAATCGCCGGCCCAGATGGCCGGTACGCCCCCTCGAAATCCTGCTAGCCGATGCGGTGCAGAGACGCCACCCCTTGCGCCCGCGCGCTACGCGCACACGCGCGAGGAAATGGCGGTTCAAACATGGTTCAGGGCCATGAAGTCATTGGCGCTTTTCGTCACCGGGCATCAGGTCTATGGGGCTGCCCGGTAATCCCAAGCCATTCGCTGCCGGTCCGGCCAAACAAGGGCCGGCGCTACAGGAGACTGGAATGAAACTGAAATCCACCGCTGTTGGCATGATGGTCGGAAGCTTGTTGCCGGCGGCCGCGCTGGCGCAATATGCCTCGCCGCCGCAGGGCAATGCGCCCCGGGCGACGCAAGCTCAAGGCGAGGTCGCTCCCGCGGCTCCCGCCAACCAGCCGAAGGTGTCGAAGTCGGCGCAAAAGGAAATCGTCGCGCTGCAGACCGCGGTCAATGCCAAGGACGCGGCCAGCATTCCGGGTGCGCTGGCTGCCGCTCAGGCCAAGGCCAAGACCAACGACGATAAATATGTCGTCGCCCAGCTGCAGCTCAAGGCGGCCGTCGACGCCAACGACAATTCGGCGATGCTCGCCGGCCTGCAGGCGGTTGTGAATTCAGGCTTCCTGTCGCCGGCCGAGATGCTTCCGCACTATCTGAACATCGGCAAGCTCAATTATAACGCCAAAGCCTATGATCCTGCAGCAGCAGCTTTCGAGCAGGTGCTAAGGCTCGACCCCAATCACGTCGACGCGACGGTGATGCTGGCCGAAACTCGCAACGGTCAGGGCCGGACCGCCGAAGCGATCAGCATGATCCAGAAGGCGATCGCCGCCAAGACCGCAGCCGGCCAGAAGGCCGACGAGGGCTGGTACAAGCGGGCGGTGGCGCTGGCGTTCAATGCCAAGTTGCCCAATGCGCCGGAACTGAGCCGGCAGTGGGTTGCGGCCTATCCCAATGCCAAGTCCTGGCGGGACACGATCCGAATTTATCAGACCTCGGGGCAGATCAGCGATGAGGCCATGATCGACACGATGCGACTTGCCCAGGCGACTGGCGCACTTTCTGGGGAAAGTGATTATTACGCCTTTGCCAACAAGCTAGTCACCAAGGGCTTTGCCGGCGAGGCCAAGCTGGTGCTCGAGCAGGGTTTTGCGGCCAAGTCGATCGACAAGACCAGGGGGACTTTCAACCAGTTGTACACTGTTGCGACGACCAGGTCTCAGGGTGACCAGGCATCGCTCGACGCATCGGCCAGGACGGCGCTGGCGGCGGCGAGTGCGCGGCAGGCCATGGTCACCGCCGAAGCCTATTATGGCTATGGCGACTATGCCAAGTCGGCCGAGCTGTTCCGCGCGGCGCTCGGCAAGGACGGCGTCGACAAGGATCTGGCCAATTTGCGGCTCGGCATGGCGCTAGCCAGGGCCGGTGACAAGGCCGGCGCGGAAGCCGCGCTCAAGTCTGTCGGCGGTACCCGGGCCGAAGTCGCCAAGCTGTGGCTGACTTATTTGGCTACCAAGGCCTGAGCAGGCCCTAAAGGCCAACTGAACAAGGGCGCCGGGGCATGGCTCTGGCGCCCTTTTTCCGTCCCATAATGGGATGGTTAACGTCCGCCCACTGTCACGCACCCGCGCGAACCCGCAAGCGGGAGATGCAATGGGCGGCGGGGGATAGGAGTAAGTGCGTTTCGATGATCGCCTGAGGACGGTGATGACCCAACCGGTCGCGGATGCGCACGACCGGACCGTCCGCTGGCGCCAGCTGGTCGACCTGCTGTCCCGTCCGCACGAACAATTCGACCCCGCCTTGCTCGACGCGGCGCTGACCATGATCGAATCGGGGATCAAGGCCGTGCCCAAGGCGGTACGCGCCGCGACCGCGCGTAGCATTGCCGGACGGGCGGCCGAGCCGCGACTGCTGGCGATCTTCGCCGCCGATAAGCTGGACGTGGCGGCGCCGCTGCTGGCTGCAGCCCCGCTCGACGAAGCGGGCTGGGCCACGGTCATGGCCAGGGCCAGCAAGGAAGTGACGGTCTTTGTGCACACGCTGCGCGGCGAACCGGCACCGGCAAAGGAAGCGCCCAGGGCAAAGGCCGCCGCGCCGGAAACCCTGGCTCCCGCACCCGAAAACCCGCCCGCCGAGCTGGAAGAACCTGCGCCGTCGATTAGCGAGATGGTTGCCCGGATCGAGCGGCTTAAGGTCAAACGCGACAGCGAGCCGCCTGAAGAGGCGCACCCGCCAGAGCCAATGCTTCCGCCGTCGCTGGGGGCGCCGGTCACCGGGCCGAACCTGTTCCGCTGGGAATGCGATGCATCGGGACAGATTGGCTGGGTCGAAGGAGCTCCGCGAGGGGCTCTGATCGGCCGCAGCCTGCCGGCCAGTGAGGGCGCGCCGCGCGAACTGGTGCGCGCGTTCACCGACCGGCTTCCGTTCGACGACACGCCGCTCACCCTGCCGACGCCCGCGATCGAGGGAGAATGGCGGCTCAGCGGAATCCCGGCCTTCTCGCCGAGCGATGGCCGTTTCCTCGGCTTTCGCGGCATTGCCCGGCGCGAAGGAGCGGAAATCGAGGAGCCACCGGTACCCCGGTCATTTGTCGGGGGGGCCGACGCCGAAGCGCTGCGCGAGACGATCCACGAGATCAAGACGCCGCTCAACGCGATCATCGGTTTCGCCGAAATCATCGACGGCCAATATCTGGGCCCGGCCCACCGCAACTATCGCCATCGCGCGGCCGAGATTGTCGTCCAGGCGCGTACCCTGCTGGCGGCGATCGAAGACCTCGACCTGGCGGCGCAACTGCAGGCGAGGGGGGAGAGCGGCGCGGTCACCGATCTCGCCGAGGTCCTACCGCCGATTGCCGAGGATTTGGGCAACCGGGCACTGTCCCGGGATGTCCGGCTGCGGATTGTGACGTCGCTGGGGACGCTGCGCTGCGGCATCGAGCCGGACCTCGCCAGGCGACTGCTCACCCGCTTGCTTGGAGCAGCGGTCGATGCTGCCCCTGACGGCCAACAAGTCGAGGTTGATGTGCGCGAGACAAGGCGGCGCATGACCATTTCCGTGACCAGGCCCATGTCGACCCGCCAGCTCAGCGACGAGGAGGTCATGGATCCGTCACTCCAGAGCGATGGCGCGGGCGCAGCGAAGCTCGGCCTTGGATTCGCGCTGAGGCTGGTTCGGGGCCTGGCCCGGTTGGCTGGGGGGGATCTCATACTGACGCCCGCCGAGTTTCAGCTGGAGGTGCCGGGGGCTTAGGCGGATCGCGGTGCTCGATCATCCCCCGGATGATCTGCGCGCCGCGATGGTGGGCCCGGCAGGATTCGAACCTACAACCAAGCCGTTATGAGCGGCCAGCTCTACCGTTGAGCTACAGGCCCCACCGTCTTCATGATTACCACGCTTGGCCATGCCGTCACGGAGTAAATCCGTGACGTCGATCCGGTCGGGCTGAAGCCCGCCGGTCGGCCGGCTCTCGCCAACTCTCGCCCTGCTAACGATTGCTACGCAATCGCTCGCTGCGCTCGGTGGCTCGAGTGGTCGGGGAGACAGGATTCGAACCTGCGACCCTCTGCTCCCAAAGCAGATGCGCTACCAGGCTGCGCTACTCCCCGACGGCGGTCGCCTAGCAGCGCAGTGCGGCGCGGAAAAGGCTAATTCGCCTTGTTGCCGCCGGTGTCGACGTCGACGTCGATGTCGGTGTTCTCGACCTTGGCGGCCGCGTCATCGACATCATTGGCGATGGCTTCTCCGACATTTTCGGCCAGGTTGGCCGCATCCGCGAAGCCATTTTCAGCCACGTCCTGGTTATATTCGACCGTTACGCTGTCGTTGGCGTCATCTTTGGTCACCTGGCAGGCGGCCATGGCAAACAGGGGCAAAGCAAGTAGAGCGCGCATTTTCTTCCTCCCGACATCATGTTGTCGAGCCATCAACGCCGCTTGCGTGATTTCGGCTCCTCGATCGGCCCGGCGAGGATGGCCACGACCGTGGTCCAGGCGGCGACATTCTGCCGCAGTTGCGCGGGATCGACCTTGTCCAGCGTGTCATCGGGCGTGTGGTGCAGGTCGAAGTAGCGCGTCCCGTCCTGGCTGAGGCCGACGCCGGGATGGCCGTCGCTCAGCATCGGGCCGATGTCGGAGCCGTCGGCCTCGTTGAACGAACCCTTGACGATGCCGAGCGGGGCCAGCGCTCTGGCGATGGCTTCGGCCTCGGCCTTGCGCGCTTCTCCAAGTTTGCTGTCCACCTTCCAGATCCGATCCGCGCCGAAATCGCTTTCGATCAGTGCATGGTGCGGTTCCTTGCCGTGCGCCGCGCGATAGGCATGGCCGCCGAGCAGGCCGACTTCCTCGGCGCCGAACCAGACGATGCGGATGGTCCGCAAGGGGCGGCCGGCGTCCATGATCCGCTTGGCCGCCGAGGCGGCGATGGCGACGCCCGCGGCGTCATCGACCGCACCAGTACCCTGGTCCCAGCTGTCGAGGTGGCCGCTGACCAGCACCGGCGCCAGTGACGGGTCTCGTCCAGGAACTTCGGCGATGACGTTGCCCGACTGACGCGTGCCCAGGTTGCGGCTTTCCAGCACCAGCTTCATCCGCACCGGCTTGCCGCGCTTCAGGATGCGCGCCAGCTGCTCGGCATCGGGGACCGATAGCGCACCGGCGGGAATGGGCGTCGCGCCGTCGCTGAACGACATGGCGCCGGTGTGGGGATTGCGGTGATGGTCGGTGCCGATCGAGCGGATGACCAAGGCCACCGCGCCCTTCTTGCTGGCGATGGTCGGTCCCTGCGACCGCGGCGCGATGAAGCCGCCATAGCTCGACCCGTCCTGTGTCGGTGCCATATGATGGTCGACGAACACGATCTTGCCGCGAATCTGCTCGTCCGGTGCGGCCTTCAGCGCGTCAATATTGTCGAACGCGACAATCTCGCCGGCGATCCCATCAGGCCCGGTCGAGCCGCTGTTGCCGAGCGCGGCGACAGCCATCGGTTGGGGGAAGGGGGCGAGGATCTCCGCGCTCTCTCGCCCACGGACCCAGACCGGCATGTCGAACGGCTCGACCCTGACATTGGCGAAGCCCAGAGCGTTCAGCTTCTTCACAGCCCAATCGCGAGCGCGTGCTTCGGCCTCAGTGCCGGCAAGGCGAGGTCCGACTTCAGTAGTCAGTGCCTCGGTGATGTCCCAGGCATAATTGTCCTGGAGGGCGGCGTCGCGCAGCGCGGCAACCTTCGGATCGATCAGCGGCGAGGCTTGGGCGGAGAGGAGCGAGGCGGCGGCGAGCAGCGATGCTGCGGCAAGAGAACGAAGCATGACCGGATTGCTAGAGACGATATTTCATCCTGTCACCGCCGTTCTTCGAATTGCTTCGATAGAAATTCCGCATCCGTCCATCAAAGCAGGCGCAACTGGTCGCCCCGCGGCGGTTCGAACAGGTCGGTGCGCAGTTTGAACTTGGCGTTCGGCATATTGTGCTTGCGGCAAGCGATTTCGAAGCGGGTGCGCAGCAGGGCCGCCCAAGGTCCCTGGCCACGCATCCGGGTGAAGAAGTTGGGATCATTGTCGCGTCCGCCGCGGATCGACTGGATGGTCGCCATCACCTTGGCGGCGCGGTCGGGATAATGTTGGTCAAGCCAGGCGCGAAACAGCGGCGCCACCTCGTGCGGCAGGCGGACCGGCAGCCAGAAGGCGCCGCTGGCACCGGCCTCGGTCGCCGCCTCGACGATGGCTTCCAGCTCATGATCCGTGATCTGTGGGATGACGGGTGCGATGGCGGCGTAGGCCGGTACGCCTGCTTCCCGAAGCGCCTTGATCGCCGCCAGCCGCTTGCGCGGGGCCGGGGCGCGGGGTTCCAGCGTCTTGTGAACCTTCGGGTCAAGCGACGTCACCGACAGCGCAACCGATGCCAGTCCCAGCCTGGCAGCCGGCGCGATCAAATCGAGATCCCGCAGCACTCGGTCGGACTTGGTGGTAATGGTGAAGGGATGCCTGGTTTCCAGCAACAGCTCGAGGATCGAACGGGTGATCCGCCAATGCTCCTCGATCGGCTGATAGGGATCGGTATTGGTCCCCATCGCGATCGGGGCGACTTTATAACCGCGTTTCGACAATGTGGCGTGGAGCAGCTTGGCGGCATTCGGCTTGGCGAACAGCCGGCTTTCAAAATCGACCCCCGGCGAAAGGTCATGATAGGCGTGGGTCGGCCTGGCGAAGCAATAAATGCAGCCATGTTCGCAGCCGCGATAGGGATTGATCGAGCGATCAAAGCCGATGTCGGGCGATGCGTTGCGGGTCAGGATGCTTTTGGGATGCTCGACCGTCACCATGGTCCGACGGGGGACGATCCCGTCGAGGTTTTCGACGCTGTCGAGCCAGTCGCCGTCGGCGAGGCGCTCCTTCAGATTGAAGCGTGTCGGGGTCGCGTTGCGCGTTGCGCCGCGCCCGGTAATCGACTCGGCGGACATGCCGCCAGTCTAGCCCTCAAGTCAGAACATAACAAGAACATCCACGCGCACGCGATGGTACGCATGGATGTCCAAAACTTTGCCGATCGCCTTGTTAGAACAGGATGATCAGCAGGATAATCAGCAAAATCAGTCCGCCGATACCGATATACATGAGCGGTCTCCTCTTGCCCCGCTCTTGCCCATAAAACCATCAGGCCGATTGCCCGGTTCCTCGGCTCAGCGACGTCGTCCCGGAAATTCGGGCCATTTGTGCTGGGCGAGCGAGTTCAGGGTCGGGGTTTGCTCGCCCTTGAGGCCCTGGATGACCCACATGTTGCGAAGCACCGCGGGGACATAGAATCGCGTCTCCCAATAAGGGATGCTCTCGATCCACAGCAGCGGGTCGCCGCGGTCGTAATAGGCCCAGCGTTCGACCGGGACAGGCCCGGCATTATAGGCGGCGATGACCTTGGGCAGCTGGCCGCGAGTTGCCGCGTTGCCGCGGATCAGTTCGATGAAGGCTTGGCCATAATCGATATTGACCAGCGGATCCTTGAGCGCGGCGGCGGTGACGCTGGTGCCCCGCGCACGGGCAGTATCGCCCGCGGTGCCCGGGCGGACCTGCATCAGCCCCACGGCACCGGCTGGGCTGACGGCATCGGTGCGGAAATTGCTCTCCTGGATGATGTGCGCATAGGCCAGCGCCGGATCGACCCGCCATCCATTATAGGGCGTCCAGTTCGGTGTCGGGTAGCGGTCGGCGGCGTCGACCTGCGCGCCGGGCTGGCCGAAATGAGCCAGCCAGAATTGCGCGCCGGCCAGGTCGAGCTTGTCGGCAATCCGGATCAACGCGCGCTGGTCCGCAGGGCTGCCGATCTTGGCCTGGTGGCGCAGCAAGCCTTCCGCGCTCGATCGCCAGCCGAGCGCGGCAAGCTCGGCCGCGCGGCGGATGTTGGGCAGCGCTTCGATGCGGTCCATGTCGCGTGGCGCCGCCGTCTTGGGCAATCTCTTGTCCATGCCCAACGCTTCCCGCGCGATCAGGCCGTAGAAGCTCTCCTGCGACCGGGCAGCGGCGCGGAGCAGGGGGTCGACTTCCTGCGGGCGGCGGCTGGCCTGGGCGGCACGGGCGGACCAATAATGTGCCGCTGCGTAGAATTCGGTTTCGCGGGCGCGCGACGCCGCCTCACGGAAACCGGCATAGGCGGCATTCCAGTCATGGAGCCGCCAGGAGGCCAGGCCAGAGATCCATGCGGCCTGCGCCGCCCACTCGCCGGTCGCGCCGGCCCGGCCATAATCGGCCACCCGGCGTGCATCCGCATCGCGCCCGCTGACGAAATACATCCAGGCAACGCGATGGGCGGCCTCGGCTCGAGCCTCATAGGACAGGTTGGGCATCGCGGTCACGAACAAGGCTTCGGCGCTGGCGCCGTCGTCGATCTTGACCAACGGCTCGATTGCCAGCCGCAACTGTTCCATGGCCGGCTCGCCCTCGACCGACCGGGTCTTGCCTCGCCGCGGCGCGGAGCCCAGCGAAACGGTCGGGCGCGGCCAGAATATGGCCGGCATCTCGGCGTGATGGCCGCCGCGAGCCGCAGCCAGGCGGTACAATTGCTCGGCCTGCGGCAGCTCGGGGGCTTCGGTCAGCAGGTTCAGGATCGGACCAAGCCCGACCTTCGGCGAATCCTTGGCGGTATATAGTTCGGCCCGGGCGTAGGGCTTCAGCGGCCCGTCCGGCATAGTCTCGATGCCCAGCCGGGCTGCTTCCCATTCGCGGTTGAGAATGGCGGTGAAAATGCCGCGCCAATCCCTTGGAATCACGCGCGGCGGAGGTGGTGGGAGCACTGGTCTTGCGACCACCGGCTGAGCCGGCCCGGGCGGTATGGCGGGCTGCTCGCTGCTACTTGGGTCGAGCGGTGCCAGCGGGTCGACATCCTGGGCCACCGCCGGGGCGGCCAGAAAAACCGTCAAATACAACCAGCCAAGCCGCATCAATCACCCTCGCTCATCAGCAACAACAGGTCGCGCCAGGCCAGCCCCTTGTCGGACGGCCGCTGCAGCAGCCAGCGCGGGTGGAAAGTCGCTACCGTCCGAACCCCTTCAATCCGATGAACGCGGCCGCGAGCCCGGGTTAGCGGCTCGCCGAGCAATGCCTTGCAAGGGCCGTCCCCGAGCAACAGCAGCCGCCGGGGCCTGACCAGACGGATATGCCTCACAGCGAGGCCGGCACATTCGGCGCGGTCCTTCTCCGTCATCCTCGCGCCGGGGGCGTGGATGCAGGAGAGTGAGGCGCTATAGGCTTCCTCGGCCGGGACACCGATTGCAGCAATCATCCTTAGCGCGAGCTTCCAGGCTTCGCCACCGATCGGCTGCCCGCTCGCGAAATCTTCCAGCGCCGGAGCGTCGCTCAAGAGCATGATCGACGCATTCTCGGGCCCATGGGGCATGATTCGCCTGGCCGCTGCGGATGCCATCGGGAGCTGGACGCTGCTCGCCAGCCAGTCGCGCAGCTCGACAAGTGTTCCGGGGCTCGGTTCGGTGACATTGGACGCCGGAGCGACTGCCGTCGTTGACCGATTCTGCCGCAGCCAGCCGCGCGGGGCCTCGCCGACCGCATTGTCGACGCCCGCTTCATGCCACCAATTGATCAGGCTCTCGGCCGCGGCGCGCCCAGGCACCTCGGCGATCGCTTGCATTTCCCCACCCATCGGCCTTCTCTCGTCCAAGGTTGACGGCGCGGTCAAGGAATTGGCAGGGCGTCAGGGCCGGACAGACGGAAGGGTGCGACGAGAGGAACTTCATGAGCCAGCGCGAATCGATGGAATATGATGTCGTCGTCGTCGGCGCCGGCCCCGCCGGCCTCGCCGCCGCAATCCGGCTGAAGCAATTGGCCGAGGAGAAGGGGCGCGACGTCTCCGTGTGCGTGCTGGAGAAGGGCAGCGAGGTCGGCGCGCATATCCTGTCGGGCGCGGTGATCGATCCGAGGGCGATCGAGGAGCTGTTTCCGGACTGGCGCGACCGCGACAGCCCGCTGACCGTGCCGGTGACCGACAATCTCCATTGGGTGCTGACCGGAAAGCGCAAGTTCAACTTCCCGGCGATCCTGATGCCGCCTTTCATGCACAATAAGGGCACCTACACCGCCAGCCTTGGCAATGTGACCCGCTGGCTTGCCGGGCAGGCGGAAGCGCTGGGCGTCGAGATCTTCCCCGGCTTCGCCGCTGCCGAGGTGCTGTTCAACGACGACGGCTCGGTCAAGGGCGTCGCCACGGGTGACATGGGCGTCGCCCGCGACGGGACGCACAAGCCCGATTACCAGCCGGGTATGGAGCTCCATGCCCGCTACACCTTCTTCGCCGAAGGCGCGCGCGGTCATCTGACCAAGGAGCTGACCCGCATCTTCGACCTGCGCAAGGATTCCGGACCACAGGTTTTTGGGTTAGGCGTCAAAGAGTTGTGGGACGTTCCTGCCGACAGGCATCATCCAGGGCGGGTGATCCATACCCAAGGCTGGCCGCTGGACGACGCCTGGGGCGGCGGCTTCCTCTACCACCAGGCCAACGGCCAGGTCGCGCTCGGCTTTGTCGTCTCGCTGGATTACAAAAACCCCTATCTCTCGCCGTTCGAGGAATTCCAGCGCTGGAAGACCCATCCGGCGATCCGCGCCGAGATCGAAGGCGGCAAGCGCGTCTCCTATGGCGCCCGGGCGATCAACGAGGGCGGCTGGCAGGCCGTGCCGAAGCTTGCCTTTCCGGGCGGCGCGCTGATCGGCTGTGCGGCCGGTTTCGTCAACGTACCGCGGATCAAAGGCAGTCACACGGCGATGAAGTCGGGCATGCTGGCGGCAGAAGCAGCGTTCGAGGCGGTTTCGGCCGATCGCCGGGCCGACGTGCTGCAGGGCTATGAGCCCGCGGTCCGCAGCAGCTGGATCGCCGACGAGCTCAAGATCGTCCGCAATGCCCAGCCCGCCGTGGCGCACTGGGGCGCGACCATCGGCACCTTGTTCGCCGGCATCGACATGTGGCTCAACTGGCTGAAGCTCCGCACGCCGTGGACGTTAAAGCTCAGGGCCGATCACACCCAGATCGGCCGCAAGGCAGATTATGCGCCAATCGACTATCCCAAAGCCGACGGCAAGCTGACCTTCGACCGGCTTGGATCGGTGTTCATTTCGAACACCAATCATGAGGAGGACCAGCCGATCCACCTGACGCTCAAGGATGCCAAGGTGCCGATCACGGTCAACCTCGCGCTCTACGACGCCCCTGAGCAACGCTACTGTCCCGCAGGCGTTTACGAGATCGTAGAGGACGGCGGTTCACCGCGGCTTCAGATCAACGCGCAAAACTGCGTCCACTGCAAAACCTGTGATATCAAGGACCCGACCCAGAACATCAACTGGGTGGTTCCTGAAGGCGGTGGAGGTCCCAATTACCCGAACATGTGATCGTTTCGCCGCCCTGGCCCTGATCCTGCTGGCCTCGGCAAGTCCGGCTGCCGCACTACCGCTTTCCAGCTACGTCGAGGCGCGCGCGGCCGAAATGGACGGGGACGAATCGCGCTCCGCTCGCCTGTTTGCGGCCATGGCGATGGCCGATCCGGCGGACCGCACCATTGCCCGCCGGGCGATCGCCACCGCCATCCAGTCGGGGCAGGCCGATTTGGCGATCTCGCTCGCCAAGGACATTCCGTCCGATCAGCTGCCGGTCGATGCCCGGCTGATGCTGGCGGCGGATTCGCTGCGGCGCGGCAAGCATAAGGAAGCGGTGGCGGCGCTGGAAAAGGGCGCGACATCGACTGAAGTCGAGCTGTTCGCACCGCTGGTCAAGGCCTGGGAGCGGACGGCCCGCCGCAAGGACGACGGCGTCGAGCTATTGTCGCAAATGTCGGCGGCGAGCCCGCTCGCGCCGATCGCCAATGAGCAGAAAGCGGCGATGCTGTTCGCCCTGGGCAAGACCGACGATGCGCTGGTGTTCGCCCGCAAGGCGCTGGTCCAGAGCGGCACCGGCGGGCGGAGCATCAGGCTTCGGCTGGCCTATGCCGATTCGCTGATCGGCCGCAAACGGCAGGAAGATGCGCTGGCGATGCTTCAGGGCGACGATGAGGCGCTTGCTGCTGCCCGGGCCCGCATTGCCGCCGGGAAGCCGCTTGGAATGGCGATGGAAACGCCGGCGACCGGTTTTGCCGAGATGCTGCTGGCGCTGGCGATCGATCTCAGCCGTGACGACAACAAGGCGCTGCCGATCGCGCTGACCCAGGTGGCGAGACACGCCAATCCGGCCAACAGCGAGGCAACGATCCTGCTGGCCCTGTTGCAAGACGGCGATGGGCGTCCCGACGATGCCTTGGCATTGCTTGGTACCGTGCCGGCGGACGACCTGCTGGTCGGCGAGGCGCTGGACGTCGAAACCCGCATATTGGGCGACAAGGGCGACCATCAGCGCGCCCTCGGCCGGGCACAGGCTGCGGTTCGGTCGCCCGGCGCGGGGCCGCACGACTTCGGGCGGTTGGCCAATGTGCTGGGCGACATGGATCGGCACACCGAGGCGGCGGCGGCCTATGGCGAAGCCATCGCCCGCACCGAGCGCGGCAGCAATGCCCAGCTTTGGACACTGCATCTGCTGCGTGCCGCGAGCCTTGAGCAAGCCGATCGCTGGGGCGAGGCCAAGGCCGAGCTTGAAAAGGCGATGAAGCTGGAGCCTGAAAATGCGCTGCTGCTCAATTTCCTGGGTTATGGCAAGCTGGAGCGGGGCGAGGATCTGGACGTGGCCGAAGCGATGATCCGCAAGGCCAGCGCGCTCCGCCCCGACGATGCCTCGATCACGGACTCGCTCGGCTGGGCTCTGTTCAAGCGCGGGCGAATGGACGAGGCCATCGCGACGCTGACTCGGGCGGCCGCGGGTGACCCGACACAGGCCGAGATTCATGAGCATCTCGGCGACGTGCTGTTCACGGTGGGGCGCCGCATCGAAGCACGTTTTGCATGGCAAGCTGCGATGCTCACCGCCGAGGACAAGGTGAAGACACGGATCGAGCGCAAGCTGGAAACCGGGCTGACCGAAACGACCGCCGCGCCCTGATGCATTACTCGGAGCCGGCTCCGGCCAAGCTCAACCTGGCGCTACATGTCCGCGGGAGGCTTCCCGACGGAAGGCATGCCGTGGAGACTCTTTTCGCCTTCTGCGTGGATGGAGATCGGATCGAGGCCGAGGCGGCGGACAGTCTCAATTTGAAGATTGAGGGGCCATTCGCCTTTGGCCTGGCCGCTGATGACAATCTGGTGCTTCGAGCCGCCGATGCGCTGCGGGAGGCAGCGGGCGTGACAGCCGGCGCCGAACTTCTGCTCAACAAGAAGCTGCCAGTTGCTTCGGGCATCGGTGGCGGTTCGGCCGATGCCGCGGCCGCGCTGCGCCTGCTGACGAGACTGTGGGGAATTGATCCCGGGCGGGCAGTCGAGGTTGCGCCGAAGCTCGGTTCGGATGTGCCGGCCTGCCTGCTCAGCCTGACCGCGCGTGGGACCGAGGCCGGGGACCGGCTCGAACTGGTGCAGGATGCAGCCATCTCGGGAACGCCGGCCTTGCTAGTGAACCCCGGAGTACCGCTGTCGACGCGCGACGTGTTCGCCGCATGGGACGGGGTCGATCGCGGACCGCTGGGAGACTGGCGGGAAGGGCGCAATGACCTTGAAGGCCCGGCACGAGGACTTGCCCCAGTGATCGGCGAGCTGCTCGACTGGCTGCGCGTGCAGGAGGGGGCCCGTTTCGTCCGCATGTCCGGCAGCGGCGCGACTTGCTTCGCCTTGTTCGACAGCGAAGCGGCGCGCGATGCGGCAGCCGCGAACTGCCCTTCGAACTGGTGGCATTTGGCGACTTTTCTGCGATAGGCGGCGCCTATGGGACGCCCAATCCTTACCGCCCAACAGATGCGCGCTGCCGAACGGCAGGTAATCGAATCCGGCACGCCGGAAACCGAGCTGATGGAGCGGGCGGGCAGGGCGCTGGCCAGAGCCGTCAAACTCTTTGTCGGTCCGCGCGAAACCCTGATCTTGTGCGGGCCCGGCAATAATGGCGGCGACGGCTATGTCGCGGCGCGACATCTGGCGGAGGCTGGCTATCCGGTGCGGGTCGCAGCGTTGGCGGACCCGTCAGCAGAGGCCGCCCAACGGGCGCGGTCACAGTGGACGGGGCCTGTCGAGCCGTACGCAAATGCGCCCGAAGCTGCCATTGTGATCGATTGCCTGTTCGGAATTGGTCTGAGCCGAGGCCTTGAAGAAGCTGTTTTTGAGCGGCTTTTGCTTCTGACGAACAAGGCGCTCGTTGCGGTTGCCTGCGACCTTCCGAGCGGGGTTTCGAGCGATGCGGGTGCCTTGCTCTCGCCGATTGGACACTATCAACTCACCGTCACCTTCGGAGGTATGAAGCCCGCGCATCGGCTGATGCCGGCCATGGCGAAGGTGGGTCGCGTCGTGCTCGCCGATATCGGCATCGAAGCCGAGACGCGCTGGTTCGAGATCGGGCGGCCTGAGCTGCCGCGGCTGGAGCCCGAGGGCCATAAATATAGCCGCGGGCTTGTTCACTGCCTGGCCGGGCAGATGCCCGGCGCGATAGCGCTTGCGGCCTCAGCCGCCGCCAGGAGCGGTGCCGGCTATGTCCGGGTATCGACCTCGCTGCCGATCGCCGGGCTGCCGTCATCGATCGTCCAGACGGGCGCCGCCGACATTCAGGACGAGCGCATCGGCTGCATCCTGGTCGGTCCCGGCCTGGGCGACGTGCCGCAGGTGCTGACCCTGGCGTTGACCGCGCCCCGGCCAATCGTGATCGACGCCGATGCGATCGGGCTGGTCGGCGAACCAGCCAGGCTGCACGGGCATGACACCATCCTCACCCCCCACGAGGGCGAGTTCCGCAAGCTGTTCGGCGAAATCGCCGGCTCGAAGCCGGAGCGGGCGCTTGAGGCGGCCCGGCGGTCGCAGGCGGTCATCGTCTACAAGGGGCCCGATACACTTGTCGCGGCCCCGGACGGGCGCCTCGGCTTCGCGCCCCCGGCGCCGACCTGGCTCGCTACCGCAGGCACCGGAGACGTGCTGGCCGGGATGATTGCTGCGATGCGGGCGAGGGGGCTTGAGGCGTTTGACGCTGCCTGCGCCGCGGTCTGGCTGCATGGCCGTGCCGCCGAGCTGGCAGGACCCGGCATGATCGCAGACGATCTAGTCGAGGCCATTGCCCTCGCGCTCTCCGATCGATGAGCGAGCCAATCGTCCGCATCGCCGCGCGCGGAGACGGCGTGACGGCCGCCGGCCGCCACGTCGCATTCGCCGTACCGGGCGACATGCTGCTCGACGATGGCACACTGGAGAAGGGGCCGGGACACCAGGCGCCGCCATGCCGCCATTTCCCCGAGTGCGGGGGCTGCCAGCTGCAGCACCTAACCGACTCCGCCTATGCCGACTATTGCATGGTCCGGGTGGCGGGCGCGCTGGCGCAGCATGGGTTGGAAACCGAAGTCCGCCAGCCGCATTTGTCGCCGCCGAGGACGCGGCGCAGGGCGACGCTGCGGGCGCTGAAGGCCGGTGGGCGGGTGTTGATCGGGTTCAACGAAGCCGGCAGCAACCGCATCGTCGACATGGCCGAGTGCCACATCCTCCATCCGCGATTGTTCGGCCTGCTGGCGCCGCTTCGCTCGCTGCTGGCCAATATCCTGCCGGCCAAGCGCACCGGCGACGTGCACCTGACCCTGGCCGACCAGGGGCCGGACGTGATGCTGAAGGGCGTCGAGGTGGCTGGGCTGGAGGCGATCGAGGCGGTCACCGCCTTCTGCGAATCGACCGGCCTGGGCCGGCTCAGTATCGACGAAGGGTTAGGACCGGAGCCGAGGTTCGAGCCGCAGCCGGTGATGGTCACGCTTGGGGGAATAGCCGTACCACTCCCGATCGGCGCCTTTCTGCAGGCGACCGAGGATGGCGAGGCTGCATTGGTCGATGCTGTTCGGGAAGCTACTGCCGGAGCCGAGCGGACTGCCGACCTTTTCGCCGGCCTCGGCACCTTTGCGCTGTCGCTGGATGGGCAGGTCACCGCCGCCGAGGCGTCGCGCGAAGCCATATTGTCACTGAAATTGGCTTCAGCTCGGGCAGGCAAGCTGGTGCAGACCGACCATCGCGACCTTTACCGCAGGCCTTATGACGCCAAAGAGCTGGCGGCGTTCGAAGCGGTCATACTCGACCCGCCGCGGGCGGGAGCCCAGGAGCAGGTCAGGGAATTGGCAGCCTCATCGGTACGGTGCATCGCCTATGTCAGCTGCAACCCGGCGACCTTCGGCCGCGACGCCGAGATATTGGCCAAAGGCGGCTACAAGCTCGACTGGGTGCAACCGGTCGGCCAGTTCCGCTGGTCGACCCATGTCGAGCTGGCAGCCGCCTTCAGTCGCTAAATGATCCCGCAGTCGTGGAGGATGCGCGCGCCGGCGTGGACCGTCAGTCCCAGCATGCACAGGGAAGCCAGCAGGAACAGCGGCAGGCGATAGGCGACGATATTGACCGTGCACTGGACCAGGCTGTGCAGAATGCGGAACCCGACATAGCCCCAGGCGAGCCAATAGTTGACCCCGTCGCCCATGCCCATCAGCGCAAGCGTGATCGCCATGGCGTAGAACAGCGTTGGCTGCTCCATCAGGTGGTTGTAGTTGTGGGACTTCCACTGCGCCTCGTCCTGCCCCTTGCCGTCGAGGTTGGCGCCTCGGGAACCGCGCGGGATGTTGGACAAGGTGACGCCCATCCGCCGGAAGGCGGCGCCGCGGGCAGCCAGCATCCACACGAAGATGACCAGCGACCAGGCGACCAGCGCCACGACCGGAATCAAAATTGGGCTGTAGCTCATGAAATTCCCTCCCCAGGTTGACCCGGGGAGGGTGCTTCAGTTCGTTTCGGTTGGCAACCGACCTTTCCCGTCGTTCCCGCGAAAGCGGGAATCCACCTTTTCTCCCAGCCTCGGAAAGAAGGCAGGTGGATCCCGGATCAAGTCCGAGATGACGGCTTGTGGGAGCCGTCAATCAAACAACCTGGCGAAGCGGCGCTTCTCGCGGCTCTTCCAATGGCCGCGGTGGTAGGCGTCGCTGGCCAGCAGCGGCAGCACCGAGGTCGCCTCGGCATAGACCATCTGCTCGAGCGCGGTCGAAACCTTGCCCCAGCTCGCCGCTTCCTGCAGCGTCGAGGAAGAGCAGGCGCCGTCGCGGACGTCGGCGACGGTGATCTGGACCGCATATTTGTGCACCTCGACATCGTCGTGGCCGAGGATTTCGGCGCAAACGACCGTGTCCTGCGCGAAATTCTTCGGCACGCCGCCGCCGATCATCAGCAGGCCGGTGGTGCCGGCCTCGATCTTGATGTCGGTCAGCTCGCGAAAGTCGGCGATGCTGTCGAGCGTCATCCAATGGCCACCGCGCTTCATCGCGTCGACCTGATGCTTGACCAGCCCAAATCCGGCCGAGCTGTCGGTAAAGGCCGGGCAGAAAATCGGCACGTCATGCTCATAGGCGAGCTTGACCAGGCTATTGTCCTTCTTGCCGTTACCTTCGCTCAGCCACTTGCCCATCTCGCGGATGAAGGCGCGGCTGGAGTAGGGGCGCGGCTCGAGGCTGTCGGCGATCTTGCCGATCGTATAGTCGCAATCCTGCAGCGCCACCTCGTCGATATAGGTGTCGTAGATGCGATCGATGTAGAGCGAGCGCAGCGTGTCATCGTCAGGAATTTCAAGGGCTTGATAGTGCTTGTGGCCAAGCGCTTCGAAGAAATCCATGTCGACGATGGTCGCGCCGGTGGCGACGATCGCGTCGACCATGTTGTTGCGCACCAGCTCGGCATAAAGGTCCATGCAGCCGCCGGCCGAGGTCGACCCGGCGATCACCAGCCATACCGAGCAATTGGGATCGGCCAGCATCTGGTTGTAGATGCCGGCCGCGCGGGCCAGGTCGCGGCTGGTGAAGCTCATCTTGCCCATCGCCTCGACGATCGGGCGCGCGTCGAAGCTGGTGATGTCGATATGCTCGACCTGCTTCGACAGCAGCTCTTCCTTGCGCTTGTCGTTGACCAGGGCTTCGGCGTCCTGGACCTTGTGCAGCGTGTCGATGGTCATGTGATGCTCCAGTAATTCCCCTCCCGCTTGCGGGAGGGGCTAGGGGAGGGATTGTTAATTGCGCACGCCATTAGGAGGGACAGGCCCTCCCCTCAATCCCCTCCCGCTTGCGGGAGGGGAGGAAGTTTACAGCTTGATGACGTTCGAGGCGCGCTTGCGTTCCGGAACGTCGGTGTAGAGCGAGGCCATCGGCTCGTCGTCGACGATCACCCGATCCTCGACTCCGAAGCCGTTGAAGCCGGTGCGCATCGCACAGCCATAGGCCCCGAGCATGCCGACCTCGATATAGTCGCCGGCCTGCACGTCGGCGGGAAGCTCGAACGGCCCGGCCATATGGTCGAGATCGTCGCAGGTCGGTCCGTAAAAGCTGAACGCCATGTTCCGGGCATCCGATTCCTCGTCGCGGATCAGCTTGACCGGATAGCGCCAGCCGATGTGCGCGGCATCGAACAGCGCCCCGTAGGCGCCGTCGTTGATGTAGAGCTCAGCTCCGCGGCGCTTTTCGACGCGGACCAGCACGCTGGCATATTCGGCGCACAGCGCACGGCCCGGCTCGCACCACAGCTCGGCCGAATAGCTGATCGGCAGCTCCTCGAAAGCGCGGTAAATGACGTCGAAATAGGCTTCCAGCGCCGGCGGCTCCATGCCCGGATACCAGCTGGGGAAGCCGCCGCCGACATCGACGATGTCGACCGTCACCGCCGCCTCGACGATCGCGTCGCGCACGCGGCTCATTGCCTCGCCATAGGCGGCGGGGCTCATCGCCTGGCTACCAACGTGGAAGCAGAGGCCGAGCGCGTCGGACGCCTGGCGAGCAGCCATCAACAACGCCTTCACCTCGTGCGGCTCGGCGCCGAACTTGGAAGCCAGGCTGAGCTTCGAATGGTCGGACGACACGCGTAGACGGACGAGCAGGTTGAGGTCAGTGGCGTGCCTCGTGGCGCGCAGGATCTTCTCCAGCTCATCCATCGTGTCGAGGCTGAAGGTCTTCACGCCATAGTCGAAATAGGCTTCCGCGATCGCTTCCTCGGCCTTGACCGGGTGCATGAAGCACAGGACCGCGTCCGGCAGCGTTTCCGCGACCAGCCGCACTTCGCCCAGCGAGGCGACGTCATAATGGGTGACGCCCGCGTCCCACAGGACCTTGAGCAGGTCGGGCGAGGGATTGGCCTTGACCGCATAGAGCGACTTGCCCGGAAACTTCTCGGCAAAGAAGCGGGCGGCACGCTTTGCGGCATGCGGACGAAGGAGCGTGACCGGCTGAACCGGTCGAAGGGCGGTAGCTAGCCCCAGCGCGCTATGATGCTTGTGCAACTCAAGGGACCTCCAACAGGTAGTTCGAGACAAAGCTGCCTTGCGGTTGGAAGTCCCATGGGGCAGCGGAGGCGCGATATATGGTTGGGGGTCCCCTATGTAAAGATTTTTTGGTCCCTTGGGGGCGCATTGATCCGCGGCAACCAACGGTTCGCCGATAAATCAAGGAGTTGAATGGCTTGGGCGATTATCCACAGGTGACCCGCGATGATGTGCTGGCGGCCGGCGCGCGTATTGGCGGCGCGGTCGAGCGGACGCCGCTGATCGAGGCCGAGATTCGCGGGGCACGCGTCTGGCTCAAATGCGAATGCTTGCAGACGGGCGGCTCGTTCAAGCTTCGCGGTGCGACCAACCGACTGATGCAGCTCAATGTCGAGGAACGGGCGAAGGGCGTGGTCGCTTTTTCGTCGGGCAATCATGCGCAAGGCGTGGCGATTGCCGCCAAGCGGCTCGGCATTGCCGCTACGATCGTCATGCCATCCGACGCGCCGCGGTTGAAGATCGAGGGAACCCGCGCTTATGGCGCCGACATCATCTTCTACGACCGGCACCGGGAGAGCCGCGAGGAAATCGCTACCAAGGTGGCGGCAGAGAAAGGTTCAGTGGTGGTGCCCAGCTTCGACGATCCGCATGTCGTGGCGGGTCAGGGAACGGCTGGCCTGGAAATCCTCCAACAATTGGCGGAGGCGGGTGCGTCGCCGCCCGCCCAAATCCTAGTGAATTGCAGCGGCGGCGGGCTGTCGGCGGGAATCGCGCTCGCTTGCCCGGATGCGGCGATGGTCACGGTCGAGCCCGAAGGCTGGGACGACATGCGCCGTTCGCTGGAGCTTGGCGAAATCGTGCCGGTGGGCCCCGACACGCCGCCAGCGCTGTGCGACGCCCTCCAGGCAGTGAAGGTGTCACCGATTACGTTCGGTATCCTGAAGTCGCGCGGTGCGCGCGGCCTGGCCGTAACCGAAGCCGAGGTTGTGACGGCCGTTCGCTGGGCGTGGGAGCGGCACCAACTGGTCGTCGAGCCCGGCGGTGCGGCATCGCTTGCCGCACTGCTGGCCGGCAAGGCCGATATCATCCCGGAAACGGTGGTGCTGGTCTCGGGCGCTAATATCGACCCGGCGCTGCACGCCAGGCTGGTCGCTTAGGAGCCCCCGGCTCCAGCAACCCGATACTCGCCCGCATCGAGATGAGAGGGGGAGCTGCGCTCGACAGCCCGCGTAAGCTCTTCAAGCTCGGCGGCGAGCGTCTGCAGCTCGGCGATCAGCACCTTGGGGTCCAGCTCGGCCAGGTTGGCCGAGGCGTCCATCAGCGTTTCCAGCATCATCGCGATGCACGGAAGGATCGTCTCCTCGATCTTCTCGAACGCCTCTTCGAGGCGCACTTGTTGCTGCTGGACATCGCGCATGGCCCGAAGCATGGGGTCAGTACAGTTAAGAAGCAGTGAAGGGCCCGGAATTGGGAGCGATCGCCTCGGCCGCGTTGGCCATTACCATGATCGCGGCATTCCTGCTGCTGGGTTTCGGCCTGAAATTGGCCCTTCGACCGGCCGACCGTCAGCGCGGGCTGCTGATGATCGCCTGCGGGATCATCTTCATCGCCAATGTGCTGATCTGGACGGTGTGATCTCCTCCCTGCCGGCGAAGCCGGTGGGGAGGGGGACCGCCGCGTAGCGGTGGTGGAGGGGCCTGAATGGATCGCCCTTGGCCCCTCCGTCAGCCCTTCGGGCTGCCACCTCCCCATCGCTTCGCGACAGGGAGGAGAAAAGATCACCTGATCGGGCAGCTCGGGTCCAACCGATAATCGAGATATTTGTCGACGCTCTTCATCAACAGGTCGAGCTCGTTGGCGAAGAAGTGGTTGGCGCCGGGGATGGTGTCGTGGGCGATAGTGATGTGCTTCTGGGTGCGAAGCTTTTCGACCAGCTTCTGGACCGCGCCGGGCGTCACCACCTCGTCCGCCTCGCCCTGGATGATGATGCCGCTGGCCGGGCAGGGGGCGAGGAAGCTGAAATCATACATGTTGGCCGGCGGCGCGATCGAGATGAAGCCGCGTATCTCCGGGCGGCGCATCAGCAGCTGCATGCCGATCCAGGCGCCGAAACTGACGCCCGCGACCCAGGTCACTTCGGCTTCGGGGTGGATCTGCTGCACCCAGTCGAGCGCCGAGGCGGCATCGGACAGTTCGCCAATGCCATTGTCGAAGGTTCCCTGACTCTTTCCCACCCCGCGGAAATTGAACCGCAGGGTGGCGAAGCCACGGCGGACGAAATCCTTGTAGAGCAGCTGGACGATCTTGTTGTTCATCGTCCCGCCCGCCTGCGGATGGCTGTGCAGGATCAGCGCGACCGGTGCGCGCGGGCGCGGGCCTGGGTTGAAACGCCCTTCCAGACGGCCTTCGGGTCCGGGGAAAATCACTTCGGGCATGGGTGCTCGCTTCGCGTGGGGTAAAACTGAAAAGCCGCGGAAGGGATGCACCGCGGCGGCGGCTCCTATATAGGGCTGGCGCAACCTCTGGCAACGGCAGGATTCCTTGGCTTTCCGATGAGCGACTCAACGACCCGTATCTTTCTTGATCACGCTGCCACGACCCAGCTTCTGCCCGAGGCGCGGGCGGCGCTGGAGCGCGGCTACGACGCCTGGGCCAACCCCAGCTCGCCCCATGCGGAGGGGCGCAAGGCTCGCACATTGCTGGAAGAAGCGCGCGCAACCATCGCCGAGGTGCTGGGATGGCGGCATGACGTCATTTTCACTAGCGGGGCGAGCGAGGCGATCGAGATTGCCGCCGCACGCGTGCGCATAGGCGGCCGGGCCCATGGCGCGACCGAGCATGCCATCGTGCCGCATGCGATGGGGCCACAGGCGAACGTCATCCCGGTCGGCGAAGACGGGCTGATCGACGAAGCCGCGCTTGCCGCCGTGCTGGCCGAGGGCCCCGCCCTGATTGCCGTCCAAATGGTCAACAATGAAACCGGCATTTTGCAGCCGCTCGACCGGCTGGCGCCCAAGATTCGCGAGGCGGGGTCGCTCTTGCTCGCCGATTGTGCCCAGAGCGCGGGCAAATTTCCGTTGCCGAACGCCGATTTCATAGCCCTGTCGGCGCACAAGCTGGGCGGCCCGCCGGGAGTGGGCGCCCTGCTGGTCAAGGATTTGGGCACGCTGGAGCCGGTCGGCGGGCAGGAGAAAGGCTATCGCCGGGGTACGCAGGATGCTCCCAGCGCGCTCGCTTTCGCCGCCGCAGTGGCGGCCAGGCCCTATGACATGGAGCGCCTCGCAGCGCTGCGCGCCAGGCTAGAGGATGGGGTGAAAGCCGCCGGCGGCCTGGTGATCGGCGAGAACAGCCCGCGGCTGCCAACCATCGGCGCCATCTCGCTGCCCGGCGCTTCGAGCGCAGCGCTGCTGGTCCAGTTCGACCTGGCGGGCATCGCCGTTTCGGCCGGCAGTGCTTGTTCTTCAGGCAAGATGAAGGAAAGCGCAGTGCTGGCGGCGATGCGCGTTTCCCCTGAAGTTGCCGGCGGATTCCTGCGGGTCAGTTTTGGGCCGCACACGACCGAGGCAGAGGTCGACAGTTTCCTCGCAGAATGGGCGCGCATTGCGTCCCGTCAACGCGCAGCATGATCTACCTCGACTATCAGGCGACAACGCCGGTGGCGCCCGAAGTGGCGGCGGCGATGCGTCCCTGGATCGAGGAAAAGTTCGCCAACCCCCACAGCCCGTCGCGCTGGGGCCGCGAAGCCGCCGCAGCGATCGAGGTGGCCCGTGACCGCGTCGAGCAGGCGCTCGGTCTGTCCGGAGGCCGATTCGCCTTCACCTCCGGCGCGACAGAGGCGCTTAATTGGGCGCTGAAGGGGACGTTCGAAGACACCAAACGGAAAAAGCTGGTTACCGTTGCGACCGAGCATGCCGCGGTGCTCGACACGGCCGAATGGCTGGAGAGTAGGGGCATCGAGGTGGTCCGGCTACAGGTTGGCGCTGACGGCCTGGTCGACCTCGACATGGCCGAGGCGGTGATCGACTCCAAAACTGCGATGGTCGCCGTGATGCTGGTCAACAATGAGATCGGCGTCATCCAGCCGATCGCCGAGCTGGCGCAAATGGCGCACCGGGTCGGTGCACTGATGCTGTGCGACGCGGTGCAGGGTTTGGGGCGCGTTCCTCTTCCCGATGCGCCGGACCTCGTCGCCATTTCCGGTCACAAGATCCACGGGCCCAAGGGCATTGGCGGATTGTGGATGCGGGTAGGAGCCGAGCCCCAGCCCTTGCTGCATGGCGGCGGGCAGGAGCAGGGTTTGCGGTCGGGGACGCTGGCGCCAGCCTTGTGCGTGGGGATGGGCGAAGCCGCGCACCTCGCCGCCGAACGCCGCGAGGCGGATGCCGCCCATGCTGAGAAATTATGTGAAATTGCGCTTGCAACACTCGGACAAGGCTGGATTGTCAACGGCAGCATGGTGCATCGTTATCGCGGAAACCTCAACCTCCGCCGCGATGGGCTGGATGGTGCTCGCATCATCTCCGACGTGCGCAACATTGCTTTTTCGCTCGGCTCGGCCTGCGCCAGCGGATCGGGGCGGCCAAGCCACGTCCTGCGCGCGATCGGGCTCAGCGATCGCGAGGCGCGCTCGTCGATCCGTCTCGGCTTTGGTCGTTACACAGGCGAGGAGGAGCTGGCTTCGGCCTGCCGCCGGATCAACGAGGCCGCTCATGAGCAGGCACGCCTACCGGTATGATCAAGGTTCGTTTTTTGAAGGCTGATGGGACGCTCGATCATGAGGTCGACGCGCCGGCCGGCACCAATTTGCTCGATCTGGCCCAGGCCGAGGGCCAGCCGCTGGAAGGCGCCTGCGAAGGCCAGATGGCCTGTTCGACCTGTCATGTGGTGGTGGCCAAGGAGGATTTCGGCCGCCTGCCGCCGGCCAGCGAGGAGGAGGATGACCTGCTCGACCTGGCCTGGGCAGTGCGGCCGACATCGCGGCTGGCCTGCCAGATCAACCTGACCGAGGACCTAGAGACGCTGACGGTGCAGATGCCGGGCGGAGCCTATAATCTCGATCGCTAAGCGCTTGCGCTAAAGCGCTTCCATCGCCATATGCCCGCTCGGAAGTCGGCGGACGGCGCTGTCGCCAACCTGGTCAGGTCCGGAAGGAAGCAGCCACAACGATTTCGTGCCGGGTCGTCGGCTTCCACCTCCCAAAACACCCGAATTTCGCAGCGCAACCGCCAGGACCGTTAATCACCCTCCGGGAGCGGAAGGCCAATTCGCGTATCCGGTGCCTCCTTGCGGCGCTTGGCGCGCCGGCCCTTGGGCCGGTCCGGGAGCCGCGCTTCCAGCTCCTGTAGCGTAAGCCGACCCAAACGATGGTCGTCGAGCAGCTTGAACCGGTACGCCGCGGCCCGCCGGAATTCGCCCAGCGTGATCAGCCGATTGAAGTCCGCGTCGGCGCTGGCGACGGGTTGAGGGATATTGAGCAGCGCGTATCTGGCTGCACCCTGCAAGCCGTCGATATGATATCCATCATACTGGTCACCGCGTCGCGGCTCGTCGCCAGCCCGATCTGCGCGCTCCTTCGGCTGCGCCGCAGCCTCTCCCCGGGCCCGCCTCCACTCTGAATTCACCTGGATTTCCGGCGCGATTTCCCACTCATAGGCTTTGATCTCCTCCGGATCGATCTGGCCGTCGCGATTTCCGTCGAGTCTCCCGAAGAAACGATCGGCATCGGCCTGCATCTCGACGGACGAAATCACACCGTCCCGGTTCCCGTCGGCTCGGCCGAACCAGCGTGCGATCGGAGCCTCGCCTGTCCGCCCGCCGCGGAATGGCTCGCCCATTGGGCTGATGAAGGGTGCCCATGGATAGCCCTGGACGGTGATCGGCGCTTCTTCCGCCGCGGCGGCGGACATCAGGACCGGGACGATCAGTGCGGCAAGGTACATGCAGGCGGTCTCCGTCTTGGCCGTGTCGACGTCCTCCCGGACGGGTGAACGGTTGATGAAGGGACTGGCCGAAAGCCGAGCTCAGCAGGGCGAATAGTCGGTCCTTCTGAGCAGCTTTTCTTCTATCTCTCCGACCATCCGCCCGTGAACGGCGGCGGTCTCGCGCTTGATGCGCGCCCACTCCTCGTCCGCCATGAATGCCGCCCAGCGATGCTTCATTGTCGCTTCGTCCGGCCATTGGAGGAGATAGACGAGCTCGGTTCGGGCCCCCTGCCTGCTTTCCCACATGGCGACGATATCGAAGCCATGGCGCCTCATGATGCGCTTGGCATGATCCCGGAAACGGTCGTGCAGGGCAACCTTGTTGTTCTCGAAAATCTCATAGGCGCGAAGTTGCTGTATGCCGGTGGAACACCAATTTTCGGGGCGTGCGGTCCCTTCACTTGGCGGCGCCACGGTAGCGGCAATCGATGCCAGTAGGATGAAGATGCTCATTGCGTCCTCTGTTGGCCATTTCGTTGGCCATAGGTTCGCCAGTCGATTGCGATTGGTGCAAGACAAGGGCGACCAACTCGCCCTAAATCTCGACCAATGACCGACGACGAATCGCCCGGCCTGGGGCTCGACCTTCCTGAACAGCCACAGCCGGCCGAGGCATCGCCCTACCGCGTCCTGGCCCGCAAATATCGCCCGCAGACTTTTGCCGAGCTGATCGGCCAGGACGCGATGGTGAAGACGCTGGGCAATGCGATCGAGCGCGGCCGCATCGCCCATGCCTTCCTGCTGACCGGCGTGCGGGGCGTCGGCAAGACCTCGACCGCACGGCTGGTCGCCAAGGCGCTCAACTGCGTCGGCCCGGACGGGCAGGGCGGGCCGACCATTGACCCCTGCGGCATATGCGAGCCGTGCCGCGCCATCGCCGAGGGTCGCCATATCGACGTGATCGAGATGGACGCGGCGTCGCACACCGGCGTCGACGACGTCCGCGAGATCATCGAGGCGGTGCGCTATGCCAGCGTGTCGGCGCGCTACAAGATTTACATCATCGACGAGGTCCACATGCTGTCGAAGAGCGCGTTCAACGCGCTGCTGAAGACGCTTGAGGAGCCGCCGGCCCATGTGAAATTCCTGTTCGCCACGACCGAAGTCAACAAGGTCCCGGTCACCGTCCTGTCGCGCTGCCAGCGGTTCGACCTCCGCCGCATCCCGGCCGAAAAGCTGGCCGAGCATTTCGCGCATGTCGCCCAGGCGGAAGGGGTCGAGGTGGAGGAGGAGGCGCTGCACGCCATCGCCCGCGCCGCCGAAGGCTCGGCCCGCGACGGCCTGTCGATCCTCGACCAGGCAATCGCACACGGCGAGGGCAAGGTCAGCGCGGATCAGGTCCGCGACATGCTCGGCCAGGCCGATCGCGGCCGGATCCGCCGCCTGCTGGAGACGCTGCTCACCGGTGACGTCACGCAGACGCTGGCACAACTCGACGAAGCGCATGCGCTGGGGATCGAACCCGGCTCCTTGCTGCGCGGGCTGATGGAGTCGCTCCATTCGGTCACCCGCGCCAAGGCGGGCGCCAGCGCGGACCTGCTCCAGTCCGCCGAGGAACGCGAGCATTCGGCCGAGCTGGCGGCCAAGCTCAGCTGGGGCAATCTCCACCGGCTGTGGCAGCTGCTGCTCAAAGGGCTTGAGGACGTGCGGATCGCACCCGACCCCCACG